>QIBC01000356.1 GCA_003225215.1 Acidobacteriota bacterium
AAAAACGCATCACCATCGGCGACGTGGAAACCATGGTGCTGGCTGCTAAACAACGCTCTTTATACGAACTCACAGATGCAATTTCCTCGAAGGACCGTGTTCGCGCACTCTTGGTGCTCGATGCACTTCTCAACAGTGAAGAAGGCGAAGAAGCGGCGATCGGGCACATCTACATGCTGGCGCGCACCTTCCGCCAGATGCTGGTGATTCTCGAAAAGAATGTTCGCGATTCGCGCACGATCTGGCAGGCGCTGTGGCAAGGTTTTCGCGTGCCTCCTTTTGCAGCGGAAGATGTGATTCGCCAGGCCCGCCGCTACAAGTCGCGCCGCGAACTCTCAGCTGCGCTGCGATTGCTCGCCCGCGCCGATCTCGGTCTCCGTTCCAATCCCGCCAGCAAGCGGCTGGTGCTGGAGAAGCTCGTAATTGATCTCTGCGCCGAAGTCCCGCCTGCCGCACGGCAGTGGACCCAGGAAGAGTTGGTGCTGTAGCAGGCTTGCTTCAAGAATTCTCAAAAAATGCATTTTTGACTGATCCCAGCTTTTAAAGGACTTAGCGAATGAGATCCCACAGAGATCCCACCAGCCCCATGGGATCGGGGTGGGATATCCCACAAATTTGCGGTGGGATCATGCTGGGATATCCCACCGACCGTGGTGGGATCAGAGTGGGATCTTTCTCCGAAACAGTGCGACCAGTTCCTTCCGGTCTTACCACTGCCTGCTCCATGCTGCAGCAATCTCGCACTGCTGCCAGTCCCAAATTGGAATTTGCACCCACCTCGCCATGATGTGGCAGGTCGCCGAGAAAGGCAAGGTTTGTCCGTTGCTCTACAATTTTTTTCCTTCAATCTGTTCAACAGGTTACAAACGAAAGAACAAATATTTTCGTTGTCCGTTGTTCTATAGAAAAACAGCGACGCACGTTCATGCGAAATAGGGATTTCTGAGTTGGAGCTGGAGTGAACCCCTGGAGTCAGACACGGAGTTAAGGGAAGAAATTAGAATCTCAGAATGACGAGTTCGCTTGTGCGCTTCTCCGTGTTTGTTGTTGGCCTGTTCTTAGCTTATGTGTGTTGCGCCCAATCGCAATCTGGTACATCCGCCAAAAATGGAGGATCTGCCCAAAGCACACAAGATCTTTCAACTGCTGAGCTGGAGAAGCTCCGTCCCGTGGTTGAGCAGGATCTGAAGCGGGTTCTTGCACGCGCATACAACATCCATAATGCCAACGCGAAAGATCTTGATGACGAATTCAAGCAATGCCGGCTCACTCATCTCGATTTGGGAAAGCTTGGCGCCGCTGTCCTGGTGGAACATGGAATAACCAACAGGAATGAAGAGATGATCAACCTCTACGTTCCAGTGCACGGTTCATATCGTCGAATCATTGCGCAAGCGGGTTTTGGGCCGATCATTCTTCGCGGCACACGGGCCGTTCCCGACCTTGTCTTCGGCGGAACTTCTGGTATTTGCACAGCCTCCTTGATGCGTTATCGCTATACCAAAGGCAAGTATGTGGCGGATGCCTGCGACCAGGAGTATCGCGGCGACTCAGCCGACGACGGTGCCTGCCCGATCCGCCGATGCGAAGCGTTCCCGAATCTTCCTACGTTCCCCAATCCCTTGCGGGAGGCGGAGGAGCAAAGCCATTAACATGTCTTTGGCGCACCCAGCTTGCCCCCTTAACTCTGTGTCTCACTCCAGGGGTTCACTTCAAGCATCCATACTTAAAGAGCCTGGCGTCCTGAGCGGAGGAGGGTTCCCGCAGGTTTTTTCCCGCGCGGCAGATGGAGTCTAAGGACCTTGTGTTTGCTCCTCATTTTTAGCCGGCCGAATTCGCCGGGTTCAGCATCCGAAACAAAAAACAAAACACAAGATGTTTCGACTCCGGTCTCCCGCGCTGGAGAAAACGCGCGGGAACCCTCCTCCGCTCAACATGACAAGTTCCTGATATGGAATGCATCAGTATGGAATGCATCAGTATGGAATGCATCAGTATGGAATGCATCAGTATGGAATGCATCAGTATGGAATGCATCAGTAGGAATGCATCAGTAGGAATGCATCAGTATGGAATACATCAAAGGGAATACATCAATAGGGAGTCGTTTTAGTTTCCATGGCAGAGCCATTTCTAGACCAAGCGCCAAATCAACCGACGGTCCGCGGCTTTCTTCACCGGGCAGACGACCACGCCGACGCCGGCCTTGTCTTCACTCACAGTGCGGGGGGCAATTGCAATTCGCCGCTGCTGGTTGGACTCGCCGAGGTACTCTGCAAGGCGGGGTTAACCGTTCTGCGCTGCGATCTTCCATTTCGCCAATCGCGGCCGCATGGGCCGCCGCTGGGCAGCGCTGAGAAAGATCAGGCAGGACTTCATCGTGCCGTTCAGGTCCTCCGCGAACAAATCAACGGCCGCATTTTTCTCGGCGGACACTCCTACGGGGGTCGCATGGCGACGATGCTTTGCGCTCGCGAGTCATCATCGGTAGATGGCCTTCTGCTGCTCTCCTATCCTCTACATCCGCCGCGTAAGCCGGAGCAATTGCGCAGCGCGCACTTTCCCAATCTGCATACGCGTGCGCTATTCGTACATGGAACGCGCGATCCATTTGGGTCCATCGAAGAGATGCAGTCGGCGCTAAGGCTAATTCCGGCGGAGACGAAGCTTATGCCGATTGAAGGCGCCGGGCACGAACTCCTCCCGAAGAAGAAATCCGACTCTTTTTTCACAGTTTTGGCAGGGAGCTTTGCCCAATTTTTTCGATAGA
>QIBC01000151.1 GCA_003225215.1 Acidobacteriota bacterium
TATCCGGCGTCAAACCGATGGCGCCGTTGTATGTCGGGTCGGCCGAAGCGCAGTTTGGGTACGTTGCGCTGGTGTTGCTGTCGCAGTTAGGAAAGCCCGGCTGAACCGGCCCTGCGCCGGCGTAAAGCGTATTGAAAACGTTAGGAAACTGTGTACCCGGCTTACCGGCAGCAATGTCGGGAACGCCTGATAACGGTCCGAACGAGAACATGTACGTCTGGGTGCCATCACCCATGGTCGCGTAGCCGTCACCGCCCGAGATCTGCTGACACTTAATGGCGCCGTTCACGTTGGAACTCGGCTTGAAATATTGCCCCGTGGCATCGGTCGAGTACGTCGTCGGCCCGGTGTAGGCAGGTTCCGCATTCACGTTTGTCAAAGTTGCCGGATGCGTAACGGTGCTGGTTGGACATTGCACTCGAAAGGATTGAGCGCTGGCGATTGTGGTGAGGCTGACTAGAAGCGATGTGTGAAAGAGTTTGCGCAGTGCGCTGCTCGGCATGCATCCTCCTCTTCGCTCCCGGCCGCGTCGGCGGCACCTCATTCGTAAACCGAAATTCCCATTTGAAGACTTCGGATAACGTCGAGAGGTCTTATTGAGAGCAGCTGGATAATAGCCGCGTAGGATTTTCCGTCTTTGATTCGCAGCAAACTCAGAAACTCTTTTGGAGGAAAAGTATTGCTGGTGATGGAAGTCACATTCGGCGGGACAGTAAATTGGAGCTAGTCCAATACTTCGCTACTTTGCAAGGAAGATGCTGTGCAGTTGAGCGTCTGGCTCTAGGTAATCAGTGATCGTTACTCAACCTGATTGTGTTGCTCCCGACGCTGTGCCGAATTGGGAAATACCCTGTCGAATAAAAATAGTTTGACATTGATATACAGTATTGCTACGCTGCGCGACTGACGTACAACTCAGAGCTTTAGTTGCTGAGTGATCCTGCTCGTTTGCGTCAGCGCCAGGATCGGCAAGTCCTCATCGCAGTCCGCAATCTAACAGAGTCACCTCGCAAGCCCGGGAGCCCCCCCTGCTCCATGTGGACCGATTGTTCAGCGGGCAGCTCGAACTCGAGAATCAGGAGATTACCACCTTGGCGAAGGGTATGGCCGACTTCGCTCGCAGGGTGAACGCTGCCGGTGCGAGTGCTTCTCTGATCGAATCCGAAATTAGTGAACGCGTGGCACTGATGTGCGCTTCCAATGTCTTTGCCGGGATAGCCGCATCCGAATGTGCACAAATTGCCATGAGCGCTCGCGCGCGGGTCTTTTCCCGCCATGAAGTAGTCTTCGTGGAAGGGCAGCCGATCCGTCAGGTACTCCTGATCAAATCAGGGTATGTGAAACTCACCCAGCTAGGGCAGGATGGCAGCGAAGTCATCCTCAGACTGAGCGGAGCTGGAGACATAGTCGGTGTCCTGGCTCTTTCCGCAGAGAGTCATCATACGTGCTCCGCGCATGTGGTAGAGACGTGCACCGGACTCTTGTGGGATGTGCTCAAATTCGAGACTTTCCTGGAACGTCTTCCAGATATGAGAAAGAATGTTGCGCGGATACTCGCCGACCGGCTGAACGAACTGGAACAGAGGTTCCGCGAAGTAGCTACGGAAAAGGTCTGCGCGCGAGTTGCGCACGAACTCACACGGCTTCTCAAGCAGGTAGGTAAACCGCTGAGCGTCGGCATTGAAGTAGGCCTGTCACGCGAAGAACTTGCGCAAATGACCGGAACTACCCTGTTCACAATAAAGGCCCTCCCCCTGAACGTCGCTTGAGACGCTCTAATAATGAACACTGTCTCAGTGGAGCCAAAGTTCCTGAGGGAGGGACAATGGAGTTTCGCTTTAAATCTTTCGTTAGCCCACGATATTTATGGAGTAAGAGCCAAAGTAGGCGACTTTGTCTCGTCTCCGTTCTCTACTTCGGAATACTGGGAAACCATTCACTGATTCTGGCGCAGGCTCCTTCGAGCTCTGTCGTATCTCCAGATCAGAAAACGATTCAGGTCCTGCTGGAAAGGATCGAGAAATTAGAGGCTCGCGTTGCGCAGTTAGAGGCCTCTGAAAATCCTCCAGCTCCTGCCGCTCCAGGTCCAGCTCCAGCAGAACAGCCGGTTAGCACCCCTGCAAGCGAGACCCCGATGTCGGAGAGAATGGACGTCAGTGAGACCCTCCTACGGATCAGGGGTTTTGGCGACGTCAACTTCCATGGAGACACTCAAAAAGGAAGTCCGAGCTCATTTACTCTAGGACAGCTCAATTTATTCGTTACTTCCGACATCTCCGAAAAATTCAAATTTCTTGGCGAGATTGTATTCGAGGGCGGCCCTGACAACATTTTCGGGATTACGCGCGGATCCAGGAATTCTTTCGGCGTGGATATAGAACGGTTCCTGCTTCAGTATTCCCATAATGACTACTTCAACCTGTCTGTCGGCCGGTATCACACAGCGATTGGCTATTACAACACCGCCTACCATCACAGCACGTGGTTCCAGACTACAGAGGGAAGGCCGTTCCTTTTTGAATTTGAGGATCGTGGGGGAATTCTGCCAATTCACAATGTCGGCGTATCCGCATCGGGATTGGTTCCTTCTGGTCCGCTTGGGCTGCACTACGTAGCCGAGGTCGGTAACGGCCGCTCATCGCGTTCTCCACTGGACGAAGAACAGGTCCAAAACATAGTTGATGAAAATAATCACAAGGCCTTTAATCTGGCTTTGTTCGCGCGTCCTAAGGCGATCAGCGGCTTGCAGGCTGGCTTCTCGGTCTATCACGATCTTCTGACGCCGCTTGGCTCTCCAAACGTGACTGAGACCATTCTGGCTGCGCACGCAGTTTTCACCCGACCCAGGTTCGAATGGCTCAATGAAGCTTTGGTTATTCGACACGCTCCTGCTGGTATTTCGCACGTGTTTCAGACGCCGGGATTCTACACACAAGTCTCTCGGCGGTTTGGAGCGTACAGGCCATACTTTCGGTACGAGTATGTGAATGCCTCCAACCATGAGCCAATCTTTCCTGACATCGGATTGAGACAGGGACCTTCCGTAGGTGTGCGATACGACGCTAGCGAGTCCGTTGCGGTGAAATTCCAATACGACTACACCGGGCTCAGGCGCCAGCCCGCCATTAACTCGTTGGGGCTTCAGGTTGGGTTCACGTTCTGAGACCACAGCGATGGGGCGAGTAGCAAATCTCGTGCTGGTGCGGATTGCTGTTGCAATAGCTATCCTCTCCTTTGCGATCGGCAGCCTGTTCGCCTGGTCGCTTGCTGCGGAACGGAACGCATCCGAGAGCCTCGCCATAATTGTGAATGTGTCGAACACATTGGACAGCGTCTCCCAGGACGAACTCCGACGAATCTTCCTGGGAGAAAGAAGTCATTGGGCAAACGGACGCAGAATTACTCTCGTCATGATGGAACCAGGCCGCCCGGAACGAAAAGCCTTGCTTCACGATGTCTGTCAGATGAATGAAACGGACTACAGCCACCGCATCCTGCATGGTCTGTTCACTGGGGAGTTGTTTGTCTCTCCCAAGACATTGGCTAGCCCTATGGGCGTACGCAAATTTGTATTTAATGTGCCGGGAGCGATCGGCTATGTTCGTGCGGTTGATGTAGATGAGACTGTAAAGGTTCTTCGCGTGGACGGCCGCCTTCCTGAGGCCAAGGACTATCCCCTTCATATTGAACAGCGCACGATGAAATAGTGATGTCGGACAATCGCAATTTCGTGAGTACGAAGACAGTCGGAGCGCCCCATGGAATGCACGCGTTCTGGCGTACGCTGTCTCGCTACAGTTCATTGCTGTTGATGCTGCTCGTTTGTGGAGTGAGTGCCGGCCTTGGCGTCTTCGTAATGCGTGACTCCCGCATTGCCGACATGGAAGCACAGAAAATGTACGAGGGTTCCGTTCTGGGCTTCCGCAGGATCGGCGAGCTGCAATATGAAGCGCAGGAAACCCGTCGAAGCACCTTGTACGCTCTGACGACGAACGACAGCAACTTGCAGGTAGAGTACGCGGATCAATCGCGCAGAGCCGATCGACACGTGAGCGATGGAATCGCCGAATATTTGAAACGCGCCCGCATCCCCAGCGAAGTTGAGGTGGGAAAGCGTCTTCGCGACGACTGGTCGGCATATCTGAAGATTCGCGACGAAGTATTAGCTTCCATCCTTGAAGGCAGCACGAGAGAAGCGGTCGAACTCGATATTACCGGCGGCGTTCCCACCTTTGACCGTGTGCGCCAGGATCTGGATGTCATTAAGCGGTTGTATGACGAAGAGGCCTCGCAACAACTCGCCATTGTCGATGAGTCGTCGCGACGATCTGTGACACGACTCATTGCGGTAGTAACTCTCACCGTGCTGTTTGCCTGTGTTTCCATCTGGGCAATCCAGCGAAGCAGGATGATGGTTGCCCTTCAACTGGCACGCTTGCAGATGGATTTCGTCGCTTCCATTTCGCATGAGCTGCGGACGCCGCTGTCCGTCATCCGCTCGGCTGCGGAGAATATTACTGACGGAGTCATTGAGGGAACCGTGCAACTTAGGCGATATGGGGGGATGATCCGAAGCCAGACTCGTCAAATCACAGAGCTCGTGAATCAGATTCTGCTATTTGCGTCTACTCGGGATGGCAGGGACCATTACGTCCTGCGTCCGGTGCAAGTGTCGCAAATCATCGAAATTGTTCTCGAGAATACGTCGGAGTTCGTTCAAGAAGAAGGCATCATCCTTGAAACGCACGTCGACCATGGACTTCCCCGCGTAATTGCCGATGCCTCAGCGTTGTCGCAGTGCCTGCAAAATCTGCTGATCAATGCCATCAAGTATTCTGGCGAAAGCAAATGGATTGCGATCTCCGCAACTGCGCCAAATGGAGCCGATGAGCTAAGAATTAGCGTAAAGGATAGTGGCATCGGCATCGCCAGTTCTGAACTCAAGCGCATTTTCGAGCCGTTTTACCGTAGTCCCTCAGTTTGCGCAGCGCAGATCCACGGAACCGGGCTGGGGCTGCCCTTAGCGAAACGCATCGCTGAGGCAATGGGAGGAAGCTTGTCGGTTTCCAGCGAACTGGCACGCGGGAGTACTTTCACAATTCACCTGCCCATTAAAGAAACAATTCAGGCAAGAACCGCAGTTCAGGAACTTATACATTGAGTTATTTCGAAATATGAACGAAGCCATCCTACTGGTCGAAGACGAGAAAAATCTTCGCATAACTCTTGGCGACCGCCTGCGAAAGGAGGGTTATATCGTCGACTTCGCAACGGACGGAGTTGAAGGTCTCGAGAAGGCTACACGCTTGCCCTTCGATCTAATCATTCTGGATGTAATGCTGCCTCGCAGGAACGGCTTCGATGTGTGCAGGGATATTCGAAATGCTGGACTTGCGACTCCGATTGTCCTGCTGACAGCCCGGACCGAGACAGTAGAGAAGGTCCTGGGCCTGAAGCTGGGCGCTGATGATTACGTCACCAAACCGTTCGATAGTATGGAGCTCCTCGCCCGCATTGAAGCTCTCTTGCGCAGAGCGCCCATGCGGACAGGACAGAGTTTGTACCAAATCGGTCCTCTCTGTGTTGATACTCGCCGCACTACCGTGACCAAGGAAGGTAAGCCCGTGGATCTATCGGCGAGAGAGTTCCAGCTGCTGCGATACTTTATTGAACACGCCGGAAGGAGTCTTTCGCGCGACCAGATTTTGAAAGACGTTTGGGGTTATGAGCCGGACACATTCACTCGCACTGTCGACGTGCACGTGTCCAGTCTCAGGCAAAAATTGGAAGGAGATCCAAAGAAACCCGAGCTGATCTTGACGGTTCCGGGTTTGGGTTACAAGTTGCAGGAACAATAACCGATCCCGGGTCAGGAGCTCAAAACTGCACGATCGCGGTGGTTGGACAAACTATTGCACGAAGATAGAGAGTCTCCTTGCCCCAAAAGCTCCAGGGCAGCCTTCGCTTTTTCGTGCTGATCCTCGCTATACCAGCTCGGAGCATATTCCTCGAGCAATTCGTAAAGCTCGTTCAGCGCTTCTGCCAACTGAGCACGCTCGCGCTTAAGGTTTGCAACGAATGCTTCATTCGCTGGTGTTACCCGATCGTACTTAGGTGCGTGCGCTTCTTTTCCTGTGTGGTTCATATTTGAGTATCAGTACGGCAGACGAATTTGAAACCGCAGCCATTAGAACGCACATTTCCTTTCCCCGCGTAAAAACACGTAAGCTCGTTGTAAATTCCTGTAAGCAAGCCTCCCCGCTCACCGTCCATTCTTTCTTACGATTTCATCCCATGAGTCGAGAACCAGGCCCACGTACGGTTCTAAGAAGTCTGGTCGCGGTGTTGCCGAGAGTCAATACGATAACTTGCGCCAGCGATCGCTTCAAGCCCCTCGTGGGAGTTTTGATCGAGCGCCTCTGTCGCAGGATGCAGGGAAGGTAGAATTCGTTCGTCCTCCTGCAGACGCAACATGTAAACCCTCCATCCGGTCTGGCGCAATGTCAAAACCCGCCTATCTTTGCTCTCGGACAAAGACGATTCATTCCCAACTGCAATAAAGTCCGCGCACAATTCGCCGGGATTAGCATCTGGCTATTGTTTCTGTAGCCTACCGAGGTGGGATGTAGGACTGCCTGCTGCGGAGGTGTGCACACCGGCTTATGTCACATCAAAGAGGAGAGCAGTCCCATGAACATCAAGAAGCATCTTTCCCGCATGGCAGTATTGGCCCTGGTTGTCAGCTGTCTGGGTTTGAGCAGTAAACCGGCCTCAGCCTATTCGTTCGGAGTACGTAACTTCCAAATTCCGTGCGACCAGGCTACAAACACAGTTAATTTCCTTTTGGCCGTGGATCGGGAAGTAGAAGAAGAGCTTGCCGAGGGATCCATTACGCAGGCTCAGGCGACGGCGTTTGACGCATACATAGACAACGCCATTGCGTTTATTGCGGCACACGTTGCAGGCAGCTGCACCTTACCTTCGGAGTAAATCTCGAAGACTTGCCTCAGAGACTTGCCCTCCGTCGCTTCCATGCTCGCCGCGCCGGAGGGCATTATTGCGTTGTCCTCCACCTTGTCCCGAACCCGATGAATCAGGACAACTTTTCCGACACTTTGATCTGGAGCAAACAGTTATCAAAAACGAAAGGCTACCGTAGTCGAGCGTTGCGCTCTAACAAACCGGCACGTTCTGTAATCGTCCTCTCTGTGTCCTGCCGGCACCGTTCGCTCAGGTGCAGATTCGACGATGATCTTTACCCCCGTTTTGACGCGATGCCGCATTTGCGCAGCTGAAGGGGTAATCAGGATGGATCCGAGTGGGTCGTCAGCCTTTGCTCCGGAGATCCTGAGCCCTCGTGAAATTCGCCAGCTGCGCCTCAGATGCAAATTGACACAGCAGGAGCTTTCTCGCAGGTTGAATGTAAGCCGAGAAACCATTGTGCGATGGGAGCGAGGCAGGCAAGTGCCGAATCCCGTCTACTTCGAACTGCTTCGCCACATAGAAAAAGAAACAGTGCGGCCTGCAGACGGTCCTGCCCACCTGGTACAGGGCTCCGCTGAGACAGGTTTCAGCAATCCGATCCTTCGAGGCACTTGCCCAGTCTGCGGAAATGCAGCGCTGAAACCGCTTTCAGGTCACTCTGCCACGGCGGCAGTACCATCAGAGAAAGAGTCGCGAAGTGGAATTCTGCCGTTTCAATGCGCCCATGGCCACATTTTCTTTGTGCGGGCAAAAGACATCAAGCAAGCTTAGCCTGCTCCTCGAACGATCCCCTCGTGACCCACCGATACCGATTTCCCTAAGAGCCGTTCGAACCGGCAGATACTGAAGCTGCGAAAAAATCGAACGCGTGAATTGCAGCAGCGACTCCGATGTGACCATGCGCCTGACCGTGTTGGACTCGCAAAATTTCTCCCTTACAAGCTACTTGGATACCGTCCGCGTGAGTCAATTCTGGAGGCAGGGTCATTACGAAATCGATGTGTGCGCCCTGCAGCAATTCGAAACTCGTGTAAAAGAAGACACCCGAGGCGCTGACATCTTTTGTGGTCGCTTGAACCAGAGTTTCAGTTCCCAAGACCTGCAGCGAGATAGGCATCTCGATGTGAAATCGCGATAATACGCGTCGCTCCGATGAAGTCAAGCCGCATCTCCGGTCTTTCAGCCTTCGCATTCAGAGCAGATACGGTTGGACACTACTCTTCACGTTTCGAAGTGAAACGGTCGTGACCGCCGCAAGGTTTGCCTGTTGGCAGGAATCGTGCTCTTGGAAAATCTTGTTGTCATTGACAAAAGACAAACAGGCATTCCCCACGGTCTGAATGGCCGAATGTAAGGTACGTATGGGAGATGGCCGGCGGAAGCGCGCGCAGCTCCATCAAACAATGTGGCCTAAGAAATCGTCACGTTTAGTTTCGCGGCATCTTGCGGATGATTTGCAGCGCATATTGCTTGCTTTTTTCGAGTCTCTCTCGTAATTCCTGCGACTCTTTACGTAACCTCTTTGAAGTCTCAACGCGCTCTCTTGCGCGCTCGAGAACTTCGTCGAGTCTTGGCGATTGCTTCCCTTCAGGCGACATTTCAGAGTGCCCTTGGGATGGGCAAGCGTATAACTTGACTCACTTTCAGTACAGGCGGGAGCGTCACCGTATGCAGATTTGCGCATAGGTGCGACATTTTGCAACTGGTGACAGGGTTAGCCGGGGGGAAGATCCCACGGCGCTGCCGGCGTCGAGTCGACCTAATCCCGATTTGACACTAGCAGGGCTTCAGCAGCAGGCTTGTGATCTTCCCAAAATATCCGCATTTAGGACTCCGCAAAAAAATCTAAACTTCTAAACTAAAGATCAGCGCGCACGACTCGTGCTCCTGCAGATCGAGCGCGCTGCACTTTTCATGCTCAGTTTCGAGCTTGAGGTGTGCGGATGAACTCCACCGCGCAGCGGGTAGAACCATGAAATGCCCGTTGTCACGCGGATCCCTGAGATTCATCCGCCATCCCTCAACTTGTTTTGCCGGTCCAAGAGCCGGGTGGGACGCTGTCCCAGGCTCTCCCGGATGGCTGGGAGTGACGCCGTTCCGGAATTCCTCATCTCCTGCCTTACCGTGGCAAATTGCCGCTTCGTTGGTGCATCCCAGTACTCGTAGATTTCGGAGAACACCATGAACAAGATGTACTTTGCCTGCGCATGTATCTTTGCTGGAAGCCTGTGTCTTACTGCGTCTGCCCAGTCTGATAAAGCTAAAGCTCCCAGTGGGACGGTCATCGATAAGAAACACGCTGATGGCAGCACTGAAGTGCAGCCCGATTTCAAGAAGATCCGGGTCACTCCCGATTTGGTGGAGGCGGCTCAGAATAAGCTGAACGCAGATGGCTACGCTGCCGGTACGGCGGATGGCAAGCTCGGCGCGAAGACCCGGGCAGCGATCCGGAAATATCAGCAGGACAAGAATCTCACTGTCAACGGCCAGCTCGACGAGAGCACGCTGTCGCATCTGAATGTGGGCGGAGGCAAAACTATGGCTACCGCGCCCAGCGATATCGGCCACGGAGCCAAAGCCGCCGGACACGACATAAAAGAAGGACATCCGATAGCTGCCGCCAAAGCATTCGGCAAAGGCTTTGGACATGCCGGGAAAGCTGTCGCCGAAGGGACAAAGTCTGGCGTAGTGGGAAGCACAGACAAAATCGCCGGCAAGGACAAGCCCGAAAGCAAGCAGCCTCCGCGTTAGGGCCGAAACAGGACGGCCGAATCTTCCCGGACTTCATTCTCGCGAAGAATTGCTAAATCGGCACTTGAGTTGATGCGGAATGTTGGGACAGCTTCTATTAAGAGGCGATGCCAAGAGCAAACACTTCTCCCGAACAGACCGGAGAGGAGTTGCCTGGCGTTGCCTCTTATAGAACCCGCCGATCCGCCTCTGAGATCTACGACATAGAGGAATGCCGACTTCTCCATAAGACATCCACATTAGGCCATCTGTCTGAACATAAAAGCCAGGATGATGTGAAGGCCATTTCCGTACTACAAATCGCGTATTACCCGACGCTCTTGACGACGCGGCAAATCTTGCTGGAGCAAGATGGCTATGTTGTGACCTCCGCACTAGGAAACGACGAGGGAATGGCGCTTGCCCTGAGCACCCACTTTGACATAATTGTGGTCGGATTCTCTGCCGGCAACCGGAGCCGCACAAAGATGGTGCGCTGGCTGAAACTGAATTTGCCAGCCACCCCAATCGTCGTCCTGTTGGCGTACCCTTCGGAGTCCTTCCCTGACGCTGACTGCGCAACTCTCAGCGAAAATCCTCGCCAATGGCTGGCCGCTGTTCGCCAGACCTGCGCGAAAGAGCCGATCTGACCGCAAGCCAAAAGCTCGACACGATCGCGTTGCACACAAAATGCGGCGTTGAACCCACTCTGCTTTCATCCTAGAGTATTCGCCTATCTCGCTTTCTGCCTGCCTCGTTGTAACCGATCTCCAATCGCAGTTGCAGCCGGGTAAACCCCTCGTCGAAAAACCAAGACAGTGATCTGCAGCCAAGCCCAGTCAGGGTTTCAGAAAAGGAGAAGCACAAGATGAAAGCTCAAACGGCATTCGCTCCCGCAGCGAGTCCTACTGTTATCACCATGTCAGAGCCAACCAGCACGTTCGATCACACACTCAGCGATATTTACAACGACATCTCAAGTCGCGCCTACGAATTATTTTCACAGCGCGGATACCAGCATGGGAGCCACTTCGAGGATTGGCTGCGCGCGGAATCGGAAATACTTCAGCCGGTTCCGGTAGAAATCGTGGATCAAGATGAAACACTCACTGTGCGAGCTGAGGTGCCGGGCTTTACGCCGAAGGATGTGGAAGTCAAAGTCGAACCTTCGCGATTGCTGATTCGCGGAGAGTCGGAGAAAAGCAAGCAGCGGTCCATAGGAAAAACGATTTACAGTGAGTGCCAGAAGAATCAAGTTTTCCGTGTGTTGAACCTTCCAACCAAAGTGAATCCCGACAAAGTGACGGCCAGCATGCAAGACGGCGTGCTTCACATTACATTGCCCAAAGCCACAACCGTAAGAGCGAACAAAGTGGAAGTCAGGGCAGCATGACCACATAGGACCAAATAGGGACAGCCTGAGAGCTTCTCGAAGATTTTCCTGCCACGAAGAATCAACGACTTACAAATGGATGGGTGTCCGTAAGTCGTCGATTCCTGGTTCGGGAATCGTTCTCTCCGACAGGCTCTCAGGCTGTCCCTATTTTACTCAGTGTTGTGATTGGTCGCACATGTCCCCACTGCCCACCCTCCGAAACTTTAGGGCAAGCAAAAACAAGGGCGGGGCGCCCGGCTCCGCTTCTTCATGCGGAGATAGCGGCCGCGAGGGCAGGAAGGCCAATACGCTGCAACAGATGTTGGAATCGTGGGTCGCCGCGCAAACTGTCTATGCTCGGGTCTATGTGAAGATAGATAAGCCAATGGGAGTGCTCCTGGTAGCATTTCTCCAGATATTCAAGAGCGAGGTCTTTCTCTCCTAAGCCGATGTGGATTCCAGCGAAGAAGTATGGCGCAACATACTTTTGTTCGGCGCGCCGTTTCAGTTCATCGAGTAACTTCAACGCTTCCTCTTTTCTGCCCGCTGCGCCGAAGGCTTGCGCCAGTGCCGCGCACATCAAAGGACTGCCGCCCGACAGCTTCACCGCCTTCTCTCCCTCCGTAATAGACATCTCGTGGCGGCCGGTTATCCTGAGCAGCAGGCACAGAATCCAGTAGGTGACGGGGTAGTGCGGATCTAATTCAACCGCTCGGCGCAGTTGTTCGATAGCGTCGTCGTATCGGCGGGCGTGGTAGAGGGTCCAGCCCCCTGCGACGGTGATGATGAGAGATAACGGATCGAGCTCCTGGCTCTTGGTCATTCTGGCCAAAGCTTCTACGTGCCGGCCCATGGTCATCGTGTACTCAGCGAACCAGTGATTGGCATTTGCGTAGGTCGGAACCAGCGCGAGGCTACGTTTGAATTCGGCCTCGGCCTCTTCCCACTGCCAATCATGAAGCCACAACACGGCCGCCAATGGCGCGTGGGCTTCCGCGAGATTTGGGTCGAGTTTCAGCGCCGTCATCGCTGCAGCTTTGGCGGCGGGGAACGCCGCTTTCGGCGGTCTATAGCTGTTCCATCCCAGGAGCACATAGGAATCAGCCAAGCCGGCAAAGGCCAGAGCATATTTAGGATCTCTTTCAACTGCCTGCTGAAAGTAGTCGATCGCCTTGTAAAATCCCTCCTCGGTCCACCTATTCCAGTGATGACGACCCTTCAAGTACAGCCCGTAAGCTTCGGCATCCTCAGTGTGACGTTTACTCAGCCGCTTCTTTTCGGAGCGGGTCAGCTGCAACCGCAATTTCCCGGATATCTCGTTGGAAATCTCGTCCTGCATCTTAAAAATTTCGCCGGGCTCGCGATCATACTGGGCTCCCCAAAGTTGACAGCCAGTGACTGCATCCACTAATTCGGTGCCAATGCGTAGGCAACCGCCGCTCTGCATCATTCTTCCCATGAGCACGGCTCGCACATTCAGTTCGCGACCAATGATCTGAGGGTCAACTCTAAGACCCTTGTACCGAGAGACTGTGCTTTGTGCCATCACTCGCAGTTTTGGCACCGACGCAAGGATGTTGATCAGACTCCCCGTGATGCCGTCGCTGAGGTATTCGTGCTCAGGGTCGCCACTAGTATTTTCGAAAGGCAAAACCGCAAGCGAGTCAATGATTTTTGAAACTCGCTGTGGGCCGGAGCCAGCGGTTTGCACAGACGAGGTTCGAGCTCTGCGCTTTCCTGATATCGACAAACTGCCTGTGGTTGGTATCGTCTTCGATTCTGTTCCTTCTTCCGAGATCCACCGCTCCGCGTCTCGCTTCAGCCGTTGCAACTCAGCGCGCATGTCGGCCGCGTGCTGATAGCGCAGGGTCCGATCTTTCTCCAAGGCTCTGAGGATCACCTCCTGGAGGGTGGGAGGCACGGCGGGATTGACTAATATGGGTGGCACTGGATCCCGATTAAGGATGGCATCGGTGATAAGGCCCTGACTGGCTCCTTGAAACGGCAGCCTGCCGGTCGCCATTTCATAAAGAACGACACCGAAGGAAAACAGATCCGTCCGACCATCCAGCTCGTTGGCGCACACTTGCTCTGGAGACATGTACGCCACGGTGCCCAAGGCTGTCCCCGGGCTGGTGAGATTTTCCTCGACGACGCAAGGCATTGATCGAGTTGCATGATCGATCGTGTTCGGCACATTCTCAGAACCCAAACTTTTCGCCAGTCCGAAATCGAGAATCTTGGCAGATCCCCGTTTCGTAATGAAAATGTTGGCGGGCTTGATGTCACGGTGAACTATGCCCTGGTTGTGAGCGGCATCGAGCGCGTCGGCAATCTGGATCGCAATGGTGACCATGCAATCGGTATCGAGCGTGCCTGCTGCTATAAGGTACTTCAGCGTTACGCCATCCAAGTACTCCATCGCTATGAACGCGTGGCCTTCGTGGCTTCCAATTTCGTAGACGGTGCAGATGTTTGGGTGACTGAGCGCAGATGCATCTCGTGCTTCACGACGAAAACGCAGTAGGGCTAGCGGATCTTGGGCCTGGCTTTCAGGGAGAAACTTGAGAGCTACAAAGCGGCCGAGTTCATTGTCCCGAGCCTTGTAGACGACGCCCATGCCTCCGCTTCCGAGTTCCTCCAGAACTTGGTAGCGGGAGATCGTCTCCCGGACAGCCGACGATACTTGGGTCACACCGCTTGCTCCTTGGCAACGTCCGCGTGGGAGAACATCGTTCCGAGAACATGGTTCCGAGGCTTGACCCTGCGACGCTGACAGTGGTCGCAAAGGTTACAGCCTTTTACAAGGCTCGGTTAGTAAAGCCCATCTCCGCCACAGATTGTGAATACTGCATCGACGCTCTCCGGGCTTGCGTTGATTGATTAAGGATTTATATAGAGAAGGGGTCGCACTGCTAGCTGGCAAACCCGACTGAGGCGATAGTGGGTCATAATTAATGTATCCGCGACTGTCATTCGCGACAGGTGGACGCAATGCCAACTTGATGATTCAACCGGACGGCTGCGCCACGCATTATAAAAGGGCAAACCTGCGAAAATGTCTTCCAATCTCTCGGATAGGCTCCTGGCGAACAAGAAAGTCAGAATCCGCTACGGCACCGAATGTCTAGTCCCACGACATCGTTTCCATTTTGTCCAACTGGCGAATCGTGTGGGAGGGTTGAGGGGACACCCTGGGCAGAACGCCGGGCGTTGAACGCCAAATCATCCGGCGGCCGGTTCTGCTTGCTGTACGTACGAGCCAGCCAGAAGCAAAGATGAAATAGCTCCGTCGTCGCCCGCAGCGCGTCGCGATCCATCAGCCGCCGCGTGCTGTGGACGGCGAGGTTGCCGAGGTCCTTGATGACTCTGGTCTTCGCAAACAGCGCCGGCCCACTGTGCTGAAGGTAGGCTCGTGGATGAGCGCGCTGAGATGCTCCTGTTACGGCAGCTTGAGCGCCGCGTCGTGGCGGTAGAGCCACTGCACCAGCAGCTCCAGCGTACGCCGCGTGTAGAGGCACAAAGTGCGCGGATCGGGATAGACAAACTCTTCAACCTTGCGGCGGACTCTAGCAAATCCGGCCATTGCGGCTGAAGAAATGAAAAGTTACTGGACATATTCTAGGCAAGACACGTATCGGGGCATCGAGTTTACTCGTGCCGTTATGGCACTCCAATCATAAGGCTTTAGCCGCTGCGCTTTTCAACGGAGTCCTTCTAAACTTCGCATTGGCGGTGGAGTAGGGATATTCCTCTGGCGTTCTCGCCAAGCCGGCACGCACGGATTGTTGTAAATATAATTTCGGAAATTGTGGTACTCCTCCAGGCTTCTCACGCGATCTTCGCTGAAGCCGCGTTGCCAAATCGCTCTCCTAACTCCCA
>QIBC01000152.1 GCA_003225215.1 Acidobacteriota bacterium
AGAAGGTGACCGGACAGAAGTCGGATCGATGAAACGTTCGAAGTGGGATCAACGGATCGAACGTGCTGAGGCGCTGGCCGAGAAATATCCTTTTGCTGAAGAGATCTTGCGCTTCTACAAAGAGGTCGCAAACTTACAAAAGGATCTCTACTTCTCTTTCGAAAAGATATTCGGCGAAGCTTTCAACGTCAACGAGAACGCTCTACTTGATGCCGATCTAAACCTGGATCCTATATTATCTAGATTCGGCGAATTCCTGTCTCGGATTCAGGCAATCGCGCCCGAGCCGATTCGCGCGTCTGCCAGCAATCTTCAATCACAAGGCGAGCCTCGGTGGCGGGACCTGCTCATTGCCTCATGGCGCAGTTCCGCGGATTCTCAGCCTGCCGCCGGCGACGGAGAAGCACTACTGGCATCGATGTTCCTGCAACCACTGGCAGAATTTGCCGCAGACCGCAGCACTCCGCAACCTCGCAGCGAAACTCTGGCCGTCTGCCCGCTCTGCAATGGGCGCCCGCTCGTCGGAGTGCTGAGACCGGAAGGTGATGGGGCAAAGCGCTCGTTGATTTGCTCACGATGCGCGACGGAATGGGCATTCCGCCGAATCATATGCCCAGCATGCGGCGAGGAGACGGTGGGGAAACTCGCGATTTACACGGCGGACCAATTTGCGCATGTGCGAGTTGAAGCCTGCGACAGCTGCCGCTACTACATAAAGACCGTTGACCTAACGAAGAACGGCCACGCTGTGCCGGTAGTGGACGAACTCGCAACGATTCCGTTGAATCTCTGGGCGCAGGAACACGATTACATCAAACTGCGTGCGAATTTGCTGGGAATTTAGTAGCGGCCTGACTACTGCGTGTCCAAGCAGTCAAGACAATGAGTTCATCCCGTCAACAGATCTAGAAATGCCCGGGGCCTCACAATCCGAATTTTTTCGTATTCCCTAATGCTGAGCAGATCTGAATCTCCAGCAACGATGAAATCGGCTCTCCCCTCCAGCGCCGCCGCAATGTACTTGTCATCGTCAGGATCCCTGCTTACCGCCACAGCCTTGTATTGATCGGGGACAAAGTAGGACAAGACAACCAGATCCTCAAACCATCGCTCGGCATCAAAACCGCGACGGAGGTATCTGCGAACTTTCGGGTAAGTAAGGGCGCGAGACACTTCGTCGACGATGGCCGGAGACAACACTAACTCAAAAGCCGCGCGGCGTAGGAATTCTTCGAGAATCGCCCCGGGAGGACCCTCCGGACGGATGGCGGCGCTTACAAAAACATTCGCATCCAACACGGCGCGAAGCACGTGCTATTTAGCCTTGTGTCGCTTTGCTTTGCGGCGCGGTTTGGAAGCGCGTCGGCGTGACCACAGCTTGGCTTCTTCCGCCAGCCTTCCCGCCTCCTTGTCAGTCAAGGGGCTGGGCTTTTGTTCAGCCAATAACTCAAGAGCGTTCCGCCGTGCAAATCGTCTCATTTGCTCCAGACGTTCTACAGCTACCAACGCAGCGAGAGGCTTTCCTTTGCGTTCGATGATGAACTCGTCATTGCGCAAAGCCACGCGATTCAGCAGATCGCCGATCCGTTGTCTTACTGCAATCGTTGAGACCCTTTCAGTCATCCGCCCTCATCCTTAGCAACTATTATAGTTGCTATAGTTGCGCTAGGGTGGAAGTTTTTTTAATTGTTGCCTGCTTTTAACCTCTCCAGGTATACAAAATCAAAAGGCGCAACCGCAGCTGCGCCCTGGAAACCAAAACCGCTCAAATTCAAGCAAGGTCGAACAGTAAGACCTCGCTCGGCTGTGTGTTCTCGCCGCTGATCGTCAACGATGCTTCGTCACTGACCGCTGCAGCGTCGCCGCCTTGCAATGCCTTGCCGTTCACATTCACCGTTCCACGAATCACCTGCAACCATGCGTATCGTTGTTTGCCCAGTTCGTAGGAGACTGTGTCTCCTTTTGCTAATTCGGAAACAAACACTTTCGCATCTTGATTGATTTGCGACGCACCGTTGCTTGCCTTCGGGCTGGCCAGCAATTTGAGCTTTCCCTTCTTCTCCTCATGCTTAAACGCAATCTGTTCGTAGCTCGACGGAGTTCCGGTAGTCGCAGGCTCGATCCAGATTTGCAGAAAGTGCACTGGCTCGGTTTTTGAGGCGTTGAACTCGCTGTGCATCACGCCTTTCCCAGCAGACATGCGTTGAATCTCATTGGGACCAAGCACCTCTTTATGTCCCATGCTGTCCTGGTGCGCCAGAGATCCTTCGAGCACGTAGCTCAGAATCTCCATATCGCGATGGCCGTGGGTACCGAATCCCTGTCCGGGCGCTACACGATCTTCATTGATCACGCGAAGGCTGCGAAATCCCATGTGTTTGGGATCGTAGTAATTTGCGAATGAAAACGTGTGATACGAATTAAGCCAGCCATGGTTGGCATGGCCGCGTTCTTCACTTTTGCGAATATTGATCATAGTTCCTAACCTCCCTCACAAACTTTCAACCAACTTTCTCTTTTTTGCTCTTCTCTCTTACCTCTTCCGCGTGCAGGCCTAACTTCTTAATCGATAGATAAAGTTGCCGACGTTCTTCTTCCTTCAGGGGCGTGGTCGCCGACTCAAGATCCCTGAGGTGCTGGTTGAAACTCGCCTGGATCAAGCGCTTGCCTTCCGCTGTTAACTCAATCACCCGTGCGCGCCTGTCGGACGACTTGAAGTTGCGAGTAACCAAACCGTTCTTCTCGAGTCGATCGATGGCGGCGGTCATGGATCCGCTGGCGAGCAATACCTTGCTCTGAATCTCGGTGATCGTCAAAGGTCCTTTATGGAGCAGAGCTTCGAGCACCATGAAGTCGGAAAATCCGAGTCCGGTGCCAACGATGCTCTGCTCAGCCAATGCCTTCATCGCGCGATGAGCCTTAGAGAGGACCAGCCAAAGCTTCGCCGCGTCAATCTCTGCGCTCTTTGTCATCGTTATCCTCAGGCGCGCTGACCTGCCACGCTCGAACCATTCGCAGAGAGTGCGCGGTCAATCGAGAAGGCACCGCCTCCCTTGATCATCAGGAAGATCGTGGCCGCCAAGGTCAGTAGGTGGTACTCAAAGCCTTCTCCCTTTTGCGTGCCCGTCCAATTCATAAAGAAGCCAAATTGAGCGTGCACCATTGCTATTGCGACCAGCATGTTGACCGTGATCCCAAATGCAGCGATGCGGGTGAGGAAACCGAAGATCAGTCCCAATCCACCGAAGAACTCGGCAGCGATAGCCAGAAAGGCAAACACGGCCGGAATGTGCATGGCTCCGGTAAAGAAACCCATCGTGCCGGTAAAGCCATAGCCGCCAAACCACCCGAACATCTTCTGTGCTCCATGGGCGAAGAAGACGATGCCAAGTACTAAACGAAGAATGGTGATTGCTGCACTGTTGTCGGTCGAAATCAATTTGCGAAGCATGAACAGCCTCCTTTATAAGGCGTCGAGATTGTCCTGATTCGAGGCAGCCGAATCAGATAACCATCAGATGGTATATCTCGATATGAAGATTCTTTTCATGGAGGTATATGAGAACAAAGAGTTACGGGATAGGTTTGCAAGAGCCGATGTGGCTAGCCATGCCGGAACGACGAAGATTCGACAATTTTTCGCAACCGCTTGGCAGGATTTATCACCGAAAGAGAGTGCTTGGCTTCGCGACTGGGAGCCACGGCATAGAATGTAGGACGCCTTCCTGAAAGGAGCTTCAATGCCCACCAAACGCAACAATCATCGCTCCACCGCCAAAATAAGCGCGCAACCGAGACTGCATCAGAGTGCCAACGAGATTCAGGCCTACGGAACGGTGAACCACCTGCTTCCACTGGAACTGGAAGAGCCTGTGCGGCTCGAAATCACGGCTCAGTTGAATCAACTGCTGGCCGACACCATGACACTTCGAGATCTATATAAGAAGTCGCATTGGCAAACTGCAGGACCGACCTTTTATCAGCTCCATCTGCTTTTTGATAAACATTACGACGAACAGGTAGAACTCGTGGACGCGATTGCTGAACGCATCCAGTTGCTCGGCGGTGTGAGCATTGCGATGGCCGCCGATGTTGCGGAAACCACGCAGATCGCGCGCCCTCCTCGTGGACGCGAAGTCGTGCCGGTGCAGCTGTCACGGTTGCTCGATGCTCATCAGGTCATCATTGGTGAGGTCCGCAAGCTGGCTCGCCGCGCTTCCGATTTGGGAGATGACGGAACCAACGATCTTCTGATCAGCCAGGTTCTGCGCACGAATGAGCTACAAGTATGGTTCGTCAGCGAGCATCTTGTGAACGTACCTCTTGTGCAGGTGAAGGAAGCTGCAGCTGCCGGCGCAGCATGAGGGGAACCGCCGGAACAAATTGTTTTATCTGATCTTGGTCCCTCGGTAGAGACGCAGCATGCTGCGTCTCCGCGAGGAAGCACCGTTTACGCGCAGCAGGGCGAAGTCAGCTCAGGAATTATCTTCCGCTTTTGATTGCTCGGTTCAGCCTCGCGCGTCTCACCGTCAAGCGTGACGGATCCATGCCCACCGCTGCCCGCTTTGGCCTCCAAGCCGAATTCTGCATGGGCTCAGGCGATACTTGTGGCACCAGGCCCAGAACAGAACTCGGTTATCGCGTGATTCTCGATCTTTCTGCATCTCAGCAGTCCCCAGCAAACATACAGTCGACGGCGGCCGTTCTCCTGTTTGTCTCGTGTTCCGGAGAGCCGCGCGGCATCAGTGGTCCAACGACTTCCGTGTCGGAGAGAACGTACCCCGTTCTAATCTGCCGCCATGCCTCATTGCCCCGGAGCGGGTTTGACTGCATCGTCATTATGATTTTTTGGAACTGAAACAAAAGTGAAACAAAAAAGCATGGTCGGTCTGTCCCGTTCCTCCCGCTCCCTCTTACTCCTGACGAAGTCGTCGTGATATGGGACCCAGTTCTTCTCAAGAAATGCCTCGGACGCTCAGGGATACTACTTAGTTTTCCCGCTTCGGGAACTCGTTTGCCCAAAAACCGGTGACAACACGGATGCCATTACCCCAGTAACCTTGTGCAGTTAAATAAGGATGGTCGATAGTATCGGCACGAGATTCCAACCTTTTTCCAATCTGGGATTGGGTCTTCAGTAGGCTCGGCGCGCACGCCGAATATCTCCGCACCGGTTGAGGGAAAGCACACTATGAAGCTCAGAACCAGTATTTCGTTGCTGGCCATCCTCTCTTTACTTCCGCAGTTCATGATGGCAGCGGAAACTCACAAAGCTAAGCATGGACCCGTGGCCACGACGGCATTGGCTAAGCTGCCGATGAGCTTCGAGCCTGCGCAAACCTCAGGTCGTTTTATCGCGAACGGCGGCAGCTACAGGGTCTCCATCGGCGCTAGCGACTCGTATATCGCTATTACCAATGACGCCACCGGGCCGAAATCCACGCTGCACTTTGCATTCGAGAACGCGAATCCCGCGGCTTCGTTACAAGGTATGGAGCCGCTGCCGGGAGTCATCAACTATTATCGCGGTCAGGATGCCCGAAATTGGCGACTGGGAGTTAAGCCC
The DNA here is from genome assembly GCA_003225215.1 of Acidobacteriota bacterium. Taxonomy (GTDB): domain Bacteria; phylum Acidobacteriota; class Terriglobia; order Terriglobales; family Acidobacteriaceae; genus Gp1-AA112. The sequence continues at coordinate 5,567 of QIBC01000152.1, forward strand.
TACGCAAAGGTTCAGGCGACAGCGGTCTATCCCGGTGTCGATGTTGTTTATTACGGAGATGGTCGTCGCCTCGAATTCGACTTTGTCGTGGCAGCCGGCGCTGATCCGAAGGCGATCGCGTTCAAGGTGGATGGAGCGGATGAGCTCTCACTCTCGGACCAAGGCGACCTTGTTGCCGGCGTCAGTGGAAAAGAATTTCGATTCCACAAACCGTATGCCTATCAGTTAACCCGAGGTAAACAGGTTCCTGTCGCTGTGGAGTATGCGCTCAACGCGGCAAACAAGGCCAGTCTACGGTTGGGGAGCTACGACAAGAGCAGGAAGTTAGTTATCGATCCAACGCTCACCTATTCCACATTCCTGGGCGGCAGCCAAGCCGATACCGGAAATGGAATCGCCGTCGATAGTACCGGCAATGCTTATATCGCTGGAAAATCCTGCTCGAGCGACTTTGTTGGCGGCACCAACTTCAAGGGCACGCAAAATGCTTGCGATGCCTATGTGACGAAACTCGACCCAACCGGACAAACGGTGCTGTGGACTACTTTCATCGCGGGCGCCACACCGGTTCCGAATCCAGCGACAGCTGCGGCAAATGGCGTGGCAGTCGACGCCGCCGGAAACCTTTATGTCATCGGCACTACCAACTTCTTCGATCTGCCGCTGCTTACGACCCCAGGTGCGACCGATCACAGCTCCGCATACAACGGAGGTGACAGCGACGCATTCATCTCGATTCTCAACTCCACTGGCACCTTGCTTCGCGAGACTTACCTTGGCGGCACCAACATCGACCAGGGCTTCGGAATAACGGTCGATCAGCAACAGAACGTTACCGGTGTGGGACAGACATGTTCTTCAGACTTTCCGGCCTATAACTCGATCGAGGCAAAGGTCGAAGCCTGCGTGGCCTTCATCACAAAGCTTGACTTTGGACTACATATTGCAGGACCCATTCTTCCAGGCGCTTCACCTGTTTCCCCCAGACATGCATCCCTTACCGATACAAACTGCAGTACCGGTGCACTTTGTCCGGCCACGCCCGACGCTACACAAACCTACTATTTCTTTTCCACACTGTTTGGCGGACAGCCGGTGCCTCCAGAGGCGAGTTGGCCGAGTTTGAATGGGCCGAGTTATCTGCAGGGGGTACAAGTTCCGCTAGGAGCCATTACGATTGGCACTCCCAATTGCGGATTAACGGATACAAAGCCACCCCAGGTTCTACTTGCAGAAGGCGCGGGAACCGCTGGAGGTCTGGCGTGGCCCTGCGGGTCGATCAAGCCGAAAGCCGGAATTCCCGATGGCGGTGGGTTTGCCTGGCTAGACCTTGGTGACGCTCCGCCTGCGGTCATCTTTGCAACGACGTCGGGCTATGGTGTGGCGCTCGATCCTGTCGGTGACGTTTTCGCTGTTGGTGGAACAGATACCGCTGACTTAACCCCATTCATGTTTTACGCAGGTTACCAGGGTATCCATTTCGGAAAGACCGGCGCCTGGGTGCTGAAACTAAGCGGCCTCGACGGTCACCAGATTTACGCTACCGCGCTTACGACCAATCCAGATACCGATGCTGCTCCCAATTCCGCCAGGGCAATTGCTGTTGATACCTCAGGACAGGCTTACATTACCGGTGTGTCGTCAGGCAGTTTGATGACGACTCCTGGTGCGGCTAACTCGGCTGGACTAGGCGGCAAGGATGCCTTTGTAGTCAAACTCGACATTCCGGCTTCTCATTTTCTGTACAGCACCTATCTTGGCGGTAGTGGAGACGACCAGGGACTTGGGATCGCGATCGATAACGGTGGCGCTGCTTACGTTGCGGGCAGCACTACCTCCCCGAACCTGAGGGTCATCAACCCCCTGCTGGATTTGGCGGGCAATGCCGAGACATCGCTCCTTGGTCCCCAGGACGCCTTCATTGCAAGACTCAACCCCAGCGGTTCGGCATCGACCATGATGGCATATCTGGGTGGAGCTTCTTCTGATCAGGCAAACGGAATCGTATTGGACCAGAAAGGGAATATTTTCCTCGGTGGAACCACGCAGTCGCTGGACTTCCCGATCGTGCCTGCCGGAGCCGGCGCGGCAGGAAAAACCACGTACGGTGGTGGCACGAGCGATGCCTTTGTGGCGCTGATTAATGGAGCAACCTTCCCCATCGCCGCAGTGACTCCGCCGGCTCTGAGCTTCGGCAACCAAAACATCGGCGCAACATCCGCAACTCAGACGGTGACATTGAAGAATACGGGCACCGGCATATTAAATATCACTTCTATTGGTTTCGCCGGGGCTACGGGCGACTACACCCAAACCAATAACTGCGGCTCCCAACTTACGCCGGCGGGAGGCGCAAAAGACAATTGCACGATCACAGTCACATTTGCGCCGACGGCTGCGGGATCGCGTCCTGACATCATCCAAATCGCGGACGATTCGGCTAACAGTCCTCAAGCCGTCGCGTTGTCCGGCTCCGGTGTCGCCGTACAGGGTACGATACAGCTCTCGCCCTCGACTGTGGCCTTCGGCAATCAACCGATCGGCACAATCAGCACAGCGAAGACGATCACGCTAACGAATACTTCTTCAGGGTTTGCGCTGACGATCTCCAGCATCACAACCGGCAACGCCGCGTTCAAGCAGACGAACAACTGCCCCGTCAGTCCGGCAACTCTGGCGGCCAACGCTAACTGCGCGATTCAAGTAACGTTTGCGCCTAGCGCCGCGGCCAACGTGAATGCCAACCTGACTGTTACAGGCATAGCGTCAAACTCACCACAATCGATCGCGCTGACCGGCACTGGTACTTCAGCCGGCGCTTCCGGTGCTCCCGACTTTACTCTCACCAGTTCCCAGCAATCAATCACCGAGCCCTCCACTGGCGGGACAGCTACGTTCCAGGTTAGTGCAGCTCCGCTCAATGGCTTCAATCAAGCATTGAATCTGACGTGCACCGCTCCTTCCGGAGCAAGCTGCTCGGCGTCTCCAGCCTCGTTGACTATGGACGGCACATCGATCCCATCAGCGACCGTGACCGTCACTGTCGCGGGAGCGAGCGGCGGCGGAATAAACCCTCATACATCGGAGCTGAGGCAAGTACGACGACCGATCTTCGCTTCAATTCTTCCCTTCTGTGTATTCGGTATGGTCGCGATTGGAAGAAAGCGACGAACAATGTTCGTGCTGCTGCTGGTCTTGTTTGCGACAGTCTTGTTCTCCGTCAATTGCGGCGGAGCAAGCAGCGGTGGCATGCCCCCCGGGACGTATCAAGTGATGGTGACCGGTGCAGCTACGGGTGCCAATGCTGCCAGCCACTCGACAACAATCACTCTAACCGTTAACTAACAGAGGCCAGTAAACCTTCTTCAGGCCACCTTCGGGTGGCCTGAAGTTTGTTCACCCCGATTACTCTGTGGCGTTTAAATCAGCAAAAAAACGAAACCATCAAGCGCTCGATGAATGGCGGAGCACCGACCGAACAGAATATCCGTCTGTGTCCCCGATTCCTGTCCCGAACTTCCGAATTTCCAGTCGAGGCTACTTCAGGCCTGGGGGCTACCTGAGGATGGCAGACCTAAGACTGTCATCCTTTGAAGTAAGGAGAACAGCCTGAGGCGGTCGCCTTTCCGCCGCTCAAGGTGTTCTAATCTTACTGCTGGGGCGGACCGGCCTCTATTTTGTGCCATTGAGGAATTTCACCATGAAGAAGCTTTATCTAGTCCTCGCAGCAGCCGCGATGTTCGCCATCGGTGGCGCCGCTTTTGCGCGCGGACCGCAAGATGCGCAGAACACTCAACCACCCAGCCAATCAGGACAAGGCCATGGCCAGGGAAGAGGAGAAGGACATGGTCAAGGAAT
>QIBC01000357.1 GCA_003225215.1 Acidobacteriota bacterium
AGGCACTTCCTCCACGCAGGCGATCAATGCTCAGAATGCGTCCAACCTTTGTCGTATCTACTTCGTAAAACCGAAGGCAGGTTCGGAGACGCAGCTAGAGCAGGGGCGAAAGAAGCACATGCAGTTCCACAAGAGCCAGAATGACAGCTGGACATGGGCCACGTTTGCGATTGAAACCGGCATGAATGCAGGAGTGTATGTCACATCCACCTGCGGGCATGCATGGAAAGATTTCGACGACTGGGAAAAGCGCATGGGCAAAGCTGACACAGCCGATGCCGCTACAAATATGTCGCCGTATCAGCAGGCCAGTTGGAACGGTTTCTATTTGTATCGCTCCGATATGAGTCTCGGCGCTGCCAATCGACCTCCCACACCACTCACGGCTGTCACGATCTATGTACTCCATCCCGGCGCGCAGAACGAGTTTACGGATGCGATCAAGAAGATCAATGACGCTCTCGGCAAACAGCCCGACTGGCCGAAAACCTCAGGTTGGCTGCAACTAGCGAATGGCGGTGATGGGCCAACATTCGTGCTGCTCAACTCACGTCAGAACTGGGCAGACTTCGCCCCCTTACCAAAATCGGTAGCAGATGCTGTGAATGAAGCCTACGGAAAGGAAGCAGGGGACGCGATCTTCAAGGCAATCCGAGATTCGACCGAACACTTGTACACGGAATCGGCTCTGTACAGACCCGATCTCAGCTATTTGCCGGGAAGATAAAGCAGCCAAGCAGAAATACAGCCATCCTGCTGAAGCATGATCAGGAAGGAACGTAGGGAAAAGGGGACGACTGAACTGCGTGATCCACAAGAAATATTCGCGCAGTCAGGAGCCTGTCGGAGAGAACGATTCCCGAACTAGGAATCAACAACTTGCAGACACGCAATCATTTGCAAGTTGTTGATTCTTCGTCGCTGCAAATCTATCTCCTACAGGCTCTCACGCCGTCCCCTTTTGGCCCCATCTTAGCTTGAGTTCTGTTCGGGAGGATGGTGTCCGCTCAGCGCCTAAGCTTCAATGGACTCGGATGTTTTGGCTCGTAAGCGCCTATTTTGCCGCCGCCGGGAAGGGTGAAGGTCGCAAGTTTTCCCCAACGCTGTTCGCTCACATCCGAAACCTGCACATGCTTCGATTTGAGATCTTTCAAGGTCGCCGCGATGTCATCGCACATTAGGTAAAGCTCGTGCCGGTCGTTGTTCTCCGAATCATGGAACGCGGCTTCGAGTGGCGGCATGGCGAAAATCAACCAGCCGTGGCCGGCATCAACGGAAGAAAACTTGAGTACGTCGCGAAAGAAATTGCGATCTCCTTCTGCATTCTTACTATGAATTACTACGTGAGCCCCATTAATCACAAGTCTCCTCCTGGAGTGCGTTTTTCTTTTGGCCGCATGCCCCATTCCTCGCTGGTTTTGCGAAGGATTGGGTAGCAATACGGTTTCAATTGATGAGATTTTGCTTGCCCTAATTGGGAAGCCTATCTTAAAACAAACTCAGGCCAACGACTAAATCGAAACGGTCTCGTGACCACTATCCGTGAAAAACGCGAGAATGCGGCATATGAAACAGCATGGCCCAATCCACGCTTCGCAAAAACCAGAGCGAAGGATGGGGGATCCGGCATGGAGGACATCGACAATTGGCTTGCGGGATTGGTTGGTTGAGGATCGCGGCGATCGCGTTTTGCGCGCTGGTGGCATCGGCATTTCTGCCGGCCTCTCTCCGCGGCGACGAGAAGGTGGAAATTTTGCGCGACGAGTATGGCGTGGCCCATATTTTTGCCGCGACGCCGGCTGCGGCTGCATTTGGATCGGGATATGCCCAAGCTGAGGACCGCCTGGAAGAGATGTTGCGCAATTATCGCCGGGCCGAGGGCACCATGGCTGAGGCTTTCGGCCCGGAGTATGTCGGGCAGGATTACTGGCAGCGGGTGTGGCGTCACCGGGAGATTGCGCAGCAGCATTACAAGGATTTGGATCCGCAGTTGCGCGCCATCTGCGAAGCCTTTCAGGCCGGGGTGAAGAAGTTCATGGGCGAGCATCCCGAGCAGGTACCCGCCTGGTCGCCCAAGCTGGAGCCGTGGCAGATCGTTGCTTTGGGCCGATACATCATCTGGGCATGGCCGGAAGACGAGGCACGGGCCGACCTGAAGCGGGCCGGCATCGATCCTGATCGCACCGGTCCGTACCGTGGATCGAACGAGATGATACTTGGCCCGTCGCGCACTGCGTTGCATGTCCCGATCGCCGTGATCGATCCGCACGTGAGCTGGTACGGTGAGCGCCGCTGGTACGAGATGAGAATCTATGGTGGAGAGTTGAACTCCGCGGGGGTGACGATTGTGGGCATGCCCTTTCCCGTTCTGGGACACAATCGCTATCTTTCGATCGCCATGACTACAGGCGGTCCGGACACCGCGGATGCATACGAAGAGGAGATCAAGGACGGCAAATATAGATTCAAAGATGAATGGCGGCCGCTGGATGTGCGTACCGAACGCATCGGAGTGAAGGTGGGAGAGCAAGTGAAATGGCAGGAGATGCGGATCGAGTCGACGCATCACGGACCCATCGTCGCGCACAAAAATGGGAAAGCTTATTCCGCGGCGATTCCTTATTCCGAGGAGTACAAACTTCCGGATGAGTTGTGGCGCATTGTCACTGCGCACAATCTGACGGAGGCGAAGCAGGCGCTGGCAGAACTACAGCTGATGGCGCAGAACATCATGATTGGCACCGTGGACGGCGACATCTATTATGTGCGCAACGGGCGCGTTCCCGTCCGGCCCAAGGGGTGCGACTCGTCCAAGCCGATGCCGGGATCCACAGGGGAATGTGAATGGCAGGGGATTCACGCCTTCGAAGACCTGGTGCAGATTACGAATCCAGCGCAAGGGTACATGCAGAACTGCAATGCTCCACCGTTAACCATGATGAAGGGTTCTCCGCTGGCGCCGGAAAAATGGAGCGAGCATCCGTACCTGTATAACGACTCGCGCCGCTTGCCGCTGCAGCGCCCAGCTATGGTCGTGGATCTGCTGGACGCGGCCAAAAATGCGACGCCGGAACAAGTGCTCGCGATCGCGCTTTCACCGCAGGTGTGGCACGCAGAACTTTGGCAAGAGCGCATTCGCAAGGCGGCGCCGGAGAGCGCCTTCGGCAAGATGCTCGCCATGTGGGACCGTCGCAGCGACGCGGATTCGCGGGCGGCGCTGGGGTTCTACCTCTTCACCTGGCCGGTGAGCGGCGGCACGCTGAATGACGCTGGGATGGCGACTCCACTCGCGATTAACTTCGCTAAAGTCGGGAAAGAAATGATTGGTCACGATGGCCAGTCCGCGACCGAGATTGTGATTTTGACCAAGCCGCCGCAGTCATACATGGTGATGCCGTTCGGCGAAAGCGACCATCCCGAATCGGGACATTGGGACGATCAGGCGGAGCTGTTCAGCAAGAGCAAGCTAAAGCCAACTTACTTTGCGAATCGCGTGGAGCTGGAGAAACATGTGATGCGGAGAGAAGAGCTTAGGTTTTAGGGACTATTCAAGAGTAGGTGACTGTCCAAATTAACCGTCGTCTTTTCTGGTTTCGGTAGTTTGAAGGGGCACGGCTTCAGCGCAGCGTAGCCGTGCCGTGAAGAGCCGGTTGAAACCGGGCTTCAGCCGCTGAGGGACTTCTTACTAACCGGCAAAGATTCCCTCCGCGGCTAAAGCCAGTTGTTCAGGTTGGGCTAACGGCACGGCTACGCTTTGCTGAAACCGTGCCCCTTCAAAACCGTCTTTCTGAGAAGCTATTTTGGACAAGCCTGATTCAAGAGTAGGCGCCTACCTGGTCGTTTGCCCAAGTTCTGTTTCGGGACATTATGAGTCTCACTCGTAGCGCAACGCGACGATCGGGTTCACGCGCATGGCGCGGCGCGCGGGAATCAAGCAGGCGAAGAGCGCCACGGCACAGAGCAGAATCGCTACACTTGCAAACGTTAGCGTATCGGTGCTGGTCACACCCAGCAGCATGCCCCGCAAAAAGCGCGTCAGCGCAAATGAGGCTGCCAGGCCCAGGATCACCCCGGCGAGGGTCAAGCGAAATCCGTAGCCGAACACCAGCCGCAGAATATCCTCCTTGCTCGCACCGAGCGCCACGCGGATACCGAATTCGTGTGTGCGTTGCCGCGTGGTGTAGGCCGTGACGCCGTAAATTCCCACCGCTGCGAGGATCAGCGCGAGCAGCCCGAATGCGCCCACGAATGTTCCCGCGATGCGCTGGCCGATACTGGCGACCTGTTCGCGCAGTTCGAGCGTGGTGACATCAAACAGCACCAGCTCGGGATTCAGTTCATGGATGGTTTTCTCGAGCGTCTTGCCGAAGGCCAGAGGATCACCTGTGACCCGCGCATTGACGATCATGTTGGCCCGGTAAACCTGATATACCGGCAGATACAAGAAGGGCGTCGCCTTTTCGTTTAGCTCGTTCACTTTGCTGTTCCGCGCCACGCCGACCACGGTGAACCATTCGTGCGTCAAGTCCGAGTTGAGTTGCTTGCCGACCGCCTCCTGATTCGGCCAGTAGCGCTCCGCAAACGTTTCGTTGACGATCACCACACGTTGCGATTTTTCCCCGT
>QIBC01000153.1 GCA_003225215.1 Acidobacteriota bacterium
TTCCGCCGTCCAATTCCACGGGTCGGGCGTTGACCGGCAATTACGCCTACAACGACGGCGACGGCTCAACCTACTACGACGTTGAATATCCGCTGCAGATTCACGGCTTCGACCCAAACTTCCACTTCGTTGGCATGACTTTCAATCCTGAAGGTTTCACCGATATGAAGGATAAGTACTTCCTGTTGAACGGGCGCAGCTATCCGGACACCGTTACCCCTGGGCCGTTGGCGACTGAATCCGTCGACGGGGCAGATCACTTCTCGCAGCCCCTGCCTTCCATCATCAACATCAAGGCTGGGCAAAAAGCCCTGCTGCGCATCTCCGACCTGGATGTTACGGAATTCCAAACTTTGGCCTCTCTCGGTATTCCGATGCACGTCATCGCGCTGAACGCCAAGCTGTTGCGCGATCAGGCGGGAAACAATCTCGCCTATGACACGAACTCGATCACGCTTGGTGGCGGCGAGTCACTCGATGTGATCCTGGATGCCAGCGATACGAGCAAATATCAGGCCGGCCAAGTTTTCTACCTCTACACACCCAACCTGGACCACCTGTCCAACGACGCGGAGAACTTCGGCGGACTTATGACCGAAGTTCGGATCAATTAGGAGAGCTGCGATGAATTCGAAAAAGTCAATTCCGACACGTTTGCTTCCGGTGTGGATCGCGGTGACAGTGTTGCTCACCGCTACGGCTTACGCTGCAGCTCCCGGCATCACCGGTCCGACTTTCCATTTGACCGCTCAGCAAGCATTCACCACCCAGCCGGATGGACAGGGACTTTATTCCTGGGGGTATGGCTGCAGTAGCGCGCCTGGCGGCTTCGCTCCGACGATGGTCAACCAGAATTGTCCTACGATGCAGGTGCCGGGCCCCACCCTCATCGTCACTGAAAATGATCCGGTCACGATAGTCCTCACGAACAACTTACCCGCTGCTGCAGGCAACACGTCGATCCTGTTTCCCGGCTTCAATGTAATCGCGAGCGGCGGGGTAGGTGGGCTGCTGACGAAAGAGGCGGCGCATAACGGGACCGTGACGTACACCTTCACGGCAACTTCCCCCGGCACCCGAGCCTACTACAGCGGAACACAAGGCGACTTGCAGGTCGAGATGGGCCTGTATGGCGCCATCATTGTGCTGCCGGCTAATGTTCCGCCGAATTGCAACGCAGGTGTCCACCTCTCAAACCACTCGGCCCAACAGTCTTGGGGTGAAGCAGATTTCCGCCTTGCCCACGCTGCCTACGACCATCCACAGACCTGCTACGACCGCGACCACACATGCATCCGGGTGAGCTGACGCTGATCCGGGTGATCGGCCAGGGGCGGTGGCAGCACCCGTTCCACGAGCACGGCAACCACGTGCGCATCCTGGGGCGCGATGGCAATTTGATTCTCAGCCAGACTGATCCGAATTCGCTTGCTGGACCTCTTCTGTTTACGACCACGACGACTCCAGGTCAGGCCTTCGATGGAATCTTTTATTGGACAGCCAAAGGTCTGAACTGGGATGCGTATGGCCACAACCCCAACTCCGATGATCCCCAAGCCAAGCTTGCGTGTACGCCGGATGCCAACGGCTATAACACCGGAGTCCCAAGCGCAATCAACTACTTCGAGTGGTGCCAGGACCATAACAAGCCGCTGCAGGCTGCGCCCTTCGGCGACGTTGCCGGTGGCGGTCCTACAACATTGCCTGACCCGAACATCTTCGCCAACGGCGCGTGGTTCGGCGGTAGTCCCTATTTGGGACCGGATGCGACCACTCGCGCAGTAGGTCCTACGGGCACGACTCCGCCTTCCGGAACGATTGCGAACCCGCCCGGCAGTGAGGCCGGCTTCGCCTTCATGTGGCACTCGCACAATGAGCGCGAAATCACTACCAACAATATTTTCCCGGGCGGAATGCTGATGATGATGCTGGTCGATTCCCGGGAGTTCGTAATCGACGAGACCAATTAGGTGACGAGGAGAAGAGCGATGCGATCCAACCATTACAGAGGCGATTTCAAGGTAGCGGTACTCACAGCAATAACCGTTCTCCTCCTCGCAGGCATGAGCTTTGCGCAACAGCAGATCAATTTGAGCGCCGGGCCGGCGAACACAATTCTTCCCGATGGCCGAACCGTGCCAATGTGGGGCTACAATTGCGGCGCACTGGTCAGCGGCTCGACTGCGACATGCGCGGCGCTGAATCCGGCGGCAGCCGGCGGCTGGTCTCCAGTCGTGATCACAGTTCCGACCGGACAAGACCTGACGATCAATCTTACGAACAACCTTTCGTTTTTGCCGGTGAGCTCTACGACTCCCAATAACGTGCCCACTTCGCTGGTAATCGTGGGTCAGATCGGCGGCGGATTGGGTGACGCAAGTCAGCGGACGACGACGACGAGTCCAGACCACTCCAATGCCCAAGGCACGACCACGTGGCCAATTGCCGGTGGTCCAGGAGGTACGCCTCCGGCGCAGGGCCAACGTGTGCAGTCGTTCGCAACGGAAGTGGCGGCGGGAGCGACAACTGCAACTGCATTGACTTGGAAAGCCCCGCGGCCGGGAACTTACCTGATTGAGTCCGGCACGCATCCCTCGATCCAGGGGCCAATGGGTCTGTACGGAATAGTGGTGGTGACCAGTGCCCCCACCGTGAACGCAACCACTGGCGTGGAGACCGCGGCCGGTACCGCCTATCCCGGGGTGAATTACAGTGCGGACGTCCCGCTGCTTTTCAGCGAGATTGACCCAGTGCAAAACAATGCTGTGAACACTGCAGTCAACACCGCAGGCTTCAGCGAGACCGCTGTGTGGTCCGGCCAGCCGGGCGGCTGCGGTAATCCGAGTTCGACGACCTACAACACCTGCTATCCGCCGGCGGTGAACTACACAGCGCTTTATTACCTCATCAACGGAGTCGGATTTAACAGAAGCAACGCCGGGGCATCGCTGTTCTCGGCTGCGCCCAGCACGGCTGCAAATCCCGTTTCAGGAAGCGTTTTGGTACGCTTCGTTAATGCCGGCCTGCGCATGCACGTGCCTTCCGTTGTTGGATCGCAGACAGGGGCTGCGGCCCCAGGATTCTCGCTGATCGCTGAAGATGGCAATCCGCTTCCGGGTGTTCACCGCGTGCAGAGCGAAGTGTTCATGGCCGCGGGCAAGACCTACGACGTGATGGTCAACGTGCCCGCCGCCGGTGCATCGGCTCTGCCAGTATACGACCGCGAGTTGAGCCTGTCCGGCAACGCCACTGAACGCGATGCTGGAATGCTTGCCTACGTCGGCATCAATGGCAGCGGAGTGCCCTCCGGTGTGGCGCCCGTAGTTCAAGCCACGGCGGACACTTACAACTCCGTTCTCCCTTGCTCCACAGCTCCTTGCAGGACGCTCACAGTGTCGGATCCCGGCAAGGGCCTGATCGCCAACGACGTGAATGTCTATGGCGTCAAAGTTTCGACATCACCTTCGAAGGGCACCCTGGTTCTGAACATCGATGGAACTTTCACTTACACGCCGAACGCGGGCTGGACCGCTCCGGACACGTTCATGTATCAGGCCAACGGAACCGGACCGACCGCTCTGGTTACCTTGAATGCTGCGCAGCTCGAGAATGCCAGCGGCATCGTGATGAACAACACCTCATACACGTCGAACGTGGCAACGCATTTGAGTATCGCGCCTCCCGGCATCCTCTCGGTTGACAAAGACAACGCCGGTTATCCGCTTACTGTCGCTACCTCGACTGGGAACGCTCCAGTTGCTGGACCGGGCCTAACGTTATCTGTAGACGAGAATGGCGGCTTCGTCGCGTCTGTGGCCGCACCGGGCATCTACAACTTTACTTACAAGGCGCAGAATTCGCAGGGAATCGTGAGCGCGAATTCAGCGACGGTCACGCTGACCTTCCCGACGCCGAGCAACCTGCAGGTCGCAGTCGTTGATGCTGCGACAAAGGTTCCGATCGGCGATTACCGTTACATTATTGAGGAAGACCGTACCTTCTATATCGATCCGACGAAGACAACGAACAACGGCAACACGATTGTTCCGACTTTCGGGACCAATTTCCACACCAGCTACATGCCGGTGGTGGCAGAAGGTTGCACTGGACCGCTTTCTTGCGAGTCTGGTCAAACCGTGGTCGATCCTTCCACTGGGAACCACGTTAACGCTGTATGCGACGTGGGTAATGGCGTTTGCAGGCCCGACGTCACGGGAAGTGGACAAACAGCCGTAGATCCTAAGTACGTCCATCTTGATCCGACAAAGCGCTACTACATCTCGGTTCTGCCCGGCAACGCAGCGGATCCGTTTGAGGGCGGAAATGTCGGGAATGGAATGGGCGGTGCACCAATTGCTGCTGGGCAGACGAGCGTTACCGTCCTCTCAGAAGCCACTCCATTGCAGCCGGCGAGACTCTCTGTATTTGTATTCGAAGACGACAATCCGCTGAATGGTGAACACGATGCCGGCGGTGGAGTCGATGTGTTGGCGCCCAATGAGCCTGGGCTGGGTGGCTTCCAGATAATCCTCGCAGATGATGCCGGAGGCAGCGGGGACGCGACCGGACAGCCAACCTACGACATGTTCAACATGCCGTTGACCAACAGTCTGGCAGGCCAGATCGATCCCGCCACGGGTCAAGACGCCTGTCCGATTTCGCAACAGGCAACTAGCGATTCCACCCAAAAGGGAATCGTGGGGATGATCATTACCTGCCCGACTTATGAATCCGACGGCGTGACACTGTCACCTCTTGCCGGCCAAGCAGTTATCAATAATCTGTATCCCGGCCGCTACGGGGTGATAGCCAATCCCGGAGCTGACAGAATTGCGAGAGGGGAAGAGTGGCTACAGACCAACACGCTGGACGGTCAGAAGGCACACGATTCTTTCCTGAAGGTCGGCGAGCCAGGTTACTTCCAGGAGTACGGCCCGGCGGGATACCACGTCGCCGTCGGCTTTGCCAATCCAAACATCATCAACGCCCGCTTACCGCAGGTCTGCGCCGCTACCAGCTGCAACAATGAGGTTAAGGGCAAGGTGACGACGACGCGTATGAGCCGGATACCCGACGAAAGGCTCTACAGCAGCGGTTCGCGAGACAGTTTCTCTTTCACCCAGTGCTACGTAAGCATTGGCGATCCTGACGCTGCAGACTTTGCCCTCACTAAGTGCGACGGCGACGGGAACTTCGATATCAAAGGGCTTCCTCCGGGTAACTGGCGAGTCACTTTGTTTGACCAATGGAACGACCAGCTCGTTGATGGTCTATCCGTACCGGTCGCATTGAATGGGGGAAAAGTGGCCGACATGGGCGACGTTCCCATGCAGCAGTGGCAGGCCAATATCTATACCCGGACGTTCTTTGACCAGAACGGTAATGGCATACCTGACAAGGACGCCTCCGGCAATGACTTAGAGCAGGGTTTGGCCCTGGTGCCGACGAATATCCGCTTCCGCGACGGCAGCTTTTCAAACTTTAACAACACTGACCTGTATGGCTACGCGGGATTCAATGAGATATTCCCGTTGTTCAACTGGTATGTCGTGGAGACGGATTCCACCCGTTATAAGAACACGGGGACTCATGTGGTCTACGATGCAGGCGGGCCGGCAGACGGGTCGCCGGCATGCACGTCAGGTAGCAATGCAGCGTGCGGAAATTCCAATATTGGTCAATTTCTTGCGAATACGTATGAGTCCAATCCGGTGCCCGGTAACCTCCACGTGCCTGGCGCGGTTTATTGCAACAATGCGGACTGCTCCGGTCAGTCGATCCAAAACGGGCCAAACACGGCCAGTACGCCCAATTCCACTGGACGCATAGATCCACCATGGGTTGTCAGCGAGGCGTGGCAAGGCTTCTCCGGACAGAACTCGTTCCTCGAATTCGGTAAGAAGCCTTTTGCGGTCAATGAAAATGGCGGCATCAGAGGCCATGTGGTTTACGCCTCGACGCGTCCTTTTGACGATCCACAATTACTCCTGCAGCTGAGCTGGGAGCCGCAGGTCCCGCACGTCACCATCAATCTTTACCAAGAAGGAACGGCGGCGGATGGAAGCCAGTCGCTCAAATTAGTTGATAGCACTCAGACCAGCAGTTGGGATGATTGGGCGCAGGGCTTCCGCTCCGATGGCGTTCCCAATATGAACTGCCCGGGCCAGTCAACGAGCGACCTCTTCTTTTACACACTGTTCAATCAGCCCATGTATCTGAACTCGGGTAACCTGCCAAACAACTCGCAATACAAGTGCTACGACGGTATGCACAACTGGAACCAGTTGCAGCCGGCGCCGTACGACGGCATGTACCAGTTCCCCAGCGTAACCGCCAGAAATCCGCAGAGCGGAGCAGCCACGTCGAGTTGCACGATCTGCACAGCGAATCCGACCGACGGGACGCCGATGTTGCCTGCCGGCAAGTACGTTGTTGAAGTTGTGGTACCTCCGGGCTACGAGCTGGTGAAGGAAGAAGACAAGAACATCCTCATCGGCGACAACTACATCGCGCCAGTAACGCAGCAGTTCGCTGGTCTGGGCAATATCTTCATTATTCCCGACCAGGCTGCAGTGGCTGCGGCGTATAACAAGTACAACGCTCAGAACCCGACACAGGATTTGGGCGTCCAGCCAAGGCATGAAGGCGATACTGGCAGCGTAGAAAGCTTCTGGCCGTGCGTTGGCGCATCACGTGTCGTTCCCGACTACATCAGCCTCTTCCCGCAGTCGGCAGAGGTGTCGCCGTTCGCTGGAGCTACCCGCAATCTATGCGACCGCAAAGAAGTCACGCTCGAGGACCAGTCGTCAGCGCTGGCCAAGTTCTACATCTTCAGCTCGACTCACGTAGCCGCCCACTACACCGGCGTAATTACGGACGACTTCACTTCAGAATTTGATCCGTTCTCGCCAGTATTCGGTGAGAAATTCTCACCGCCGAACCTGCCGGTGTCTATCAAGGACTTCAATGGCAACGAGATCTCCCGCGTCTATACGGATCAGTGGGGAGTCTTCAACGGCTTGAATTACTCAACCTGGGAAGTGAACCCGCCCAATCCGACCGGGTATGCGCCGACGATGATGGTTACCTGCATGAACGATCCAGGACCAATTCCCGATCCGGCACATCCTGGCCAGATGATGAAGGATCCATTGTTCAACCCGACGTACAGCCAGTTCTGCTACGAGATCCCTTTCATGCCGGGACAGACGCAGTACATGGATACGCCGGTCATTCCGACGGCGGCCTTTGCCGGCGCGGGATACAACAATCCTGATTGCGCCTATCCGGATGCGACGCCGGCAGTCAAGGAAGTGGACGGCGATGGAGTCGGACCATGGGTTAGCGCACCTGGTAAGACGCTCACTATCAGCGCGCTGGGCGATCAGCAAGTTGCCAACTATGGATACTCAGGGCCACAGGCTACAAGCAACCCCTTCAACTTGAAGAATATCAATCGCCACTTCGGTTTTGGTAGTCAATGCACTTCGCCAAGCACAGGCAACGCGACTTGCAACACGCTATCAACCGTGACTATCGGAGGCATCAATGCGCCGATAAGCAGTTGGAGCGACAGCCAGATCGTTGTTACGGTGCCCAACGGAGTGCCGGCGTGTGCCTTACAGCAACAAGCACAGTACAGTAACGGCGCCGGTGCTGCCCAGTGCGGCGAACTTGTTATCACTGCCGGAAACGGCAGGCTGTCGGTTGACGCTGTAACCGTCACCATCGGTGGCAAGGCTCCAATTCACGTTACTCCAAGCAGCGGGACCGTTCAGGCAGCGATTGATGCCGCCGCCCCGGGCGATCTGATCATGGTGGATCCGGGTACCTATCAGGAATTCTTGCTGATGTGGAAGCCGGTTCGGCTGCAAGGTGTCGGAGCTGCCTCGAGCATCCTCAATGCCAACAGTAATCCTGCGGGTAGGCTCGATCCCTGGCGTCAGGCGGTGGACTGCCTGTTTGGATTGGCGCTGAATGGCCAACCCAGCACTGGCAACAACGGACCTGGCGGTCTTGGTGGCGGAGCCAATCCTTATGATCCGGGCTACGATCCCAGCGTCCCCGGTTCAGGCGTCAGCTGCCCAGGCCCAAATTGGAACTACTTCTCGGGTAAGGCCTCAGGTCTTGCCAGCGTGCAACAGGTGGATCGCATACCGCTGGAGGGAATCCTCGGCTGGGACACGACGGTCAACGGCAATCTGGCTGAGCTCCTGCAGGAACCCAGTCTGATGGGAGCTTACGAAGGAGCTGGAATCACGGTTCTGTCCAAAGGCGTCAACATTCCAGCGGGAGCAGATCCGTTCGGAATCGGGAATGAAGCCGCGTATCCGCCGGGGACCGTGCTTCTGAATGGGACTACCGACTGCACGAGTGGCCCCAGCGGGAGCAATCCGTATCCGAGCAATTTCCGGTGCAACCCCTCGCGCATCGATGCTCTGAGCATCACCGACAGCTCGCAGGGTGGTGGCGGCGTCTTCGTACACGGTTGGGGACACAACCTGGAGATCGCCAACAACCGCATCTACAACAACGCCGGAACTCTCTCGGGCGGCATCAACGTTGGTCAAGGTGAATTTCCCGACGCTTATCTCCAAGGCGATACAGGCAATGCCAATCCGGGTTCTTGCATGAGCAATACGGCTGGTCCTGGGATCAGCATCGTCAACCCATTCTTGCTGCCAAATCAGCAGCTACCGTACTGCATTGACACAAACGTCAACGTACACAACAACGCTGTCACGTTGAACTCTTCAACGGGAGACGAGCTGTTTTCAGCCACGCCCGCGGGAGCAGGCGGCGTGAGCTTCACCACCGGTTCCGATTTCTACAAATTCACCAACAACTGGGTTTGCGGAAATATGAGCACAGGTGACGGAGGCGGCCTCGCTCACCTCGGTTTCATGTGGAACGGCGATATCGAGCACAATTCGATCCTGTTCAACCAGAGCGCCAATCCAACAATTCCGACTAACGGTGGCGGAATTGTAGTGATGGGCGCAGCTCCCGACGCCCCCACAGGGACACTGACTGAATGCGGCGCGAATACCGATGTTGATTGCGCTCCTGGATTGAGCGACGGTACGGGTCCGCACCTCGTGATCAATGCCAACTTCATTCAGGGAAATGCGGCAGAGAGCGGCAGCGGCGGCGGCATCCGTTTGCAGGCAGTAAACGGCACGGAGATCTCCACGCTCACGGTCGGCTCAACCGCGCCCGGCATGCTGCTGTGTGCGACCTATGACACCTGCGTCTGGAACTCTGCCAAGATCACCAACAACATCATCACCGATAACGTCGCCGGCTGGGATGGTGGCGGAATTTCTCTGCAGGATGCGGTCGCTGTAAACATCATCAACAACACGGTGGTCTCGAACGACTCGACTGCGTCAGCTGGGCCGCTCCTGACCTCGCCGCAGGCTTCGCAGGCCAGCACACCACCGCCTGGCGGTCTTACGAACTCATCCAGCACGGCGTCGCTGCCTCAGGTGGCAGGCGTGGTAACCATGGGTCACACGCCCAACCTGACTGCTTCGCTTGCGGGATTGACGGTGAATTGCCCTATAGGACACCCAAACTGCGCGTCGATTTCGAATCCGATTCTGTTTAACAACATCATCTGGCAGAACCGGTCGTTCAACATCAGCGTGGGCGGGGCTGGGGCGGGACAACTCAATCAACAGAACCTCGTCACGCTAAATCCTGCTTTGAACCAAACCAGCACGGGCGCATGCCCGAGCGGGGCGAACTACTGGGATATCGGCCTGCGTGGCGACACGGGCCCAACCAATCACAACTCGGGCTTCTCGCTTAACCCGGTGTACTCGGTGCTGACCAGCACGGTTGGGTATGGAATAACGAACTCGAATAGCAACCCGCTCGCCATCAGCCAATACTGCAACGGCTCGCGCGTACCGCCGGAGAATGGCGGCTTGGGCTTCCAAGTGCCTCCGGGCATCTCCGACGCAGTTGTGCCCAACCCAGTCTTCAACCTAACGCCGGCGGCAACGGTGGATGAAGGCAACAACTGGGTCAACATCAGTTGGGGTCCGCTGGCATTAACCAATCCAGCAAGTACGGGAGTGGACGGAAACTTCAGTGCCGGATCGGCACTGGGCAACTATGCGCTTCAGCCTAATTCGACGGCTGTCGATCACATTCCGTGCAACGTCAACACTAGCCCCTGCAGCAACCTGGCAGAACAACTGGCGGCTGTAGGTTTCGGAGGAGCGCCGACTACGGACTTCTTCGGCAACCCCAGGCCCGACGCCAGCAACACGATTGACGTAGGTGCGATCGAGTACCAGACGGCCACTGCTGGACCGTTTGGTGTCGTTTCACCGCGTGCGTTGGCATTTGGCAACGTAACGGTGAACTCAACCAGCGCCACGCAGACTCTGACCATCAGCAACGTGGGGCCGGCCGCACTGAATGGCGTGAGCTTTACCATCACGGCTTCCTTCGCCAGATCGACAACCGCTGCGGGTACCTGCGGAGCACCGCCCTTTAACCTAAACGCGGCGGGAACTGCAGGCAGCTCTTGCACCGTCGGTGTGGTGTTCAGACCGACGGCAGCGCAGGGCTACACCGGTTCAGTCACCGTCACGGCGACGAACGGTCCTGTGAGCGG
>QIBC01000154.1 GCA_003225215.1 Acidobacteriota bacterium
ACTACTACATCCCGTGCCGCGTCCAGAACCGTACTATTGCCGTTCTGGGTATGGGTAAGACGGTCGAGAGCGACTATCTCTCGAGCGAGGATGTCGAACTCCTTGAGACTTTGTCCGGATATATCGGCATTGCCATCCAGAACGCCCGACTCTACGCCTCCCTGCAGCAACGCATCGCCGCCTATGAGCGCCTGAAGGAATTCAACGAAAACATCGTTGAGTCGATCAGCGTCGGAGTCCTCGCCGTTGATCTAGCGGATCGGGTGGAGTCGTGGAACTCCCAGATGGAAGTGATGTACGCGAAGCCGAGAGCGCAGGCTCTGGGCCGCCCGCTGAGCGACATCTTCCCGGCCGCTTTTGTGGAAGAGTACTATCGCGTTCGCCAATCCCCGGGCATTCACAACTTCTACAAATTCAGGCTCAACACGCCAACCGGCGAGAGCCGCGTTGCCAACATTGCGATTGCACCGCTGGTTACGCGTCAGTTTGAGGTAGTAGGACGCATCATCATTGTCGACGACATCACCGATCGACTCGAACTGGAATCGCAACTCAGCCAGGCGGAAAAGATGTCATCTATCGGTCTCCTGGCCGCCGGCGTGGCCCACGAAGTCAATACTCCTTTGGCCGTGATCTCGTCTTACTCGCAGTTGTTAGCTAAGCAGCTACAAGGTGACGACAAGCGTTCCGCGATTCTGGAAAAGATCGCGCAGCAGACATTCCGCGCTTCCGAGATCGTCAACAGTCTCCTCAATTTCTCGCGCACCAGCGGCAGCGAATTCCAACTGCTTGATCTGAACCGTGTCATTCAAGACACGCTCACGCTGCTCGAGCACCAGTTCAAAACGGGAAGAGTACACATCGAGAGTGATCTCTATCGAGATCTCCCGGGCATCATGGGCAACAGCGGCAAGCTGCAACAGGTCTTCCTTAATCTCTTCCTGAACGCCAAGGATGCGATGCCGAATGGCGGCACTCTGAAAGTCGCCACCGAGAACGGTGACGGAGTTCGAGTCGTAATCTCCGACACCGGGTCCGGTATTGCGCCAGAGCACTTGAATCGCATCTACGATCCATTCTTCACGACAAAAGTAAAACCCGGCGAAGGACAGCGTCGCGGCACCGGACTCGGTCTCTCCGTGAGCTATGGAATTATCCAGGAGCACGCCGGCAAGATCCAGGTAAGCAGCCGTCCGGACCAGGGCACGACATTTGCCCTTGAATTTCCCATGATGAGAAAGGCAGTCAATGTCTGAAGCAGCAATGTCCGCAGTATTAGTGCGACGACACATGCACCAAGTTGAACCCGCGACTGGCTCGATCCTGATCGTCGACGACGAAGCCGCCATCCGCGAGTCGCTCGAAACACTGCTGGCGATCGAAGGCTACAGCGTGGAAACCGCTCGAACCGCGGAAGAGGGGCTGGCAATGCTGGCCGCTTGCCCGCGCGATCTCGTGCTTCTCGACTTCGCTCTGCCCGATCGCAACGGCCTCGAAGTGCTCGACGAAATCCGCCAGCGCGATCCTGGTCTGCCGGTCATCATGATCACCGCCTACGGCACCGTCGAAAACGCAGTGAAAGCGATTCAGGCCGGCGCCACCAATTTCATTCAGAAGCCATGGGACAACGAGAAGCTGCTTGCCGACGTACGCGCCTCAATCTCCCGCTTGCGCATGGAGGAAGAGAACCGGCAACTGAAGCGCGCGTTGAAGCAGCGCTACAACTTCGAAAACATCGTGGGCAAGAGCGAGCCGATGCTGAAGATCTTCGACCTCGTCGCTCAAGTCGCGCCCAGCCGCTCAACGGTTCTCATTCAAGGCGATAGCGGCACGGGAAAAGAGCTGATCGCCAAAGCCATTCACGCAAGCTCGCCACGCAAAGACGGTCCCTTCGTGCCGGTAAATACCGGTTCCATGCCGACGGAGCTGCTCGAATCGACGCTCTTCGGTCACGTTAAGGGCGCATTTACGAGCGCGATTGCCTCGAAAAAAGGTCTGTTCGAAGTGGCCCATAAGGGCACACTCTTCCTCGACGAAATCGGCACCATGGGCCTCGATACGCAGGCGAAGATCCTGCGCGTCCTGCAGGATCGCAGGTTCATGCATCTCGGCGGCGTTCAGGAAGTGCAAGTCGATGTCCGCATCATCGCCGCAACAAATGTCGATCTGAAGCAGCTGGTAAAAGAAGGCAAGTTCCGCGAAGATCTGTACTATCGTCTGAACGTCATTAGCGTCAACCTTCCTCCGTTGCGCAATCGCATGGAAGACGTTCCCCTGCTCGTCAATCACTTCCTGGCTCGGTTCTCAGAAGAGAACGGGCTCCCTACACGTCACTTCACAGCAGACGCCATGCGGCCCATGCTCAATTACGCCTGGCCTGGCAACGTTCGTGAACTCGAGAACGTGATTGAGCGCGCCGTCGTCCTTTCTTCTGGCGTGAACATCACCATCGACCTCTTACCCGACTCAATCCTCGGTGAGAGTTCCATTCCGGTACTGGCTGAAGAATCGTCCAGCGCGTCGCTCTTCGACCTCATGGAAGAGTGCGAACGCCGCGTCATCGTCGGCATGCTGGAGAAGTGCTCATGGAATCAAACTGAAGCCGCCGAACGATTCCGAATCCCACTCTCAACGTTGAACCAGAAGATCAAGCGCCTGAGCATCGAAGTGCGCAAACGCGGGCGGGAAAATTAGGGGACAAGTTACAGGGGACCGGGTGCAGAGGAAAAGCTTCCGCCACTTAACGCGATTCCTTGCGTGGCACGCTTCATTTGTTAATGGATCGTCACTTTGGATAATCGACTGCCCTCTTCCTTGTCTCCTGTAACCTGTTCCCTATTCCCTATTTTCCCTGTAACCTGTCCCCTGTAACCCGCCCAACACATGTCGCTACTGCAGACTCTGCTCACCTCACCTGATGAAATCATCAAAGAACGGGTCCTTGCGGTCCAGGAGTACTCGTTGCTTGCCGCTGAGGCGGTGGCGAATCTGTTTCGTCGCCCGCGATATCTGGCGGACATGCTGATGCAGATGGACTTCATCGGTGTTGGGTCGCTTCCGATCGTTGTGCTCACAGGGCTTTCTATCGGAGCGGTGCTCGCGCTGCAAACTTCAACCACCCTGCAGCAGTTCGGTTCGGTTTCGCTCACAGGCCAACTGGTGTCGTTCTCGATGATTAAAGAGATCGGCCCGGTGCTGACCAGCCTGATGCTGGCGGGGCGAGCTGCCACCGGAATGGCCAGCGAATTGGGATCGATGAAGGTGACGGAGCAAATCGACGCGATGCGGGCTCTGGGCACAGACCCCGTCAAGAAGCTCGTGACTCCGCGCGTTGTTTCCACCGTGGTCATGCTTTTCTTTCTAGCCATTCTCTCCGACCTGATGGGACTCTTTGGCGGATACATTGTTGCCGTCAGTCGATTGGGACTCAGCACACGACAATACTGGACGAGTACCTATCAGCAACTGCAGTTTGCCGATGTCTTCCAGGGACTGTGCAAGCCATTCTTCTTCGGCTTCATTATTGCCACCGTCGGATGCTATTTCGGCTTCTCCACCAAGGGGGGAACCCAGGGAGTAGGTCGCTCGACCACGCAGGCCATGGTGGCAGCGTCAGTGCTGATTTTGATCGTCGACTTCTTCCTTACGCAGTTGCTGATCGGAATTTTTGGACGTTGAGATGAGCATCTTTCATAGTGTTGCTATTACGATCCCCACTGAGCGTCAGATTGGAAGTCAAGTAGGGAGTAGCACCGACTCAATTTCCTGGTATGCGTTGTCCTTTTTTGAACTGTCATCCCTTCGCGCATAAGCTCTGAGTTTCACTAATGACCACTGCGGCAATCACAAACGGCCATCATCCTCCCGGCGAAGTCGTACTCGAATTCGAAGATGTTGAGCTGGGGTTCGACGAGCACCTCGTGCTTCGCGGAGTTTCTTTTCGCCTGCATCGTGGAGAGACGAAAGTTCTTTTCGGCGTTGCCGGTTCGGGAAAGAGCGTTCTTCTGAAACTAGCGCTGGGCCTTCTGAAGCCGGACCACGGCACAATTACTGTTCTGGGAAGTGAGGTCAGTTCGATGCCGGAGCACGACCTGTTCGAGCTTCGCCGGAAGATTGGAATGGTCTTCCAGGAAAGTGCACTGTTTGACTCACTCACGGTAGAAGAAAACGTCGCGTTCCGCTTGACTGAGGAGCACTTACCCTCGGACGAGATTCATGAGCGTGTTACTGAAGCTCTGCGCTTCGTGGAACTCGAACATACGCTGAAGAAGTTTCCTTCCGAGCTATCCGGCGGCATGCGCCGTCGCGTTGCCATCGCGCGCGCTATCGTCACTCAACCCGAGATCATTTTGTACGATTCGCCTACCGGAGGCCTTGATCCGATTACTTCCACGACCATCGTCGAATTGATCATCAAGCAACGCGACGTTTATCAAACGTCTGCCTTGATGGTCACGCATCGGCTGCAGGACGGCTTCACCATGGCCACGCACTACTACGATCAGCAAAAAGGCCAAATGGTTCCGGTAGGAGATTCCGGCATCGACACGAAGACCTCATTTCTCATCTTGCGGGACGGCAAAGTTATCTTTGACGGCGGTGGACATGACCTTGCAGCCAGTACAGACGAGTACATTAAGGAATACATTTCGTAGGACTCGGCCGCGGTGCTGCTCTGTACGATACGCACCAGCGCCGAAGGCGCGACATTCTTGTAGTCCATGGGCGCCCAGCTATGGGTGGTGAGATTGAAAGCACTGTGAGCCCAGAGGGCGGCACTCCTGTCTGTCTTGTCCGCATAGAGGCTCCCATGCGTATCTCCCAAATGAATGCGGCCATGCGGGCTCAGAACCCAATCTACCAACGCTTTTCCATGGCTGGGCGCCCATGGGCTACGAGAATGTCGCGCCTTCGGCGCTACGCATTACATTTCGGCAGAGCCCCGCTGAGCAGCCACTTATCACATCACTAACCTTTAACCCCTTCCCTTCCATACAATGTTTCTTTTTCCAAGGACCTGCCGAATGAAGACTCTCGCATCGATGATCCTGCTCGCCTCATGTGTTTTTGCTCAACAGGGCCCGCCGAAAGCTGCGCCACAAGCCTCCGGCGACGCAGCATTCCGCAACCTGGCCGATAGATATTTCAATGAGGTTTATTTCAAATTCAATCCGACGCAGGGAACCGCAGCCGGCTTCCACCAATACGACACTCAATTCGAAGATCTTTCCTCCCAAACCATCGGCGCGGAGATTGGCGCGCTGCATCGCTTTCGCACTCTTTTCGATCAGGTCGATCCGGGAAGATTGTCGCCCGAGGCTAGAGCCGACCGCGATCTCCTTATCTCGAACATCATGGGCACTCTTCTCGCGCTGGAGACGATTCGCGCCTGGGAATTGAATCCTGACATTTATTCCAGTTCGACGGCGGCTAGCGCATTCACGATCATGAGCCGCAAATATGCTCCTGCCGACGAACGTCTGAAATCGTTAACCGAGCGTGAGCAAAAGATGCCGGCGGTGCTCGATGAAGCACGCCAGAACCTGAAGAATCCACCACGCATTTACACCGAGGTCGCCCTCGAACAAATCCCAGGCATCATCGGATTTTTCCAGAAGGATGTACCGGACGCGTTTGCCGGCGCGAAGCAACCTGCGATCAAGCAGGCATTCAACAAGGCAAATTCCCAGCTGATTGCGGCGTTGCAGAAGTATGAGCAGTATCTAAAGACAGAAGTGCTTCCGCATTCAAACGGCGACTTCAAGATCGGCGCAGATAATTACCGCAAGAAACTTCTGTTTGACGAGATGGTGGATACACCTCTTGAGCATCTGCTTGAAATTGGCACTGCCGATCTGCGCAAGAATCAGCAAGAATTCAAGCGCGTCGCGGCTGAGATCGATGCCAACAAAACTCCACGACAGATTCTCGAAGAGCTGGAGAGCGACCATCCGGCTCCGAATCAGCTGCTGCAATCGTTTCGCGATACCTTCAGCAGCTTGCGCGGTTTCATTCAGGAGAAGCACATCATTACGATCCCTTCGCCCGTGCTTCCCACGCTCGAGGAAACTCCCCCGTTCGAGCGGGCCCTGACAACAGCTTCTATGGACACTCCCGGCCCCTACGAGACGGTCGCCAAGGAGGCATACTTCAACGTTACGCTTCCCGAAGCAAATTGGCCGAAGGAGCAAGTTGACGACTACATGAGCGGCTTCAACCGCGGGACAATAATCAGCACGGCGGTTCATGAGACCTATCCCGGCCACTACGTCCAATTTCTCTGGATGAAAGATGCTCCCTCGAAAGTGCGAAAGCTGCTGGGCTCCGGCACCAACGCGGAAGGATGGGCACATTACTGCGAGCAGATGATGCTCGACGAAGGATACGGCCAGCCGGGCGCCGGCGGGCACGACGAGCACGAAGCAAAGATGCTGCGATTAGGACAACTGCAGGATGCGCTCCTGCGGAATGCGCGTTTCATTGTCGGAATCAAGATGCACACCGGGCAAATGACCTTCGATGAAGCCAAGGAGTTCTTTGTGAAGGAGGGCTATCAAGTCCGTTCTGTCGCAGAGAAGGAAGCCAAGCGTGGCACGAGCGATCCGACCTACCTCGTTTACACGCTGGGTAAGCTTCAAATCATGAAGCTGCGGGATGACTACAAGAAGATGAAAGGAGATCAGTTCAGCCTGGAAGAGTTCCACAACGCATTCATGCGCCAGGGATTTCCGCCGATCAAGATTGTGCGACAGGCATTGCTAGGGAATGATTCGCCGACGTTGTAGGAGGAGGTCGCGTAATAGATGTGTTTCAAAGGCATGAACATCAATCTCGGCGCTCGTTGCCGCGTTCAAGGCTGAACAGCCTGTGCATTTTCGGTGCTCCATCCATTCATCAGGCTGGCAATCGATCATAGATTGATGCCATTTCGCGTATACGGCTGGCCACATCCAGGGCGAGTCGTTCCCCGCGAAACCGCCAGCGCCAATTTCCCGTCGCAGTTCCAGGAACGTTCATGCGTGCTCTGGAACCCGCGCCAAGGACATCTTGCAGCGGAAACACGACGGTATCGGCAACTGAGGCCATTAGTGTGCGAATAAGAACCCAATTGATCTCCGCGGCGCCGGCATTGGAACGACCATCGTCCAGACCCAGATAGGCACGCGTAAATTCGCGTTCCTTGCGGATGTCATCTTCGCTGCGGATACTTCCCTCTCCCGGCCTTGAGGTCCACCAGCCGACGACCGTGTCGTTGTCATGCGTGCCAGTGTAGGCAACGATATTCCGCGGATAATTATGTGGACGGAAACTCGGGCCTTGTGGATCGTTCCCGAAAGCGAACTGGAGAATCGCCATTCCGGGAAAACCGAAACGCTCGCGAATTGCCTCTACTGCTGGAGTGATCACGCCGAGGTTCTCTGCCAGAATCGGCAGGTGACCGAGCTTTGCTTCGACTACGGCAAACAACTCGGCGCCGGGTCCCTTCATCCACTTCCCATTCTGGGCTGTCTTTTCGCCTCCGGGGACCTCCCAGTAAGCCTCAAAGCCGCGAAAGTGATCGACGCGCAGCATATCGAACATACGAAACGCGGCGCGGAAACGCTTGATCCACCAGGAGTATCCGTCAGCAGCCATCCGATCCCAGCGGTAAATAGGATTGCCCCATAATTGACCGGTCGCGCTGAAGTAATCGGGAGGAACCCCTGCAATCTTGGTCGCGTTTCCACCATGGTCAAGATGGAAATATTCCGGATGCGCCCAGACGTCGGCGCTGTCGTGAGCGACGTAGATCGGCAGGTCGCCCATCATACGGATGTTTTTTTGATGGCCGTATCTCTTCAGTGCTTCCCACTGCTTAAAGAAGGTAAACTGCAAGAACTCATGCTCGGCGATCTGTAACGCGAGCTCTGTGCGCGCATGCTGCAGGGCTGTTGATTCGCGCGAGACCAAATCGGTATCCCATTTCGACCAGGCTACACCGCCGAATTTGTCCTTCAACGCACGGAAGAGCGCGTAGTCTGCGAGCCAGTCGCGTTCTGCTTCTACAAACTGCGCGAACTCCTGCTTCCGGTGCTCAGGAGCACCGCGCCGGAACTCCTCAAATGCTTTATGGAGGTTCGCTTGTTTAAACTGATTTACACGTTCGTACTCCACCTGCTCGCCCGAGAATTGTGGAAGGTCATCAAGCTTTCGCGAGTCGAGCAGACCGTCGTCAACCAACGCGGTCAAGCTGATCAGGGCCGGATTGCCGGCAAAGGCCGAAAAGCACTGATATGGCGAATCGCCGTAACCAGTGGGTCCAAGGGGAA
Organism: Acidobacteriota bacterium; assembly: GCA_003225215.1. Taxonomy (GTDB): domain Bacteria; phylum Acidobacteriota; class Terriglobia; order Terriglobales; family Acidobacteriaceae; genus Gp1-AA112. The sequence continues at coordinate 8,310 of QIBC01000154.1, forward strand.
GCATCTGCCAGATCGATTGACCGGCGCTGGCGAGGAAGTCGGCGAACTCGTATGCGGCAGAGCCTAAGTCGCCGATGCCGAACGGTCCGGGCAGTGATGTTGGGTGTAGAAGAATCCCAGTCGATCTAGGGAAGCTCACGGTTCGGGTCCAAGAATTTCCAGTATGCCGACAATCGGAATTCTCGTCCATTCCGGCCGATTCTGTAAGTCAGAGAGAACTTCGATTAGCCCGCGCTCCAGGAGGTAAGCGTCGAGGAGGATGCGGAGCTCTTCCCCGCGGATCATCAGCAACGAAGACACACCCTGCGCCTGCAGGTAGCCATGGAGAAAGGCCGACCCAACCCAGCGATACCAGAATCCCGCCCACTTGTGCAGTTGCGCGCTCGATTCCTTCACTGGAACAATGCCTGGAACCTTCCCATAGAGCACGGCGTGAGCCGCATAATGAAAAGAACGAAGCATACCGGCTACATCGCGTAAGGGGGAGTACTTGATGCGGCGCTCGCCGATCGAGCGTCGTGGGTCACCTTCGAAGTCAATGAAGACAACGTCCTTGCCAGTGAAGAGCACCTGACCGAGATGGAAGTCTCCGTGAATACGCGTTCGGATCGTCGGGATGCGGCGATCACGCAGCGGCTTCAGAAACGAGCGCAACTCATCTTCACGAGCCAGCAACTGTTCCGCTTCAGCCCGGACCTCTCCCTCAAAGAAACGCAGGCTGCTGCGCAGCCGGTTGAAACATCGCGCAGCGTGACCAAGCATGCCGTGATAGAGGCCTTGTCGATAGAAATCGGTGAATGGCTCTGGAATAAAGGCGGGGTCCTGATGGTTGCGAGCGAGGGCCACATGCAGCTCGCCGGTCCGCTGTCCAAGAAGACGCGTTGACTCGTGAAATGATCCCACAAGCTCTGACACGACCTGGGGAGTCTGCTCACCTTCAAGTTCCAGAGGACGCCCATGTTTTACCTGGGCGAGACGCGGGTCGTCCTGGGCCGCGAGCGCGCGCTCCAGAAAAAGCCCGAGATTATCGAGCGCGTAGCTCCAGCCATTGGCCTGGTGCGTGACATACGACTGCAGGATTGCCGTAGTGACCGGCTCGCCTACGCTGTTGCGATATTCGATGTACCCGGCCAGGCTCGGGGAGTTGGCGAAACCCTCGGCAGTAAGCCACTCCAGAATCTCCTGCTCCGGATTCGGGCCCGCTTCCAGCCGCCGGTAGACCTTCATCATGAAGCGATCGCCGAAATAGATTCCTGTATTATTCTGCGGCGAAGGACGGGGGACCGATGCTCCCAAATTGGGACGATCGCTTCCGAGAATGCGGCGGAACGTTCGTGTGTGCGACCCGGCAAGTTCCCCGCGCAATCCGCGCACCCGCCGCCGGCGTGAGATGGTGCCTAACAGAGCGTCGGGGAAAAGACGGTCGCGGAAGCCGCTGTACAAGACCCCCTTAGTTCCATCATCGGAGTCCAGATGGGCAAGAATAAACTCCGGCAAGTTCGCCGCAACCTGATTCACTTCAGTGCCGCGAGCCACGGAGAGCGGCAACTGGTAGATTTCGGGCTCGCCTTCGTCGAATTCCACGCGCACCAACAGCAGGTAAGCGTTTGTCTCGGGCAAATGCACTAGATCTGCGAGTTCAACAGCGCGGATGCGGCGGTTGCGGCTCAAGAACCATGGCCGAGAGCGCAGGAACGAAGGCAATAGTCGCGCGAGGGCTGCCTGCACAGAGTCCGTGAATACGTCTTCCCATGAAGTCACGTGAATCGGACGCTCGCGTTGCTCGCCTGATCGCGAACCTGTGCTTTCGGGGACGGTTTCCCCGGGTTCGAGCGTGAACCAGTAGAAGGCATTCGGACCCAGTGTGAGCAGGTATGGCCGTTCTGTAATCGGCGGAAACTCATTACCGCCGAACATTTCGACCAATTTGGAACCGGAGTAACTTCGCAAATCGAGTTCCACCGGCTGGATGAACCTCGACAGGTTCGCGACTACCAAAATCCGCTCATTTTCGTAGTGGCGAATGAACGCAAGCACCCGCCGGTTCTCGGGTGTGAGAAATTCGAGTGTGCCACGGCCGAACGCCTTCGAGCGCTTACGCTGCGCGAGAATGCGTTTCATCCACCACAGCAACGAGCTGCTGTTGTTCTGCTGCGCTTCAACATTCAGCGCTTCATATTGATACTCGGGATCGATGATTACCGGCAGATAGAGCTTCTGTGGATTGGCTCGAGAGAACCCGGCATTGCGGTCGGCCGTCCATTGCATGGGCGTGCGCACGCCGTTACGGTCGCCAAGATAGAAGTTGTCACCCATGCCGATCTCGTCGCCGTAATAGATCACCGGGGTTCCTGGCAGAGACAGCAGCAGCGCGTTCATCAATTCGATCTTGCGGCGGTCGTTTCCCAGCAGCGGCGCGAGCCTGCGGCGGATGCCGAGATTGATTCGCATCGGACGATCTTCCGCGTACATGCGATACATGTAATCGCGCTCTTCGTCGGTAACCATTTCTAACGTGAGTTCGTCGTGGTTGCGCAGAAAGAGCGCCCACTGACAATTCTCGGGTATCTGCGGCGTGAGCTGCAGGATATCGACGATGGGATACCGATCTTCCATGCGCAATGCCATGAATAAGCGTGGCATCAGGGGAAAATGGAAGGCCATTTGGCATTCGTCGCCCTTCCCGAAATAGGCAATGGCATCTTCCGGCCATTGATTGGCTTCGGCGAGGATCATCCGATCCTGATACTTCGACTCGATATGCTGCCGCAGTTCTTTTAGATATTCGTGGGTCTCGGGCAGGTTCTCGCAATTAGTGCCTTCACGCTCGAACAGATAGGGCACGGCATCGAGTCGCAGGCCGTCGACTCCCATGTCCAGCCAGAAGTCCATAGCCTGGAGCATGGCCTTTCGCACCGGCGGATAGTCGTAATTCAGGTCTGGTTGATGGGCGAAGAAACGATGCCAGTAATACGCCTTCGCGATCGGATCGTAGGTCCAGTTCGACGGCTCGAAATCTTTAAAGATGATTCGTGCTTCTTTGTACCTTTCCGGCGTATCGCTCCACACGTAAAAGTTTCGCCAATGCGATCCCGGTTTCGCGCGCCGGGAGCGCTGGAACCACACATGCTGATCGGAGCTGTGGTTCAGAACTAGTTCGGTGATTACGCGCAAGCCGCGGCGGTGAGCCTGGCGAAGAAACCCCTCGAAGTCACGCAGCGTGCCATATGCGGGATGAACGCTGGTGTAATCGGCGATGTCATATCCATCGTCCTTCCAGGGAGACGGACAGAAAGGAAGAACCCAGATCGTGGTAACGCCCAGATCCTGGATGTAACCGAGCTTTTGCGTGAGGCCGGGAAAGTCGCCCATCCCGTCGTCGACTGAGTCATAGAATGAGCGGACGTGTACCTCATAGATGATCGCGTCCTTATACCAGAGCGAATCACCCACAACTGTTTGAGTATGTCGCGTTGGGATAGGCTCTTGCTTTAGGGCCGTGGTCTCTTGCTCGCGCGGCATCCAAGTTCCTCAATGTGCAAACCTAATAAGATGCGCCTTCACTGCTAAGTTCTGCATTCAGAATATTCGGCACGGCGCGTTCGCAACGTCTCAACTGCAATCGTCAACACAGCGGATGGTCTGTGCAGCCAGGAAGACCACTGGAGTCGGACCAAGCCTCCACCTGAACAGCACCAGGCAATTTGTAAAATCTTTCCGAGCTGTCGACTTTTGCACTCCAAACGCGTCAATATGCTGGAAACCATTAGGGTCGGCTCGACAGCCCTTGCTCATGCCGTTTAGCATAGTGTTCCCCTGAAAGCCCGGATAGTCTTGGCTGCTCCTTCCATAAGTGGCCAAGTCTGACGCATTTTTAAGTAGTTGTCATCGCAGGAGAAGGGATCCTTGATCCTGTGGATATTTTGAGGGCCATGCGCGTGTTAACCGCAAACCGTTCCTTGCTCGCTTTGGCAGGACTATTGGCAGTATCCAACCTAACCGGCTGCAGCGGAAAGCCGCAGGCCGCCCAAGGTCCTCCTCCCGCCATGCCGGTGAAAGTTGTCCAGGTAACTGCTCAGCCGGTAACTGACTGGTCGGAGTACGTTTCAATGCTCAAGTCACGCGACTCGGCCAACATAAGTCCGCAGGTGGAAGGCGTGATTACCCGGATCTTTGTGCGCTCCGGGGATCGAGTGAATGCGGGCGCTCCGCTAATTCAGATTGATCCACTTAAGCAAGAGGCGACCGTACGCAACCAGCAGGCCAGCACTGCTGCTCAGGAAGCGAACCTGAAGTGGGCACAGCAACAATACGATCGTAACTCGCAGTTGGCCGCCGCCGGCGTAATCAGCAAACAGGAGCTGGATCAGTCGCGCGCCAGTCTCGATGCTGCGAAGGCGCAGCTCACCGCCCTGCAGGCCGGCGTCAATGAGCAGGAGGCGCAGCTCCACTATTACAAGGTAGTCGCACCGATGTCCGGCATCGTGGGAGACATTCCGGTGCATGTGGGTGATCGCGTCACTACCTCCGCCCTTCTGACTACCGTCGATAAGCCGGGAAATCTGGAAGCATATGTGCAGGTCCCGGTTGAGCGGGCAGCTGATCTCAAAATGGGAAAAGAAGTTCAGATCCTCGATCCGAATGGCAACAGGATCGCCCAAGGGAAGATTACGTTCATCTCTCCGCAGGTGGACAGCCAGACACAGACCATCCTGGCAAAGGCGACCGTGCCCAACGATAAGGGCCTGCTGCGCACCTCCCAGGTAGTGCACGCGAGAGTGCAATGGGGAACGCATCCGGGAATTGAGATTCCCGTTCTGGTTACCTCCCGCATCGGGGGGCAGTTCTTCGTGTACGTCGCCGAAGACAGCGGGGGCAAGAGCGTCGCTCATCAGCGGCAGATCAAAGTGGGCCCGATGAATGGCAATAACTACGTTGTGACCGATGGCCTGAAACCCGGGGACAAGGTCATCGTCTCAGATACGCAGATGCTGGCGGATGGCATGCCAGTGAACGCTCAAATCCAGGGAAGTTAGGCGAGTATATGTTCGTCGATTTCTTCATCAAGCGGCCCATCTTCGCAACCGTCTGCGCTCTGCTCATTATCCTGGGCGGAGCTGTCTCGATTCCTACTCTTCCCATCGCGCAGTTCCCTAACCTCGCGCCGCCGACGGTGCAAGTCGGCGCGTTCTACAACGGCGCGAGCGCGCAGGTGGTGGAGACCTCGGTTACCACTCCGCTGGAGCAACAGATCAACGGCGTCGAAGGTATGAAGTACATGACTTCGACGAGCGGTAACGATGGCAGCAGCGGCATCAGCGTCGTCTTCGATTTGAATCGCGATGTCGATATCGCTGCCGTTGACGTGCAGAACCGCGTCAATCAGGCGCTGGGCCGCATGCCCAACGAAGTAAAGACCACTGGCGTGAGCGTGGTAAAGGCGACTAACAACTTCGTTTTTGGCGCCGGCTTCTATGCCGAGAACAATCGCTACGACAGCCTCTTCATCAGCAACTATCTCGACATCTACGTTCGCGACGCTCTGAAACGCATTAAGGGAGTCGGCGAAGTCTTCATCTTCGGTGAGCGGAAATACGCGATGCGCATTTGGCTGGATCCAGTGCGCATGGCGAGTCGCCAGCTCACAGCTAGCGACGTAGTCAGCGCGCTTGCCGAGCAGAACGTGCAAGTGGCCGCCGGAGCGGTAGGCCAAGCCCCCGCACCACCGAACCAGGAATTTGAAATCAGCGTGCGCGCGGTAGGACGACTTACTGAACCCTCGGAATTCGAGAACATCATCCTGAAAACGGTGAACAACGGAACCGTCGTCCGGTTGAAGGACGTTGGTCGCGCCGAACTCGGCGCGGAGAGCTACGGTTCCGGCCTGCGATTCAATGGATATCCCGCAGTCGGCGTCGGAGTCACACAGCTTTCAAATGCGAACGCGCTCGAAGTAGATCGGCAGGCCTTGGCCGAACTTGAGCGGCTCTCGAAGAGTTTTCCTCCGGGACTGAAGTACAACGTCGCCTTCGATACGACGAATGTTGTAGCAGATTCCATCAAAGACGTGGTCACTACCCTGCTGGAAGCAATCGCGTTGGTGATCATTGTCATCTTCGTGTTCCTGCAGGATTGGCGTTCCACGGTAATTCCCTCCGTCACGATTCCAGTTTCCCTGGTCGGCACATTCATTTTCGTTAAAGCGCTGGGCTTCTCCATCAACACACTGACGCTCTTTGGGATCACCCTGGCAACTGGCCTTGTTGTCGACGACGCCATCGTGGTCATCGAAAACGTTCAGCGACATATCTCGGAAGGAATCACAGAGTCGCACAACGCTGCGTCAGTGGCAATGAGCGAAGTAGCGGGCGCCGTGGTAGCGACCTCCCTGGTGCTTGTCTCCGTGTTCGTGCCTGTCGCCTTCTTCCCCGGAACTACCGGCATCATGTTCCGGCAATTCGCTCTCACCATCGCCTTCTCAGTATCGATTTCAGCGTTCAACGCTCTGACGCTTACGCCTGCCTTGTCGGCGCTGATGCTCGGCCGCAACACCGGCGAATCAGATCGCGGCGTGTTCGGACTCTTCAATCGTGGCGTGCACAAGGCGACAAACGCCTATCGCGAGACCTTGAAGCATCTGGTCCCGTTGAGATGGGCGGTTGTGCTCGTCTTTCTTGCTGGCCTTGCATTTACCTACTGGTATTACCAGCGCGTCCCACGCGGCTTTGTTCCGCAGGAAGATCAAGGCTGGTTTATGGTGCTGATCCAGTGTCCGCCGGGCGCTTCGATCGAGTATACGGAGAACATTGCCAAGCAAGTGGAAGTCGAGATGATGAAGCAGAAGGAGATCATTGGCACCTTCGCCGTCTCGGGATTCAGCTTCGGTGGTTCCTCATCCAATCGTGGCATGGTATTCGGAACCTTTGCTCCGCTCGCGGAACGCAAAGGTGCACAGCATTCTGCCGACGTGGTTATCGCTCGTTTACGCGGCCCACTGTTCGGAATCTCCGGAGCTATCGTGGTGCCATTTGCGCCACCATCTGTTAATGGACTAGGAAATTTCGGCGGCTTCCAGTACATCCTGCAGGATCAAGGCGGGCATACGCCAGAGCAGTTAGGCCAGGTGGCCTACAAGTTGGTCGGCGCTGGTCGGGACCCGAAGAGTGGTCTCGCGGGATTGTTCACCAGCTATAGCGCAACCGATCCTCAATTTCTTGTGAGCATCGACCGCGAGAAAGCTAAGAGCCTCGGAGTCTCCCTCACTCAGATTACCAATACGCTTCAGGTATACATGGCGTCGGTGTATGTAAACGATTTTGACTTCAATAATCGCGCCTATCGTGTGTATGCACAGGCCGACACCAAGTGGCGTATGTCTGCGGACAATATGCGCCAGTTTTATGTGCGCTCCGATCGCGGTGGCATGATTCCCCTGGCCGACATCGTCAAAATCGAGCAGACAATCACGCCGCCGGTGATCGGCCACTACAACCTGTTCCGCTCGGTTGAGATTGATGGTTCCGCAGCGCCAGGACAAAGCTCGGGCCAAGCGATTCAGAAGATGGAGGAACTCTCCAAGAAACTGCTGCCGCAAGGTTATAGCTTTGCCTGGACCGGACTCTCGCTCGAGGAGATTGAGTCTGGCAGCCAAGTGGTGATGCTGTTTGCGCTCGGTCTGCTGGTTGTGTATCTGACGCTAGCGGCCCAATATGAAAGCTGGCCGCTGCCCTTCATCGTGATCCTTGCTGTGCCGATGGCGATTCTCGGTGCCGTTTTGGCACAGTCACTGCGAGGTCTGATCAACGACATCTACTGCCAGGTCGGACTCGTGATGTTGATTGGACTCTCCAGTAAGAACGCCATTCTGATCGTCGAATTCGCGGAGCAGTTGCGGCAGCGTGGACTTTCGATCACCGAAGCCGCTATCGAGGCAGCTCGCATTCGTTTGCGTCCAATCCTGATGACCTCGTTTGCCTTCATTCTCGGCGTGCTGCCACTGGTACTTGCCACTGGCGCCGGCAAGAATGGACGCCAATCGGTCGGCACGACGGTCTTTGGAGGAATGCTTGCCGCAACCACGCTCAATCTGCTCTTTATACCGATCCTGTACGTGACGCTCAGGACCCTGCAGGAGCGAGGCCGTGGACGCAAACCGGAACTCGTGGGAACAGAAGAAGAGCGAGTGGCGGTTTAGCGCGATTAAAGTCAAGTTCTCGGGCAGATGCTCCGAAGGAAACCGTGCTCCGTTGAGCCATGTTGCGAAATCGGGAAACTCAGGTGAGCCTCACTTGGGATTAGCGATGAACTTGTAACCAACTCCGCGAACCGTCAGCAGATGTTTGGGTTTCGAAGGGACTGCTTCGATATAGCGTCGCAATCGCACAATAAAGTTATCGATAGCGCGAGTGTCGGTGTCCTCGCGCAGTGACCAGACATCTTCCAGAATCGATTTGCGGGAGACTGCCTTCCCTTCATTCCGAATCAGATGCCGCAGGAGTTCTGCCTCCATCACGGTAAGCTGAATCGTTTCGTTCTTCAGGCGTAGCTCCAGCGTGGGGAAGTCGATGCTCTTGCCATCAAACGAAAACGTGCTCGGCTCTTCCGAATTCGAACCGCTGTCTTGCGCGGTACTAGTCTGAACTCCACTCGCCCATCGCTTACGGCGAATGAGCCCGCGAAGACGAGCTACGAGGATGGCCAGCTCGAACGGCTTCGGTAGATAGTCGTCTACGCCGGCTTCGAAGCCACGCAGTACGTCCTCAGGGCGGCCGCGCGCGGTAAGCATCAGAACCGGAACATACTGCTTAGCGTTGCGCAGCTGGGAGACTACTTCGAATCCCGAAATTCCGGGGAGCATTACATCGAGAATTACCGCGTCGATTCCGCTGTCGGCGTGCAATAGACGTTGCAGGCCACTCTCGCCGTCACCGACGACTTCGGCATCGATGCCTTCAGCTTCGAGGTTGAATTTGAGACCGCGAGCGAGATGCTCTTCATCCTCTACGATCAGAACTCGGCTCATACGACCCGCGGTAGTTGCAGAATGATGGTTGCCCCGCGCCCTGGACCCTCGCTTTCGGCAAACGCTTTGCCGCCATATTTCTTGGCGATACTGCGCACGATAAACAGGCCCAGACCACTTCCCTTCACTCCCGCCACCTCGCGGTCGGCAACCCGATAGAAGCGCTTGAACACTTGCTTGAGCTCGCTGCGCGGGATCCCAATCCCGTTATCGCGGACCCGCACGGAAACGTTTTTGTCATCGCTAGCCCGGAGCTGTACCTCGATATCGACCTTCTCGCCTGAGTACTTGACCGCGTTGTCGAGGATATTGGTTATCGCAGAGCGCAACTCCTCGCGATTGGCAGTCACCTTTGGGGCCCCCTGACTGTTCTCAACCAGCAAACGCAAGGACTCCGCAGAAAGATGATGATGAGTGCGGGCCTCGTCCAGACACTCGCGGACGAGCCTTTCCATATCGACGATGTCTTCAAGCTTGTCACGAACGTGACCAAGTTCGGCAGCTTGCAGTACTTGCTCGACGGTCTGGAGCAGCCTATCGGAGTCAGAGAGCATCACTCGGTAAAATTCGTTCCGCTGTTCGTCGTCCACCTTGCGGCTTTGCAGTGTCTGTAGATAGAGACGAATGGAGGTCAGGGGAGTTTTCAATTCATGAGTGACGGCATGTAGAAAGCTGTCCTGCTTCTCATTGCGCCGGATTTCCCGCACCAGGAAGATCGTATTCAGCACCAGTCCAGCAATGACGATGCTGAAGAATATGACGCCGAGGATTAGCGTGCCTAGTTCGCGCCAGTTCAGAACGATCCAACTGACGTTCAGGGTCACCGCGGCGGCGATTACACACGAACTTAGCGTGATAAAAAAAGCGATCGCTTTGCGGCGGCTGGTGACGCGCATGCAGCTTAGAGTCCTGCATCTGAGTGTAGCGCAGAATTTGTGCAGTTCCGCGGGCTGCCAAAACGTAAGAAATCTGGCCTTTTGTCAGCGCACAGGCGACTTGTACCCAAAAGAAAAAGTTCCGGTCGCATTACGACCGGAACTCTGTTTCAAAGACCCGAAGAAAGAAACTTA
>QIBC01000155.1 GCA_003225215.1 Acidobacteriota bacterium
GAAGGATAAAAAGAGGGCCAGCGTCTTTTCGGTGATGTTGCCGGAGCCGCTGCCCGACCGGCAGACCGGACGCCTGCTCGAGAGTTTGCGCCACCTGAAACTTTCGCCACGAGCGATATTTGTGAACCGGATTCTCACTGAGAAGGAATCGCGGGGTTGTCCGCGCTGCAGCCTGGCGCGGAGTTGGCAGCTTGCGACTCTGTCACACCTGCGGGCTGACAAACTAACGCACTACGCGGTTCCCGACTTTGCGGGACAAATCTCCGGCGGCGCCGGATTGAGGCGGCTGACGAAACAGTTGTGGCAAATACAGTGAAATCCAAGCCGCGAGCGAGCAACGATCGCCTGCTCTACCTCTACGGTATAAGCGCCACGAATCCGAACGTAAAAGTCACCGCCTCCATCCATGGAAGCGCGGCAGTTGAATGTCTCGAAAATTCAGGGCTCACCGCCTGGTTCAGCCGCGTTCCCGACACAGAGTTTGGCGAGAAGCTGGCGGCCAACATGGAGAACCTGGAATGGCTGTCAGGCGCAAGCGTGAGGCATCAACGCGCAGTTTCCCAGATCTCCGACTTGGTCACGGTGCTGCCAGCCCGTTTTGGGACGGTATTCAAGAGCGAGGAATCATTACTGCAACACGTGCGCGAGCAGAAGGGCAAGCTCTCGGCAACGCTGGCGCGCATTGAAGGCACGGAGGAATGGGGGATCAAGCTGTTTCTGAATCCCTCGCCTCCCGCATCGCCGATTGAAGCCACTTCTGGGCACGATTATCTGCGGGCCAAGGCCATGGTCCAGGTAAAGAAACGTACGGAGCTCGATCCTGATGTAGCGGAGTTCGCGCGCGAGTTGCAGGCCATCGCCGCCGACTCGGCTCCCGCCGGCAAGGTCAGCTCAGGCCAAAGCAATCTGGAATGGCAAGCATCGTTTCTCGTCCGAAAGAAAGACCGCCCAAAATGGGACAACATGCTGAAGCGCTACGCCACTCGCTGGGCCGACCGCCGCGAAATCCAGTGCACGGGGCCCTGGCCGCCGTATTCTTTTGTATAATTTATCATGCATTGCAATGCATTGTATTGCACCGTATGATTTAGGATTATGGGCAAAGGAACTATAAGCTTTCGCTTGGATTCCGAAAAACTTGGGGAGCTTGATGCTCTGGCGGATGCCACCGACAGGGATCGCACTTACCTTCTCAATGAAGCGGTAGCTGCCTACCTTGAAGCCCAGCGCTGGCAGCTCGAACAAATCAAGGCAGGTATTGCAGAAGCCGATGCCGGCAAGCTGGTAGGACACACCAAGGTTCGAGCTATGGCTGCCAGGTGGCGCCGGCGGAAGTGAAGGTACTTTGGACGTCAAGAGCTACCCAGCAACTGCACGCTGCCTACGATTACTGGTCGGCAGAACACTCTCCTCAAGCCGGCGACAGGATGCTAGAACGCATTCTCTCAGCTGTCCAAATGTTGGAAAAATATCCTGACGCAGGACGTCACGGCCGCATTCCCGGAACCCGGGAGATAGTCATACCTCGCACTCCATTCCTGATTCCGTATCGGCTTCAGCACGACAAAGTTCAGATCCTGGCGATACTTCATGGCGCACGGAAGTGGCCGGAGAATCTCTGAAGCTACTCTTCGTCAAGCTGATACTCAAGAACGCTGACCGTCTCTTCATTTAGAACCTCGGAGGCCACATTCAGGCGTTCAAGTTCTTTGCGTAGAGCCGGCTCAGCTCGCGGCGTTTCAAGTAACTACGCAGAATGGATTCACTCACGGATGAACGCGATCGCCACTTTCCTCCTAACCGGCAATGCCGGCGAGAATCCCGGTAGAGATGTAATGCACGTCTTCTCTTCCATACTGATTAATAGGCCAGCGTGTCCTCCTGACAGAGAACGACGCTGTAGTATGAGGGTTGACTTTGGTTAGTATGTACGTCTGAACTTCGAAATATGCCGAGTCAAACCCAAGCCGACGCAATCCTCGCCCCTCACGCACCGGGCGAAGAGGAGGCCTCCCTTCTCGACATCCTCGATCATGTACTCAACGCGGGCATCGTATTGCATGGCAGTCTGGTGATCTCGGTAGCGGGTGTTGATCTGGTTTACCTCGGATTGAATGCCGTTCTCACCTCGGTCGAGACGGCACTGAAACACATTGAGCAGCAATCCCTTTCTTCTTGAGCCTGTGAATGCCGGTAATTCCCTACTGCATTCTGCTTGACGACTGCTCTCCGAATGTTCCCGTAACAGGAGTCGGAGACTCGCATATTCAAAGACTCAGCGAGGGTGGATTGTTGGCCCTATATTCCGAGCTTGAGAAGCGCAACATTTCACCGAACACGCTTCAATCGGCAGCTCTGCAGTTTCACAGAGTGGTGCAAACTGTGTTTGAGCATGTTGCGGTAGTGCCCTTCCGCTTCCCGACTTGGCTAACACCGCCAGAGCTCATTCAACATCTGCAACAAGAGTCGCCGCGCTATAAAGCGTTTCTTACCAGCCATGCCAACTATGTTCAGATGGAAGCGCGTCTGGCGTCTGTGGCCAGCGGCTTGCCAACAAATGCTACAACCGGGACCGCACATCTGCGCGCTCGCGCCGCGGAATCCCATCGACTGCGAAATATAGCGGACACCCTGAAAAACCTGCTCGCATCCGAAGTGATCGAGTGGCGCGAGCGCGGGACTCAAGAAGGATTGCGCGTGTATGCGCTTGTTGATCGGAGGAGTATCACAGGCTTCCGTGAGAGACTGAGCAAGCGCGAACACGACATCAACGTGCGTTGGAGCGGCCCGTGGCCGGCAACGGAATTCCTGGAGTCTCCGCGGAGATCTGACCCTGAGCGACGAACCGAAAAAGATCGCGCCTAACGAGATGGGGCGAGCCATCGAGGGTCTCAACCAGGAGCTTGCGTCTATCGCGAGCGGAACCACGCAGCGCCTCGACTGCAATTCTGAGAACATCGAGCAAGGACTGGCGCGCCTGGTTCTCAGTCTCATCGAACTCTTGCGCAAACTTCTCGAGCGTCAGGCGATTCGCCGCATGGAAGGCGGCTCTCTCCACGACTCTCAGATCGAGGAGATGGGGCTGGCGCTGATGAAGTTGGAGCAGAAAATCCGTGAGCTGGCTGAACATTTCGGACTCCGACCAGAGGATCTGAATCTCGATTTGGGACCGCTGGGCAATCTATGGACTGACGAAAAAAAATAGGAATCTGGCAGCAAGAAAGCGGCCCCTCGCGACGAAAGTACGTTTCCAACTGCACCTCGTCTCAAACTCCCATTTCGGGGCACGTTGACGGCCATCTGCTAAGCCTTGGTCTCATAAGCACCTGCGCCGGCAACGCCCAACCGTTCTAGTACCTGAGTGACGTTCTCGGGCACGCCGTCGCCGCATAACATCCTTCAGGCGATTCTCTGTCCTTCCCCAGAATGCGCCATTTCGGAGAGGTCAATGAAACCACTCGTTCATCTCGCACTGGCAGCTTCTATCAGCCTTACGGCTGCCGCTCAGACCGCGTCTTCAAAAGCTGCGGCCAACGCACCCGCCGGCAAGGCTTCCGTCTCTCATCAGATGAAGGCCATCAACTATCGCAATGCGTCCTCGTCGAAGGTGGACATGCAGGGCACGCCCTTGATGCCATCTGCCAATGGGGAAGCGCAGGTGAAAAGCCGGAATGGACGCGTGGAAGTGGAAGCGAAGCTTTCAGGCCTCGAACCGGCCAACAAGTTTGGTATGGAGTACCTGACCTATGTTCTGTGGGCGATCAGCCCGCAGGGTCGCGCCGTGAATCTGGGCGAGATGGTTCTGGACCATTATGGTCAGGCAAAAGTGAAGGCCACCACAGAACTGCAGACGTTCGGACTGGTGGTTACGGCCGAGCCTTACTTCGCCGTCACCCAGCCGGGAAGTCTTGTCATCTCCGAAAACGTGTTGCGTTCCGACACTGCAGGCATGGAGCAACAGATTCAGTTCAGCTATCAGTTATTGGGACGTGACGCCTACTCGTCGAGCAACGCCCGCATAGACAACGCAATTTTCGGCATCGACCCGCGGACGCCGCTGGAGTTGTTTGAAGCGCGCAATGCCGTCCGGATCGCGCGCAACGCGAATGCCGACAAGTACGCTTCAAGCGCTCTGGCGAACGCCGAGCACTCCCTGGCTAACGCCGAGAACGCCTACCGCAACAAAGCGAAATCGTCGGTAGCGACTTATGCCCGCGACGCCGCCCAGACTGCAGAAGACGCTCGCGTGATGTCGCTCAAGAAACAGGAAGAGGAGCGCATGGCGCGCGAGGCCTCTGAACGTGAAGCTCAAGCCCGCGCTCAGGCGGTGGCGGAAGGGCAGCGTCGTCAGCAGGCCGAAGAAGATCGTGCCAGGGCAGTAGCAGAACGAGGCGAGGCTGAGCGCATGCGCAAGGAAGCCGAGTTGGCCGCCCAGCAGGCCGAACAGGCCAAAGCCCAGGCAGAACAAGCCAAGTCGGAAGCTGAAGCCGCGCGCCAGGCGGCGCTTGCCCAGCAGCAGCAGCTAGCAGTGGAGGCCGACAAGGCCCGCGCATCTGCGCAGGAAGCCGACCGCCTGCGTCAGGCCGCTGAGAAAGACAAGGCGGATCTTCGGGCTCGCCTTCTCCAGCAACTCAGTGCTGTGCTGGAGACCCACGACACCGCTCGCGGTCTGATCGCCAACATGGGCGATGTATTGTTTCAGACCGGCAAATATGAGTTGAAACCAGAAGCTCGCGAGCGCCTAGCCAAGGTTTCGGGCATTCTGCTGGCTTACTCGAGCCTGAAGGTGGCGATCGAGGGGCACACCGACGCGGTCGGAACTGACGATTACAACCAACGCCTCTCCGAACAGCGCGCCGAAGCGGTACGTGACTATCTCGTGAATCAAGGCGTGGCGGCGCCTGCCGTTACGGCACGGGGCTTGGGAAAGATGCAGCCCATTGCCAGCAACGACACGCCGGAAGGTCGGCAGCGCAACCGCCGCGTAGAGCTCGTGCTGTCAGGTGAAGCGATTGGGACAGATGTAGCTGCGGCAAATTCACCACGCGGGCAATAGAAAGTAGGCCCCAGCAGGCAATGTCCTCGCCAGTCGGGTAGAGACGCGGCATGTGTCTCTACCACAGGATCAGGAGATGCGACGGTAGCTGATTCAACCCCAACCCTAACTGGCATGCTTAATCCCTAACCTCTCCAGGTTACACAAGCAAACGTTGGAAAAAAGTTTTTCCACGCCGAGCAACTCTGCATTCCGAGATCGCATCGAAGCCACAAGTATTGAATTTGTCAGGCCCTCCCCCGGGATGCTTCCCCCGCACCCGCTTGCGTATTTCCGTTAGACATTTTTGTGTCTACAAGGGTCGCAGCCTTGGCTGAATGGTGTTGTTTTCTGTACAGTGAGCAGGTCGTGTTTTTTAGCGTCATCGGTGTAGAGAGAGGCGGATGGAACGCGCACCTACAGTATCCGGCACTACAAACCTTATAGACATCCTGGATCGAATTCTGGACAAGGGTCTCGTGATCGCCGGAGACATCCGCGTGTCACTGGCCAATGTTGAATTGCTGACTGTCCGCATCCGCCTGCTAATTTGCTCGGTGGACAAGGCTGAGCAAATCGGCATGAATTGGTGGAAGTTCGATCCGAACCTCACCCGTCAAATGCCAGAGACAAGGCCGCGCAGTCTGCCGGCATCGCCACAAACACGCAGCGTATAGACGCGTGGGTGCGTATCTCCCTGGTCGGTATTGATCTCATTACCGTGGAAGCGCGCGTTGTAGTGGCTTCCATCGAGACCTATCTGCGGTACGCCGATGCAGTCGGACTGATGCCTACCATCAGCCGTCCGAAGCTGGCAGCCGGGGACCAGGAAGGGCCCGGGGGTGAGGAGGAGGAACCCGTACCTGCTCCGCGCGCTCGTCGATCTAAAAAAGGCGGAGGCCGGCGATAAGCCCATACGCCCACAGGGATCCAAATGGCAACGCCTGAACTTCGCCTGTTGAAGCCAGAGCCGGCCAAACGCCGCCTTCGTCCTTCGGTCCGCCGCGCTCCGACCGCTCTACGACTGCTGCAGGCTGAGCGCTCCGAAGAGGTCTACCCGATCCTGCTGGAGGAGATCGTTGGCCTGGGCTTTCAGCGCACGTTCATCGTTGCCGTCGATTTCGAAAGCGGTGAGGTTCTCCCGTCAGCCTCACTAAACTGCTCCAAAAACTACCTGGACAGGTTCCGCAGTTCGCTCTTTGCTGCCGGCAATCCTGTAGTGGACGTGCTCCATTCCCAGCGCCCCAGCATAGTACGAGACTCTTCCTTGCACCATCGCTCGCTCTACTGCCATCCCATCCTTTACAACAATGCGACCGTCTGTTGGGAGGCGGAGCGGGAGCGTCGCGCCGAGTGCCTGGCCGTCGACAACACTGCCCGCCGCCGCAAAATGAGCCTGGAAAGCCAGGTCTGCGGCACTTGCAGCATGCGTGCCTATGCTGCGTTGGTTGCGGTTGAACTTCCCTCAAAAGGCACACCAGAGCTGATCCCGCTCAGCAACCTGATCGAGATGGCCAATCGCTATCTCTCCCGCTTATTCAAGGTTGAGCACTACTACAACCGCATGACGGACATGGATGTGACGATCGCCCAATTGCAGACCGTTATGCAATCAATGAGCGATCCGGTCATCCTGACCGATAATCACTATCGCGTGATCGTCCAGAATCGGGCTGCGGAGCGTTTCTTTAAAGTTCCCGACAGTACTATCGCTGAGGGGCTCACTGAGGGCCTGGCCCGCGCCGTGGAGATGAACAACCTTCTTTTCTCCGCCGCACTATCTTCCGTAGCCGTTTCGGGAGTAGAGGCGTCGCGCGACCTTACCTTGATCGACGCCATTGAAGGTGAAGAGATGCTCTTTGAGGCCGTCTGCACGCCGACCTTCACCCGCGACGGCATGCCGCTCGGCATGGTTACCGTGATGCGCGATGTCACCGACTTGCGCCGCGCCGATCAGGAGCTGCGCACAAATTACGAAAAACTGCGCGCAGCCGAAGAAGTCGTCCGCCAGGATCGAGACCGGCTGAACGTGATCATTGAGAGCGTTGGCGATCCCATTGTCGTGTGCGATGGATCGGCAAAGGTGGTGCTACTGGATCCGCTTGCGCAAAATCTGTTCGGTATCAGCGAGAGAGAAATCTTATCCGACACGGTTCGCGTGAAAAACCAGGCGCAACTTGACGCATACGTTACGGCATTCACGTTTGGCTTTGCTGACAAAGAGAGTGGCATCCTCAAGCTAAGCGATCCCAATACGAAGCAGGAAATCGAATACGATACGCGCTCCGGCAAGATTTACGATGAGCGTGGCCAAGTGGCTTTCACAGTTACCGTGCTCCGCGACCTGACGGCGCTCCGGCGCGTCGAGCAGTTGAAGGTCGAACGTCGCATGCTGGAAATCGAGAAGTTTGCCGCCGCCGGACGTCTGGCCGCCACTATCGCCCATGAGGTGAACAATCCCATGGAGGCGATCAAGAACGCAATTTATTTGCTTGCAGACTCGGTGAAGACCGATGCGCAGCCGATCTACGACATCCTGAAGTCCGAAACCGAACGCGTGGCCCGCATCGTTCGGCAGATGCTCGGTTTGTATCGAAACAACGAACAGGTAAAACCAGTTAACATCAACCTGCTCGTGGAAGATACGATTCTGCTGCTGAATCGGCAGCTACAGCGCAGCAATATTGATGTCAAGACCAAGCTGCGTGAATTGCCGGACGCGGTTGTGGCCGCCGACCAGTTGCGCCAGGTGCTCTCGAACCTTGTAATCAATGCGAAAGACAGCATGCCCGAGGGTGGCACCTTGCAAATACGCACGCGCCACGTGCATCACAGCAAGGAATATCCGCTCGGAAGTATCCGGCTTCTGGTCGCCGACACCGGAAGCGGAATTCCCAAAGAATTGCGGAAAACCGTCTTCGAGCCCTTCGTGACTACCAAAGGCGAGAAAGGCACGGGGCTCGGGTTGTGGATTGTTCGCGGTATCATCGGCAACCACGGCGGCAAGATTTCAGTGAAGAGTAAGGTAGGTAAAGGCACGGTTTTTAAGATCGAATTGCCCGCGGTGAGATAGCAGCTTTTTCACCACGGAGACACGGAGTGACGAAGAAAAGCATCAGGTGCTTGCATGGTTTCTTCGGCAAACTGGTTGTTAACACCCAGTTCGGTGGTGCTGTATCGATCCACCCCAAATGTCTTTGTCCGTGCTTCTGTGTCTCCGTTGGTGAAAAGGGTTTCAACGTAAATGTCCGCCGACAAGAAATTCTCGATCCTCGTAGTGGACGATGAGCACGCGGTGCTCACCACTTACGGCCTGATCTTGTCGCGAAAGGGATATGACGTCGAGACAGCGATTTCCTCCGTGGAAGCATTCCAGGCATTGAATCGCCGAGACTTCGATCTGCTGCTTTGCGATTATTCGCTGGAGCAGGAGCACACTGGTTTTGAAGTCATCGACTACGGACGGAAGAAACAGGCGAACACCAAGGCCGCGATCCTCACTGGATATGCAAGCAAAGAAACCGCCGAGCAGGCACGCCAGAATGGCATTGCCATTCTGTATAAGCCAATCGACATTGAAGAATTCTTTACGACGATCGATAAACTTTTGAGAGAAGAGTATGAGCCCCTCGAAAACAGCGAAGAAGAAGGCGGGCACAACCCCCGCGCGGCCCAAGAAGGAAGCGACGAGGAAGGAAGTACACAGCCTGGAACCGGTCGACACTCCCGCAGTCGGGCAATCTAACGGGCAGCCCCAGTCGCAGCAGCAGGAGGGCCGCTACGTATACGGAGTGATCGAAGCGCGCGATAGCGTTGGCTTCGGCAGGATTGGCATAGGCGGCCTGGGCGAAAGCGTGTACTCCGTCCATCATGGGGACGTTGCCGCAGTCGTGAGCAAAACTCCGGTCTTCATCTTCGATCCCACGCGCGAGAACGCCCTCGCTCACGAACACGTAATCGAGACCGTGATGAAGTCGAACACGATCATCCCGATGAGCTTCGGCACCGTCTTTCGTACCGACGATGACATTCGCGAAGTGCTCAAGAGCATCTATCCGTCACTGAAAGACGTGCTTAAGCAAATGGCCAACAAGCTGGAATTTGGGCTCAAGGTCACATGGGACCGCGACCGCATCGTTGAAGAACTCAAGCGCGAGAACGAAGAAATTCACCGCTTCCAGCACGAACTCACACGCAAACATCTGCAGTCCACCTACTTCGCCCGTATGCAGCTCGGACGTATGATCGACAAAGCCCTTTCCGAGCGCGCAGCGGAAGTAGTCCGCGAAATTTATGACGGACTGCGAACCGTATGCGTCGCCTCACGCGACAATAAGGTGATTGGCGACAAGATGATTATGAACGCCGCCTTCCTCATCCAAAAAGATAAAGAAACGGAGTTCGATGCTGCCGTGAACGCTGTTGCGCAGAAGTTTGGCGACCGTTTGAACTTCAAGTACACCGGCCCATGGCCGCCATATAACTTTGTGAACATACGCTTGAAATTGGAGAGAGGAAGCGCAAACTAAGCTACTGGCTACTAGCTGGCTCCTTGCCCAGCTAGCTAGAAGCCAGCAGCTAGCGGCTAGCTATGCTTTTCCTCGACGACCTCCTCGCGCTTCCCATCACTGGCTTCAAGTCCATTCTGCGCACCTTGGCCAAAGTCGCTGAGGAGCAGTACACCGACGACGCTCCTATCAAGGAGCGTCTGCTACATCTTCAGGTGGAGCTCGATGAAGGTACGATCACCGAAGATGAATACATCAAGCAGGAAGCCGAGATTTTGCGCGAGCTGCGCGAAATTCAGAAGCGCAAGCGCGAAGTGGCAGGACTCCCACCAGAAGAAGCCACTGGCTTTACCGGCAAAGTAAAGGAAGGTTCCGGAGTGGAACTCACCTGGGATCCGGATTCCGATGACAATGTCGGCCCGGGAAGATAGCTTACTAAGCTGCTGAGCTTCTAAGCTCCTCAGCTTTGAAATTCCAAGCTCCCAAATTCAACAGTAGTGACGCTCCCTATGTCATGCAGCTCAGAAGTGAGGAAACTTAGCAGCTACTTCTTAATCCTCCCATCAAACGGATACTCATACGCGGAATCAATGCGGATTCGCGCTGCATCTGGATGTAGCGGGTTGAGCAGCACATTCGATGTTGCCGGCACCAGCGCGCTGGGCACGAGCAGCAAGGCCGAGCGCTGCGACTTTAGCCACTCTGACCCAATCTCTCGGGTCTCGTCCAGATGATTGATCCAGTCTTTGCGTAACACCTTGCCGTCAAAAATCTCGGTGCGGATCTGGTCGTCGACGCGGACTGAAAGCAGCGTGTACTTCGGCGGAAACTCGTTCGCGCTGGTGTGTACGCACGATTCGAGCAATGCGCCGGCCGGCGTTTCTGCCAAGTACACGATCGGTGAACCGGCATTATGCCACCGGCCCGGAGCCCGCAAACCGCCGGTCCCGCTCAATTCTTTGTGTTTGCTGATGCGCCAAAGCTGGATCAGACAAACATACCTTCGTCGATTTGAACGAGCAGTTCTTCCACGATGCGGCTGCCGGCGTCGGTCTTCACCAACTCAAAGGGAGAGCGGTTGCCCAGCCGCGGGTTCGGCCGGCGCAGCCACGTCAGCGCCCGCTCGCGCGATCCATAGAGCGCTTCGGTTTGGGAAAGAACGCGCATGAGCCGGAGCAAGCGATCCGACTCCTCCACCGTAAGCTTCTCTCTGCGGGAGCGCCTGTGCTGTAGCGTGCGCAATGGAATCACCAAGGCGCCGACCTCGGAGCGAGTAACCCCAAGCGTCAGCAAGCGGTTGATGGAGGAAGCCGGAAGCTGGCGTTCGATCAGGTTGAGCACATCCTGTTCCGATTCGGGAGGCCGGACGCCTAGCCATTGCCCAAGCTGCTGATGAAGAGCGGTCATAAGTTTTGAGCAACATTATGCCACGTTACAAGCGGCAAAATGCAGGCAAGCCGCTAAGCCTCTAAGTTGCTGATCCCATTACACTTAGTTCTAATAACCTGCAGCAAAGCATCTACTTCGTTCCGGCGAGATTAGATCCAATCGAGACGGCAGATCGGCGCATCTGCGAGGTCAGTCCATAAAGCTCTTCTTTGGGAAACGTGGAAGTCGTTCGATAGATGGCAAGCGTCAGGTCATGAGCCTTTTGCCAAACTTTGAGCTGCTTAAAATCAGTCACCTCATCCTCCGAGACAAAGCTCAGAAGCTTAGCAGCTTAGAAGCTAAGCAGCTAGATCAACACTATCTCCTCCTGCTCCCTCCCCGTGACCTCAGCCTTACCCGGACGCGTGAGTACATTCACTTCGCTGCGCACCCCGAACTCCGGCAAATAAATTCCTGGCTCGATAGAGAAGCAGGTATTGGGCAAAATCTCGCGTTCGTCTTTGGTTTCGAAGTTATCGATGTTGGCTCCGTTGCCGTGAATCGCCGAGCTGATGTTGTGTCCCGTGCGATGCACAAACTTATCTCCGTAGCCTTTGTTCTGGATGAATTCGCGTACGGCTTTGTCGACCTCCCATCCGGCGATCTTGCGCCCGGCTGCGAATGCATTTGTCACTGTGTCGCAGCCGAGCTTGCGCGCATCACGGACAATTTCGAATATCTCCCGCTGGCGCTCGCCGGGACTCTGACCGATGAAGCCGGTCCAGGTGATGTCGTAATAGCATGCCCCCGGCGCCATTGTCTTAGCCCAGATATCCAGCAGAACGAAATCACCCTCTTTCAGACGTTCTGAGCGATCAGCTCGCGGCTCAAAATGCGGATCGCCGCTATGCGAGTTCGCGGCGACGATCGGCGAGTCTTCTGAAATCAGATTCTCGCGACGAAATGCCTCGAGGATCCACTGGGCCATCTCGTATTCGTGCGTACCGCCATTGCGGACGCGCTCGCCGATCGTCTTGAACGCTTCTGCAGTAATGCGATCGACCGCGTCGCGCGCGAGAAAGTGACTGGCGATCTGCTCGTCGTTGAGCACAGCTTCGAACTGGCTCACCAGGTCGCCTGAACTGACAACGTTCACTCCAAAGCTGCGCACGAGTTCAACTGTTCCGGCGTCTACAAGACCGACATATGGAATTGCATTCTGTGGCGAATACTGCATCGCAAGATTGCGAAAAGGCGTAACGATTTCTTGCAGGTATCGCTGCAGTTCCTGCCATGACGAATAGCTCCGCTTGTTTCCGGGCAGATCATCGAGGTGGCCAGCCTCAATGCGATGTACCAGCTTTTGTGGTTCTCCTTCAGTGGGAATCAGGTAAAACCAGCGCCGCGTGACCATCATGTCTGGCCGCAATCCGAGCACGCGGTATGCAATAGGATCGCGATGATGATGGTCGTAGAAAAGCCAGGCGCTGAGCTTACGCTCCTTGAGCGCAGACTGAATGGCATCGAGATTCATGCCAGCATTCTAAATCGGCTGCAAAAGCAGTACCGGCGGCGGTAGCCGCTGGTTAGAGCTGACTGGACGCGCACCCAGCGGCTATCGCCGCCGGTACTGCTAGCGATCACCCGATTCTTCTCAGCACCAGCGCCGAGTTCTTCGAGCCAAACGCAATGCAATTGCATACAGCATGCTCGATTTGAGCCTTGCGTCCAGGCTGCGGCACGTAGTCCAAGTCACATTCAGGATCAGGATTGTCGAGGTTGATCGTCGGCGGAATCTCGCCATGATGCATTGCGATGACGGTGGCGGCCACTCCGGCGGCCCCGCACGCTCCTTGCGGATGCCCGATTTGGGACTTGAGCGCCGACATCGGGGTAGAGATCGCACGATCTCCCAATGCCAGCTTCAGCGCGCGTGTCTCGATGCGATCGTTGAGTTGCGTAGACGTCCCGTGAAGATTCACGTAGTCCACATTCTCGGCCGAGACACCGGCTTCCTGCATGGCCAATTGAATGGCCCGAGCCGGCTCCTCGCCGCATTCCGCGAGACGCACGCGATGAAAGGCTTCGCACGTCGAACCGTATCCGGCGATCTCGGCATAGATGCGGGCTCCACGTGCACGCGCATGCTCGTATTCCTCGAGCACAAACATCCACGAGCCTTCAGCCACGACAAATCCGTCGCGATCTTGCGAAAAAGGACGCGATCCACGCTCAGGATCCTGGTTCCACGACGGCGTCATAATCTTCATCAGGCAAAAGCCCTTCATGATTCCCGGAGCAAGCGGCGTATCCACCCCGCCAACCAGCATCGCCGGTAGCGACCCGAATTGGATTTGACGCAGCGCATAGCCCAGCGCGTCCGTGGAAGATGTACAGCCTGTTGTAAACACATGGCTGAATCCGCGGAAGCCGAAGCGCATGCTCACTTCGCTGGAGAGCGTTCCCATGGTGCCACTAGGAATGCTGAATAAACTTGCCTGCTTGACCGTGCCCTGAAAATAATGACGATATTGCTCCTCGCTGAACTCCTGCGCGCCACCGCCACTGCCCAGCATCACTCCAATGTCGCGCCTTTCACTGAGCGACATCGAATCCCAATCGATACCCGCATCGCCCAGAGCTTCCGTTGATGCTGCGATAGCCAGCGGCACCGCACGTGAGACGTGCTTGCGCTCGCGCGCATCGATCCAGGCCAGTTCGTTAAAGTCGGTAATCTCGCCGGCGATCTGCACAGGAAGATCGCTTACATCAAAGCGTGTGATCCGCTTCACTCCGCTCTTGCCCGCCAGGATCGCCCGACAGAAGTCGTCTTTACCTATCCCGTTCGGACTCACAACGCCAATGCCCGTGATCACCGCCCGCTTCACCATGTGTGGCCCTCAGCCCTCGATTCTATGCGCTTGTCGCGAAGTTAGTCTGGAACCGGGGACGACGCGGCAATTATCGGGCCCGAAAAGCGGTACGGCGGCAGTAGCCGCTGGTGCGTGGGTAACATGCTGATAGAGCCTGTGGCGACTGACCCAACGGCTGCCGCCGATACTGTACTTTTCACGGGACGCTTCCCGGCTTCCCTATAATGAAACTTAGTCCTCATGCCACTCGGCCTCTACGTCTCCGTTCCGTTTTGCCGCTCGAAGTGCAGCTTCTGCAACTTTGCTTCGGGCGTGTTTTCGCGCGACAAGATGAACGGATATATCGCGCAACTCCAAGAGGAGATCGCGAGCGCGGAAACACGAGCCACAATCCTTCACGCGGAATTTGAACGGTCCGTCGATTCGATCTACTTTGGCGGTGGAACCCCCACCACGCTCTCTCCAGATCAACTCGGATGCATCTTCCAAGCGATCCGAAATGAATTCCACGTGCAGCCCGACGCGGAGATCACCGTAGAATGTGCGCCTGGGACTCTTCGTCCGGAGATCCTCGATGCTCTCCTCCAAGGCGGCACGAACCGGGTAAGCCTCGGCACGCAATCGTTTATCGACGAGGAGATCAAATCCGTTGGTCGCCTGCACACAGCGCAACAAACATTGGCCGATATCAATGCGTTGCGCGCCGCTGGAATTGCGAACATCAATGTGGACCTCATAGCCGGGCTCCCGCACCAGACCGCCGAGAGATGGCGCGCGTCTCTCGACCAACTCGCACAATCAGGCGTTCCCCACGCCAGCGTCTACATCCTCGAAATCGACGAGGACTCGCGTCTAGGCCGCGAACTCATCGCTGGAGGCAATCGCTACCACGCTCATCATGTTCCCGATTCGGATCTCGCTGCCGATCTGTATCTCGAAGCCGTCGACTTTCTTGACCGAGCCGGGCTCCCGCAATACGAGATCTCGAACTTTGCGCGACCTGATTTCGAATCACACCATAATCTGAAGTACTGGACGCGGCAGCCCTATTTCGGCTTCGGACTCGATGCCCACTCGATGCTTCGCGCCAACATTACGTCTCTCGATGTCGAGTCGGTACGCTTCGCCAATGGAGATGACTTGCTCACGTATCTGGCAGGTTCCGCCCAACAAGAGCCAACCTTCATCGGCCATCAAGGTGCAAGCGAGGAAACAATGTTTCTCGGCTTACGCTTGAACCGTGGAATTGACCTGCACACGATCAAACCCGCGATCACGCAAAGCTTCGATCGGGAAATTCGCGAGCTTCTCAATCTAGGACTGCTCGAGCAATCCGGAAATTCCCTGCGGCTGACATCGCGAGGGAGGCTTCTGTCGAATGAGGTGTTCGAGCGGTTCATTACTGTACCGGCGGCGTTAGCCGCTGGGTGAATGAGCAACATGCGGATCGGACGGTTATCACCAGTGGTATTGAGCCACGATAGGACCGATTCGGCGGCTGCTGCTGCCGGTGCTGATCTGCGACAGCGACCACAAGGATCCCAATGACGAAACCCTCTACCCAGCTTCTCGAAGAACACGACCGCAAAACCCGGTCCGTAATCGACCTACGCAGCGACACGGTCACCCGTCCGACGGCGGCCATGCGCAAGGCCATGGCCGAGGCCGAGGTTGGAGATGACGTCTACGGCGAAGATCCCACCGTCAATCGTCTCGAGGCAGATGCTGCTCGCATTTTTCAGCGGGAGGCTGCACTCTTCGTTCCCACTGGGACTATGGGCAACCAGATCGCGATCAAAGTCCATACTCGGCCCGGACAAGAAATCATCTGCGAGGAGCGCGCCCACATACTCGACTGGGAGATGGGCATGCCGGCACTGTTCTCCGGCTGTGTCCTGCGCACCTTGCGCGGAGACGACGGTGTCCTCACCTGGGCGGAGATCAAGAAAAAGATCCCTGCCTATAGCTACGCTCGCGCCCAGACCGGCCTGATTGAACTCGAGAACACGCACAACATGGCGGGAGGCACCGTAACCCCGGTGGAAGTAATGGAAGAGGTGTGCGAGGCCGCTCACGAGCGCGGCGTTCCGGTGCATCTGGACGGCGCCCGCATCTTCAACGCAGCCGTCGCATTGAAACTCCCGGTGGCCGACGTGACGGGCAAGATTGATTCCGTAATGTTTTGTCTTTCCAAAGGGCTTGGCGCACCTGTAGGTTCCATGCTCGTCGGCACTCGCAGCTTCATCGATCAGGCCCGCTCGGTCCGCAAAGCTCTTGGTGGAGGTATGCGGCAAGCTGGAGTCCTCGCCGCAGCTGGCCTCATCGCCCTTGAGGAGATGCCAAACCGTCTTCAGGAAGACCACGACAATGCAAGATTTCTCGCAAGTCGTCTTGCCGAGATTCCGACTTTGGGAATCAGTCCTGCGAAGGTACAAACCAATATTGTCATTTTCGACGTGAGCGGAACCGGAATGACCTCGGACGAGGTTCTCAGGCGGCTACGCGACCGGAACGTGATTGGTAGCGCGGTAAGTGATTCGATAGTCCGCTTGGTTACCCATATGGACGTGACCCGCACCGACTGTGAGCAGGCAGTAGAGATCGTTCGCAGGGTATGCGCAGACTGAACTGTACCGTCGTATTAACAAATTGTTATCCCCGGTCAACTCCGAACCGAAGACCGTATCGCGCTGTCAGCATTCCTGGTTAGCGCGCCCACACCGCTGTCCACACCCCGATATTGCGTCGGCGTCTCATTATTCATTTTCTTGAACATGCGGCAAAAGTACGCGATGTCGTTGTAGCCGCAGTTGGCGGCTATCTCTTTCAGGGTAAGGCTGTAATTGCGCAGCATAAATTTTGCGCGATTCATGCGGATCGAATTCAGATAATCATTGAATCGTATCTGGCCCTCGCGGCGAAAGAGGCGTGAAACGTGATTGGGAGCGAGTCCGAAGTGCTCGGCCACGCTTTCGCGCGTGAGAGCAACCTGGAAATTCTCCTGCATGTACAGACAGATCGACTCGTAAGTGCGAATTGCCTTCCGCGGGCGTTCCAGAGACGGCGCTCTGAATAATCGCAAGCAGGAATGCAGCAGGGCTTCAATGAGCAATCGATCAAGCGGGCCCTGGCTGCGGTCCGCAGCGAAGGCTGTGAGCGCGGCAAGAATGCTATGAGTCAGCCCATCGTAAGCGCCATGGATGTGCGTCTTGATCGCATTTACCGGCGCTTCTGAACGGCCCTTATGCTGCGCCAGACTAATGCCGAAGTGCTTTGCGCCAAACAGGAAGGTCAGCACTTCGATTGGGCCCGACCATTCTGGCTTGTCCCAGGCGTTTTCGGGCACGAATAGAGCCTGACCCCGCACCGTACGAATCGTCGTCGATACCGCGTTTTGCGCCACGTCCACCACATGCGATCCCGCGAGAGGAAGGTAGAGTCGGGGAAAGTGCGTCACATACGCGAGCACCGGAGGAGGCGCGCTGTCTTCGGCAAAATAGACACGGCGTACACGATCGCGCAGCAGGAACTGCTCCAGCTTCGCCGTGATGATTCGCGTCGCGAGAGTTTGGGGCGCAATATCAGCCGCCGGGGACGTGCGCACAGAATGTTACGTTAGTCCAACAAATGTGTCTTGTCTACTATTTTGCCTGTGGCCCGTTCTAGTAGATACTTCCCGACCGCAGCGGATTCACAACCACAGTGGTTAAGACCAATCCGCCGGCAAACGCGCCAATCATGCAATCCCATATTGGGAACGGACGTCCCGAACGTTGCACACTGCAAAACTTTGAGAGAGGGTGAACATGTCTCCAGCCATCCGCCGTGCCGCTTACTTAGTGTTCTGCATTGGGCTCTTGATTCTGCTGAGCTTGCCGTTTGCATTCGCGCAATCTGACCTGGGCCGGATTTCAGGCTTTATCAAAGACCCGTCCGGGGCGACAGTCCCGAATGCCAAGATAACGGTCCGCAACAACAGCGGCGTCGAGCGCCAAGCCACGACGAATGAGTCCGGCTATTACACAATCACAAACGTTCCAGCCGGCTTCTATACCATGACGGCAGAGGCTGCCGGGTTCCAGCGGTACCAGTCCACTGATAACAAGCTCGACCCAAGTTCGAATCTCGTCATTGATGCAACGCTGGTGGTTGGTTCCGTCACGCAGACCGTCGAGGTTTCGGCTACGGCGATACCGTTGCAGACGGAATCGGCGGCGGTGCAGCGCCTGGTGACTAGGCAACAGATTGACGCGCTCGAGATCAATGGACGGAACCCCATCTTCATGGCGAGTCTCGTGCCCGGCACACGCAGTCAAACGCTTGCCAACCTGAACTTCAACTTCACCCAAGGTCCAGACAACATCAATGGTGCGCGCACGCCCGAAAGTTTGATCACTTACGACGGGGCTCCTGCGGTCCGCACGCGCTCCAACGGCACCAGCGTCGGCGCGGCTGACGTGGATTCCACCCAGGAGATTCAAATCCTTACTGCCGATTACGCTGCGGAATACGGCCGCTCGTCCGGCGGCCAGATTCGCATCATTTCGAAGAGCGGGACCCAGCAGTTCCACGGCGCTGCATATGACTACGTCCGCAACACAATCTTCAATGCAAACACCTGGCAACGAAATACCACTCCGGCGACTGCGTTTATTACCGCTCCAGTTCACTACAACCAGTTTGGATACAACATCGGTGGTCCGGTTTACATCCCGAATCACTTCAACACGAACAAGGACAAGCTGTTCTTTTACTGGGGACAGGAATGGGTGCGGTACGTTTTCACGGACACAAGCGCTCTAACCGTTCCGACGATCGCGATGCGGACCGGGGATTTCAGTGAGCTGCTGAATCCAAACAATATCTTCGTAACGCGCAAGGACTCGGCCGGTAATAAGCTCCCGGTGGTCATAAAAGATCCGCAATCGCCTGTGGCTTCGCAATGCGGTCAAGTCCTCTCCCCAGGCGTTGTCGATACGACTGGATGCTTTCCGGGGAATATCATTCCGGCAAACCGAGCGAGCCATAACGGTCTTGGCATTCTGAACGCGTATCCGGCGCCGAACCTTGCGACTCCAATCAATGGCAACAACAACTGGTTCTTCGCAGCGAAGCACCCGCAGAACCAGCGCAAGGATACGATTGCCGTCGATTACAATCTGACCAACAACCAGCAGCTCCGCTTCCGGCGTGTGTACTTCACCTTCTTTGAATACCAACCTTTGGACGGCGGCACCAACGAAGCGCCGAAGTTCTTCGATCGACCGAACCAGACAAACTCTATTAATTACGTCTGGAACATTAGCCCCACGAAAGTAAACGAGCTTTTGGTAAGCGGCAGTAAGGACAACGTCCACATCCCGATTGACTCCGCCAACTTCCTGGATCGCACCAAGGGTGCGGCGCAGGGTCCCGGCCTGTTCGGTACGAATTACAACTACATCTTTACCGATGGCAAACTGCTCTCAACGCGAATCCCAAGCGTGAATCTGACGAACTTCTCTACTTTGAATGGAGGCCCGTATCCTTCGCACTCGTCCGGACCGATCATCGACGCCGCCGACAGCCTGACCTGGGTCATGGGCAATCACACGTGGAAGTTCGGAGGTCTGTTCGAATATCAGGGGGAAAACGACAACGACGAGATTAACGTCCAGGCCTGCTCGACCTGTACGAACAACCAGAATGGCCAGTTCCAATTCACCGATGGCCGAGCTGCGGCGACTGGTCTCGGAGCCGCGAACGCGGCTTTGGGTCTATTCGACAGGTACTCGGAAATCGGCCACCGCGCGTTTACGGTTTTCCGCGCAAATATGTATGAGATGTTCGCGCAGGATTCCTGGAAGGTGAGACAGAACCTGACCATCAATGCGGGCCTGCGATACACAATCATTGAGCCGTACCATACTCTCTGGGGAAATCAGATCGTCTTCGATCCCGCCTTCTACGATCCGAATCTGGCAGTGACTGTGAGCCCAACGACGGGACTAATCACCGGCTCGCCAACTATCCAACAGCTTTATAACGGTATGGTCATTCCCGGAAGCCGATTCCCCGATTCTGCAAAGGCGCACGTCCCGGAAGCAAATACAACTCTGTACAACGGACTATTCCGCGGTGTTCCGGATCATTATTCGAACATCCAATGGAACGACATCCAACCACGCTTCGGGATCGCCTATTCGCCCGATGAAAAGACTGTGTTTCGCGTTGGTGGTGGACGCTTCTATACCCGGTTGGGCGTAAGTGATTCAGTCTTTCTCGGTGGCAACCCTCCCTTCCAGCCGAGCGCCAGCCTCACTAACGGCACCGTTGACGGCCTCGGCCCCAGTGCTGCTGGCCAGATTCCTTTGGTCGTCACTACGCAAGCCAGAAATCTGAGGAACCCTGAAGCGTGGAACTGGAACTTCGCGGTGGAGAGAGAATTGCCTTGGAGGTCGACGGCTAGTGTCGCGTATGTGGGACGTCGCGGACTGCATTTGCAGCGCGAAGCCGACATCAATCAACCAACTGCCGCTACAGTGGCAGCGAATCCAGGGGTTAACATCGACTCCTTACGTCCCTTCAAAGGCTTCGGCACGATTCGCCAAACCGATGATGTCGCGAGTTCGAGGTAAGGTGGTTGGTGGCTGGCAGTTAAGCGGAATCACCCAGTTCCAGACGGGCTTGCCCTGCAGCGTAGGTGTGGCCACCGATTACGCTAAAGTTGGCCTGGATTCAAACTTTGGCTGCGGCCCAAACGGGCAGTACTGGGTTATGAACGGCCATCCCAAAATCATCGGGACTTTTGGCCCTAACGGTCAGTGGTTCTCTACGACCAACCCTGACGGGTCGCCAATATTTACTCAGCCTGCGCCGGGCACATTCAATACGCAACGGGTTCGCGATGCGATCTATCAACCTGGATTCCAGAACTGGAATATGGGTCTGTTCAAAGCTCTTCCCGTGACGGAACGCGTAAAACTACAATTCCGGGCCGAGGCGTTTAACGTGTGGAACCATCCCAACTGGTGCGGCTCCAGCGGTTGCCGCGGAACAACCAACATCGGCCTCAACCCAACGAGCGCTTCGACATTTGGAAAAGTGCTTACCAAAGGAAGCGAGCGCAACCTACAGCTCTCGCTCCGCGCCGAATTCTGAGGCGACGATAGCAACAACCTAGTGTCCCGATTGGGAAAGCATAGCTTTCTTACGGGACACTGGCGCGTACGCGAGGCGGGACGGAACGGCGAACCGGCAAGAGGTCTACTTAGAATCTCAACGAGTGTGGCAGCCCAGCGGACGCGGACTTCATTGTCGGACGGATCCGGCGATGTAGATAAAATACGCCGGTGACGACACCTATTTGTTGACAATGGATCCCATGGTTCAACTGCTCAAGCAGCTACGGCAACACTTACTGACCGGCGTCTCGTTTGCGATTCCGTTTATCGCCTGCGGAGGCATCTTGATCGCTTCTGCAATCGCGTTTGCCCCGATGACTCCGAGCGGCCCCGACTTCTCGCACGCTCCGAAACTGAAACTGATCCTCGACATTGGAACCACGGCATTCACCCTGATGCTGCCGGTGCTGGCCGGCTACATCTCGTATTCCGTTGCGGGAAAACCGGGATTGGTTCCGGGGTTTGTTGGCGGATACCTTTCCGGTCAGATCAATGCCGGTTTCTTAGGAGCCATTCTCGCCGGACTGCTGGCCGGGTATGTCGTACAGCTCCTGAAGAAGCTGCCCGTTCCGAAGTATCTGCGGCCGGTGATGCCAATCCTGATCATCCCCATTCTTTCAGCGGGATTCATCGGCGTTGTGATGCTGAGAGTCCTTGGGATTCCCATCGCCCACCTGATGAGCGCCGCTAACGGGGCCCTTAAAAGCATGAGCACGGGTAACTCCGTAGTTCTCGCCATGCTGCTCGGGGCCATGATCGCCTTCGATATGGGCGGGCCGATCAACAAGACTGCGTTCTTTTTCGGCGCGGCCATGATTCGCGAAGGTGACTATCGCATCATGGGCGCGTGCGCCGCCGCCATCTGTACTCCGCCGCTGGGCATGGGTCTCGCAACACTGATACGCAAGAAACTGTGGAGTCACGAAGAGCAAGATGCCGGACTGGCAGGACTTGCCATGGGAATGATCGGCATTACCGAGGGTGCGATTCCCTTCGCTGCTGCCGATCCGGTTCGAGTGATCCCCTGCATTGTTCTGGGATCGATGGTGGCCTCGGTGATTGCGATGCTTGGCGGGGTAGGAGACCATGCACCTCACGGCGGTCCCATAGTTCTGCCAGTAGTGGATCAAAGATTGATCTACGTGATCGCGATCCTGGCCGGAACTGCCGTAACTGCTCTAGCCATCAACATCGTAAAGACCCTGGCGCAAAACCGGGCCAAGACTATGGAGAGGGCCGCATGAAAATCGTTGCTGTAACCGCATGTCCGACAGGAATTGCTCACACGTACATGGCGGCGGAGCAGTTGGAAAAAACGGCAAAGGCGCTGGGACACCAGATCAAAGTGGAAACCCAGGGCGCGATGGGAATTGAAAACGAATTGAAGGACAACGAAATTCGTCAGGCGGAAGTTGCGATTTTCGCGGTGGACATCGAAATCGAAAAACGCGAGCGCTTCGAGCACTTGCGGGTAGTTCAAGTTCCGGTACAGGAAGCGATCAAGAATCCCATAGCGGTGTTCAAGAGAATCCAGGGCTAGCTGCATGTCGCAGGGAGTTTGCAATCCCGTGGAGTTCAAGTTTGTATGCCCGTTGCCAAACGGACTCCACGCCCGCCCTGCGAGCCAACTTGCCGAGTTTGCCGGCGACTTTGCTTCCGATCTTTCACTCACCAACCTCCGCACCGGCATTGCCGCCAATCTCAAAAGCACTTTGGCCATCATCTCGGCCGACATCAGGAGCGGCGACGAATGCTCGATCAGGGTCGCCGGCACAGACGAAGCCTCAGCCGGCGCTGCTCTGCTTGGCTACATCACTCGCGATTTGCCGAAGAGTGACGAACCTCTCGTGGAAGCCGGTTCTGAGCGCAGAAGTGGTCCTCTGCCACGCGCGCTCTTGGCCACCGGTATTCGATGCCATTTTGGCACCGGAGTAAGTCCCGGAATCGGGAAGGGAGCATCTGTAGTCGTCGGCGGAATGACTCTGCCATCAGATCTTGGATCGCTCGCGCTAGGGCGGTCTGCCGGCCAGGCTCTGGCAGAGAGCGCGCAGTTCTTCATGTCGATCCTGCAGAAGTCAGAGAGCAGCTACATCCGCGATCGCGCGGTGGATATCCAGGAAATATGCTACCGGCTGCTCGAAGAAGTCTACGGCTCGAGGTTCACGGCCGCAGCCGTCGAGCTCAGGGAGCCAAGCATCCTCGTTGCCGAGACCATTGCTCCGCAACAACTGCTCGGAATGGAGCGAATGTGGCTGGAAGGACTGGTGCTCGAATATGCCGGAAGAACCTCCCACGCCGTGATCCTTGCGCGATCTCTGGGAATCCCAACGGTCGTTGGAGTTAAGGATGCTCCTGTTCTCTTGTCCGGAGAGCGTGAACTTGTAGTCGACGCCGATCGTGGACTAGTTGTTCCGAACGGCACCGCAGCCGTCAAGCGCTTTTATGAGCGCGAGTATCAGGCTCAACAGAAACGCAAGGAAGCCCTGACTCGCAACAAATTCCGGCCGGCCGTGACGATCGACGGACTGCAGTTAGAAGTCGCAGCCAATGTGTCGTCTGCTGAAGAAGTCGCTGCCGCTTGCGCGAACGGCGCAGAAGGAATCGGGCTATTTCGAACCGAGATGCTGTTCATCGGACATGA
>QIBC01000156.1 GCA_003225215.1 Acidobacteriota bacterium
ATTGCGGTCTAGACGAACATCCCCTCATCATTCGGGCTGCGCTTGCGCTCTTCGCGGACCTCGCGCTTCTGATTCAGGAAGGCTCCGATGCCGACGCTGATGCCCTGAAGGATGCCATTCACGCGGCGAACGGGTAAGAGAACCGAGTTCTGTACGGCGCCGGTGGTCTTCTCTACGCGCTCCAATGTTCGCGTCACCATGTCATCGGCAGCCGCGACCTTGTTCTTCGCCCGGAGAGCCATCTCTACCGCCGTATCGCCCAACGTGGCCGCCTGCTTCTTCAAGGTGACAGACGCTTCAGTGAGATTTGAAGTGATCTCCTTCACTTTGGGCGTGGCGTCGGCGAGGATATCGCGCGCGTTCTCGATCAAAGGCGTTGTACGCCGCTGAAAGTCGAGCGCGATGCCATGTGCTTGCGAGGTGGCTCGGCGCACTTCAAGGTAAATGCCGAAAAGAATCAACATCTGCAGCACAACGGCCGCAGAGGTGATTGCAATGAAGGCGGTCAGTAGGTTGGAGTTCATGGGCATGCTCTCGGTCCACCGCTCTGGCGATGGACCGGAGTAGCAGTTTTTAGGCCTTGGGTTCGACCGCGTCGCGATAGGCCTGACGTCCGGCTTCAACCGCTGAAGTGATCTGATCTTTGGAGCGGCCTAATGTCTCTTTGCCCTTCTGGACGTACGTGTTGACCTGACCCTTGAATTCCTGGCTGCGACTAGAGAGATATTCGCGTCCTTCATTTGCTGATTGCAGAATGGTGTCGCGAGTCTCTTTTCCCGATTTTGGAGCGTAAAGCACCCCGACGAGCGCGCCGAGGCCCAACCCGGCGAGGAACCATCCAATGCTGCTGCTGTCGTTGTCTGCCATAACCTGTGTGCCTCCCAGCAAAGAGATTGCTAAGAAGGCGATGTTAGCACAAAGCAGCTTGTGGCAGAGACGCAGCCTGCTGCAAGCCTGTCAAAATTAGTTTTGCGGAAGTGGTTTTGAAGGGGCATGGCTTCAGCGCAAGCGGAGCCGTGCCATCAGACCAGACCTTGAATCGGGCGCTTCACAGGCTGCGGAAAAATGATGGTTATTCCAAAATGGAACACCTCAGCGGCTAAAGCCTTATTGAAAACTAAGCACTTACCGGCACGACTCGAAGTCGTGCCCCTCCCTACAGCGGTCTCGAGGGCATTTTTCCGCAGCCTGTTCAGCCCCCGCGCCTTTTTCCCAATTCAGAAAGAGTAACCTCCGCGGCTGAAGCCGGATTTCAGGCGGGTTTTAACGGCACGGCTACGCTTCGCTGAAGCCGCGCCCCTTCAAAACCTGAGAAAACCAAGAAACACGCCAACTAATTTGGACAAGCCTGCAGCCTGCTGCGTCTCACGACGCCGGATGGTGAACGACTATGTCATGGCTACTCCTGCCTCCTGGAGAAGACGCAGCATGCTGCGTCTCTACTTGGGGAGTTTAGTGGCTTAGCAGCTGAAAGAAGCGGATTATGGATTCGATCCCGCGATAAAAGTTGGGAATGTGGAATTTCTCGTTGGGCGCGTGCAGATTGTCGTCGGGCAGTCCGAATCCCATCATTACCGATGGAATGCCGAGATTCTTCTCGAAGTCCGCCACTACCGGAATCGATCCGCCGCTGCGAATGAAGACCGTGTCTTTGCCGAAGACTTCTTTCATAGCGTCTTTCGCGGCCTGCACGTAGTGATTGTCGGTTCGGATCAGCATGGGATCGGCGCCGCTGAGCTGGCGAATGCTGATTTGAATGCCGCGAGGCGTGATTGACTTCACGTAATCAGAGAAGCGCTTAAAGATCTCCTCCGGGTTCTGATTCGGGACCAGGCGCATGGAGATCTTCGCCGACGCTTTGGCTGGAATCACGGTCTTTGCTCCAGCGCCAACGAAGCCGCCGGGCATGCCGTGAACGTCCATGGTTGGGCGTGCCCACGTCCGCTCAGCTACTGAATATCCTGCCTCGCCGGTGAGTTCAGAGCTGCCAACCTCGTGCTCCAGATAGTCTTTTTCGTCAAAGGGAAGCGATTTCCAACTGCGCAACTCATCCGCAGAAGGGGTAGCGACGCGATCGTAGAATCCCGGAATGAGAATGCGGCCATTCTCGTCTTTCAGTTTCGCGATGATCTGCGCCAGCGCAACGAAGGGATTCGGAGCCGCGCCGCCGTACATTCCGGAATGCAGATCCACTTTCGCGCCGCGAGCCTCCACCTCGGTGTAAACCAAGCCGCGCAATCCCACACACAGCGTTGGGAGATCGGGCGCATACATTTCCGTATCGGAAACCAAAGCAAAATCGGCTTTGAGTTTCTGCGGATTTTCTTTTACGTATTTCGCGATGGCTTCGCCGCCAACCTCTTCTTCTCCTTCCAGCAGCACGCGCACATTGATGGGGAGCTTGCCGGCGCCGCTCTTCATCAGCGATTCGAGCGCCTTCAGATGCATGAACATCTGGCCCTTGTCGTCTACTGCGCCACGCGCATAAAGATTCTGATTGCGCTCGGTTGGCTCGAACGGTGGAGTCGTCCACTCGTTCAGCGGGTCGGGAGGCTGTACGTCGTAGTGTCCGTAACAAAGTGCGGTGGGTTTGCCGGCAGCGTGCAGCCAATCGGCATAAACAAGAGGATGGCCGGCGGTCTTGATGACCTCAACATGCTCGAGGCCGATGGTC
The DNA here is from genome assembly GCA_003225215.1 of Acidobacteriota bacterium. Lineage (GTDB taxonomy): Bacteria > Acidobacteriota > Terriglobia > Terriglobales > Acidobacteriaceae > Gp1-AA112. The sequence continues at coordinate 2,675 of QIBC01000156.1, forward strand.
CGCATTTGGGAAGCGAGGAAGTCTGCAGCCCGTTCGATGTCGCTCTTGTGCTGGGGAAGAGTGCTGACGCTGGGAATGCGGAGCAGGTCTTTCAGCTCTGCAAGAAACCTCGGCTGGTTCTGCCGAGCGTATTCAACAGCAGGGGAGAACATCGCGAGCAACCTCTTTCCCGAGCAGATTGTTCCCGTGAAACGATTCAGTATAGCAGCGGCCACGGATGAGACTTCTTGCAAACGGAGCGCCGGACGCCCTTGCCGGCGAACTTTGGAGATGTGATTTCCTCAATTTCGTGAATCGATTGGATTCCGCGTTCGCCGGGCAAAAGCGGCCGGGCGCTCCGTTTCTCCTATAAGTGCTTGAGCAGTTGCTTTGCTTTTTCGAGTTCGGGAAAGAGTTTTTCCTCTTCCTGGAAAGCTTTGGGATGAACGCATCGGCGGCTGCCGTTTAACTTCACGGGATGCTTCAAATGAAGCATCTCGTGGTAGACGAGGTATTCCACTGCGTAGCCCGGCATATCTGCCCGATCGAAGACGCGGCTGATGACAATCGTGTTGTGGGCGGGATCGTAGTGGCCTAGGCTTTGTCGCGAGGCATGGCGGCTCCACGTCATCAATGGTCTTGCTAATAATCCGTGGAAGAAACGCCGATTCAGGTCTTCGAAGATGGATTCGAGATCGTAATGCTTGCCTTTGGGCGACAGCAGCATTTTTCGTCCGCGTTGCTGCCGCAGCAAATGCGCCTTGCCAGACACATCCCGGCGTCCCAGGTATCGACGATATCTCGTCGCATGCCTCGGCTCGATCTCCTTACGGTAGAGCTTGGCTAGAAGAATGTGTGCAATGGCGTGCAGTACATCGTTCGGCGCGCCCGACAGCAAGTCCGAAACTCGTACCAGCACTTTTCCCTGACGCACGCGGATGGTGTTGTTGATGTTGGAAAAAGCGAAAAACTGAATTTGGAACTCAGGAAAGGGAGCGCGTGGACGCAGTTCGCGGTACGCCTCGGAAAAAATATCCTTGAGCTTCGGAGTCACTTAAGTCGAATTTAACACGCTCTGCAAGATATAAAGACGCAGCATGCTGCGTCTTTACCATACTTACTGAGGCTCCAATTCACTTTTTCTTCTTCGCGAATTTAACGTTCTGCTCTTCCAGCAGTTTGCGTGTCGCGTCAGCGCTGCGATTCACGGAGTCGATGGCATCTTCCAGGGAAAACTTGTAATTGGCGGCTTCATCTACGTTCTTTGGATCCTCCGATGAGGCTTTTAGTTCCCGCAGCTTCGCCTGGAACTCGCTGTCCATCTCGACCACTTGCTTGAGAGGTTTGCGCAAGTCTGCGCTGCGCTCGTTGTAGTTCTCGACGTTGTCGTCTACCTCGTCGACGAGACTGGCAATATCTTCCAGCAGATCATGGATCTTTTGGCCGCGCTCTTTTGCCAATTTGGGATCGGAGCGTAATTGCTCGACGGCGACCATGCGCGCCTTCGTGAACTCGACCATCAGCTTCAGGCGTTTTTCGGGTTCAATCGCTGTCTCTCGCAGTTGGTCGACCTCTTTTTCGGTGAGCGGATCGCGCTCTCGAACTTGTGCGCGCAATGGGAGAGCTATCAGTACGGTGAGAGCGAAATATACGAGTGGACGGGTGCGCATAGAAAATACCCTAATGCTTGAAAAGCTGGTTCAGAACTTCGTCGTCTGCGGCCTCGATGCGTTTCACTATGGCCATGATCGCGGCGCGATTCTCCACGGCTGAAGATTGAGCAATATCGGCCAGTCGGCGCGAGGCCTTGTGAAGCGTCAACTCTGCTTGTTTCAGTTTGTGGTGAGTGTTCTTCGCTCCGTCACGAGCTTTGTCTGCGTAGGTACCGATGTCGGTAAGCGCCTGCTGCGCCGCTTCCAGTTTGGTGGCGCTCATCCGGAAATCGAACTCCTCGACTAATTCCCGTACCAGTTCCGCGGAATCGATGCACAAGTCCTTCTCCGAATCGCGTGCGACTTTTTGCTTCAGTTCTTCGATCCTCGCCGCGGACTGCTGTTCAGGACTGTCCTTCTTATCGGCGGGAGCACCGAAAGAGACCGAACACAGCAGCGGAATGAGGAGCAGTCGTTTCACTTCAACTTTTCAATCGCGATTAGACGGTGCCGCGCCTTCCATTCCTCGTCGGGATACTTGCCGTTGGCTGTCGCCAAAAACTGCTTATAACTCTCCGTCGCCTCGGGATAACGCCGTAGGTGGTCTAAGGCAGTTGCCCGTAAAAAGTAAGTTCCCGGATTGTCGCCTAGTAGCTTAGTGCGGATATCCAGAGCCTTCAAGGTCAAGTCGTAGTGCTGATTTTCAGAGGCTGCTATGGCGAGGTCGCCGTAGGCGCTTGTCAGGCCGGGGTTCAGTTTCACGGCCGCCAGCAGCTGTCCCTCAGCCTCCGGCCATTGGTGCTGGTGCATCAGCCCCAGGCCATACTGGGAGTGAAGTTGGGCGTCGTTCTGGCTCTGTTCAACAAGCTGCTTATAGATCGGCAGAGCCTCCGCGTCTCGCTTAACTGCCATCAACAGTCCTGCCTTCTCGCGCAGCACTTGAGGATCGCTGTTGTTGCCGGCGCCGCTGAGTTGAGCGAGAGCCTCTTCATTTTTTCCCTGCGCCGCCAATAGACGGCCGAGTAACAGGTGGGCTTGGGGATCGGCGGAATTACTCGCCAAATATTCGCGAACGTTCTTCTCTGCTTCGTCGTATTGCTTGGCAGCGATGGAAACATTCACCAGGCCGCGAAGGGCTTGAGCGCGAGCGTCACCTTTAGCCACTTTAAGCGCCTGCCGGTACTGAGCGTTCGCAGCTTCGAATTTGCCCGAGCTTTCGTAGAGTTCTCCGAGAGATAGATGTGATTCAGGATCAGCCGGCGCAAGCTTCACCGCTTCGGCGAAGGCTTGCTCCGCTGCGGCGGGATTGGTGGGTAGTTGGAGCTTCCCGAGCGCAAGCCAAGCATGCTCCTTCGATTGTTCAGGACGGCTGCCGGGCTGAAGTTGCGTAGCCGCACGAATGTAGTTGATGGCCTGATCCCGTTCTCCCGAATTCGCAAGGAGAAGACCAAGATTGAGATTGGTTTCGAAGATCTTTGAGTTGATCTCGAGCGACTTTTTGTAAGCGGCAAGAGCTTCGGCATTGTGGTCCAATGCCTGCTCGCAATAGCCGAGGTCATACCACGCCTGGTAGCTCTTTGGGTCTTTCACGGTTGCCTGCTGCAGCAGCGTCTGAGCAGCGGAATAGTCGCCTTTGGCGAGCAACGCTTCCGCCTTGTCCAGCAAGACAGATGCCGCTGAAGATGTTTGCTCGGCACCAGGACGATGTCGGACAGTTGTATGAGTTTCTTGTCCGATTGCCGCCAGACTGACGGCGATGAACAGGACAGCGCCAAAAGGAGCCTTATTGCAGCGCTGCGCCATCATTGAATTGCGAATTCCCGTTTTTGGATAGGATGCGCGAAAGCCACTGCCCTGTATAAGACTTTTTGTTCCGAGCGACGGCTTCCGGAGTCCCAACCGAGACTACCTCTCCGCCCCGGGCACCGCCCTCAGGCCCAAGATCGATTACCCAGTCTGCGGCTTTGACTACGTCCAGATTGTGCTCGATCACAATCAGGGAGCCACCGGCTTCGATCAGTCGCCGAAAGGCAGCGAGCAATTTGCTTACGTCGTCGAAGTGAAGACCGGTTGTTGGTTCGTCGAAAATGTACAGCGTCCGCAGCGGAGACGCTTTGCGTAAAGTTCCGCGTCCGTTCTCGTCTCCCGGGCTGGCCGATCGGTCGTCGCGCGAACGCGGCGTCAAATGCGCTGCCAGCTTCATGCGCTGAGCTTCGCCGCCACTGAGAGTTGTTGCCGATTGCCCAAGGCGCAGGTATCCGAGCCCAACCTCGTCGAGCACCCGCAGCTTGTCGGTAATTTTGGGCACCCCAGAGAAGAAATGTAGAGCTTCTTTGACGGTCAGGCTCAGGACGTCATGAATATTCTTGCCCTTATATCGCACATCGAGAACCGCAGCCTTGTACCGGGTACCTCGGCATTCTTCGCAAATGAGTTCCACGTCCGCGAGGAATTGCATTTCCACCGTAACAGTGCCGTCGCCCTGGCAGGCTTCGCAACGGCCTCCGGGAACATTGAAGGAGAAGTGTCCAGCGGAATACCCACGCTTCTGCGCTTCCGGCAGCGACGCAAAAAGCTCGCGGATGGCATCGAAGGCCTTGATATACGTAACCGGATTCGATCTTGGGGTTCGACCGATTGGCGACTGATCAACCAGGATCACTTCTTTGATCTGCTCACCACCCTCGAGTCGCTGGAATAGTCCCGCTGCGCTACCTGCTTCTGAGCTGCCAGTGGTTGCCGCGACGGCTTTATAAAGAACATCGTGCACCAGAGTGGACTTGCCCGATCCTGAGACGCCGGTGATTACGGCCAACACGCCGAGAGGAATGGTGACGTTTACATTCTTGAGGTTGTTGGCGCGCGCGCCGATCAGCCGTAACTCTCCGCGAGCTTTGCGTCGAGCAGAGGGAATTGGGATTGTCAGGTTGTGGCTGAGATAGCGTCCCGTCAAGGAATGGGCATTGCGCGAGATCTCATCGTAGGTTCCGGTGGCGACGATCTTTCCTCCCAATTCGCCTGCCCCTGGGCCGAGATCGACAATGCGATCCGAAGCCGCCATGACTTCTGAGTCGTGCTCAACTACGAGGATTGTATTTCCAAGGTCTCGGAGTTCGTGCAATATCCGAACCAGCCGATCAGTATCACGGCTGTGCAGTCCAATCGAAGGCTCGTCCAGCACGTAAAGAGCACCCACAAGCCGTGAGCCCAACGATGTTGCCAATTGAATTCGTTGCGACTCACCGCCAGAAAGCGTCGAAGCGGTGCGATCTAATGTCAGATATTCGAGTCCCACATTGTTTAAGAACCCGAGCCGGTCGCGAACTTCTTCCAAAATCTTTTCGGCGATGGCGGCCTGCTGGGGACTGAGCTCTACCTCGGCTACGAATCGAGCAGCCTGCTCTACGGTCATAGCTGTCAACTCGCAAATGTTCTTGCCCTCGATCCTGACGTGGCGCGCCTCTGCTCGCAGGCGTTGACCTTGGCAGTCCTGGCACGTGGCATATCCTCGATAGCGGCTTAGGAAGACGCGAACGTGTAGCTTGTATTTCTTCCGCTCAAGCAAGGCGAAAAAGCCCGTTATCCCCGGAAATTTTCCGTCGCCCTGGAGAATCAGGCTTCTTTGGTCATTCTCGAGGTCGCACCAGGGCACGTTACTGGGTATGTCGTGGCCTTTGAGGAACCGCTTCAATTCTGCTTGGAAAGCCTTGTACTTTGGCTTGGTCCAGGGCTCGATCGCGCCTTCGTTCAACGTCAGCAGGGGATTGGGAACCACAAGATTGAGATCGAAGTCTATGGTGTTTCCGAACCCTTGACAGCGTTGGCATGCTCCGTATGGGTTGTTGAATGAGAACAACCGCGGCTCGGGCTCCTCGTATTTTCGGCCACAGTTCTTGCATTCGAAGCGCTGGGAAAAGCGCAACTGTCGCCGAGGAGAATCGTCGCGCGGCACGACCTCGAACACCGCCTCGCCGGACTCGCGGTATCCAATTTCGAGGGCGTCGACAATGCGGGCACGCTGGTCTGGGGCAAACACAATTCGATCCACCAACACAAAAAGAGGCTTACCAAAGTCAATCTCCAGCAGCGACTCTGGCGTGGAAAA
>QIBC01000157.1 GCA_003225215.1 Acidobacteriota bacterium
GTGTTATCTGAGATCGACAGCGGGGCGCAGTGTCCACAATTAACACTCCAATGAAAGTGGCCGAGCGCAGTCGAGAGAAAAGAGCGAACTTTAAATGAAATTATCTATCGTTATATTGTGTTGGAATGATTTGAAGGTCATCGGTGACTGTCTGCGGTCGATCTTTGCGACGACCAAAGAGACCGAGTTCGAGGTGATTGTCTCGGACAATGGATCGACGGATGGGTCAGTGGAGCAAGTTCGGCGCGAATTCCCAGCTGTGAGATTGATCGAGAACGGGAAAAATCTGCGTTTTGCGAAAGGCAACAACGTCGCAATTCGCGCCACGCAGGGCGAATACGTGCTCATTCTGAATCCGGACACGATTATCCACGAGGGTGCGCTCGATGGCATGGTGAAGTATGCGGACGCACATCCGGAGGCTGGGGCCTTCGGCTGCAAGGTGGTGAATCGCCACGGCCAATACTGGATCAGTGCACGACCCACACACACACTGCGGGCGGAGTGGTGTACAGCCTTGGGGCTTGGTTTCTTATCGCCGATCTCGGAGTGGTTCAACGCCGGCGCTTATGTGAATTGGAATGGCGATACTGAGCGCACGGTCGGGTGGCTCGCGGGCTGCTTCATCCTTGTCAGAGGAGACTTGTTGCGGCAGTTAGGAGGCTTTGACGAGCAGTTCTTCTATTACTACGAAGACACAGATCTATGCCGCCGAATATGGGACGCGGGATATCCGGTTCTCTACAACCCGAACTTCAGCATTACGCACCTGGGTGGACAATCGACAATTAATCGTTTTAATCCGACCAGCTTTGCCTTGGATGCCGAAGTGACGCGGTATCGGTACTGTTACAAGTATTACGGAGCAAAAGGGGTGCGGAGCTTGCGGAGGGCCAGCCTCGTTGGCTTGTCACTGCGGCGGTTGGTATATCGGATCCTTCAACTCGCGCGTCCAAACGAAGCAAGAAATAAGCGTCTTGAGCTGCTGAATACGCTGCTCGAGTGGAACCGCCAAGTAAACCCGGTGCGTCTGGTAGAGCACGGCGAGGAACCTGATCTGGGCATGGGACTGTCAGATCGTGTAACCGAAAGATAACGTCGTTAGATTTAGGGGATCTTATATTTATGAAGATTGCTGTAATTGGGGCGAACGGACAACTCGGGACAGATGTTGTAAGTGCCTTTTCGAAAGAGGGCCACGATGTGTCCGTTCTTACCCACTCTGATATTGAACTCTCGGATCTCGACTCCGTGTCGAAGCAGCTGAAAACCGGGGGGGCTGATGTGGTGGTCAACACAGCAGCCATGCACAACGTAGACAATTGCGAGAAAGATCCGCAAAGGGCTTTCGCGGTGAATGCTGTGGGCGCCAGAAACCTCTCGCTGGTAGCCAATGACCTCGGCGCCAAATTGATCCACGTGAGTACGGATTATGTATTCGATGGCGCGAAGAGTACTCCTTATGAAGAATCAGATGCGCCTAATCCTTTAAATGTGTATGGGAATTCGAAACTGGCGGGCGAATACTTTGTTCGTAACACTGCAGAAAAACACTTCGTGGTCCGGACCTCCGCGATTTATGGAAAGAGTCCTTGTCGCGCGAAGGGAGGCTTGAACTTCATCGACTTAATGCTGAAGTTATCCAAAGAAAGAAGCGAAGTGCGTGTGGTGGATAGCGAAGTGGTTACTCCTACTTCTACTTCCGAGATTGCCAGTCAGATCGTGGTGTTGAGTAAGTCAGATGCCTATGGCCTTTACCATGCGACGGCTGAGGGCAGCTGCTCCTGGTACGAATTTGCCAAGGAGATATTCTCGCTTACGAACACGAAGATTACGCTCAAGATTGCCGACCCGAAAGAATTTCCGGCAAAAGTACGGCGGCCGCAGTATTCGGTCCTGGAAAACCGATCCCTCAATCGCAACAGGATCAATCTATTCAAGCCTTGGCAGCAGGGACTACGTGAGTACCTAGCGATTGCCTAGCCGTTTTTTCCTATTACCCCTTATGCCGACACTAATGGCTGCAGATGTCGCGACCGAACGCATAACGCTTGCGAAGGACACCAGTTATGTGCTGATGACTGCTGCTTACAACCCCGAATTCGCCGAGTGTAGGTTGCCCAACTCGGGATTCAGCGCTCAACAGGCGATCAAATGCCTTTGGCAGAGACAGTGAGTTACCGCCTCGGGAAGATACCACAGCAAGGCAAACCCACCGGCCCAAAGCTTCCAATTCTTTGTCCGAGTTCGAAAGGCTGACTCCATGATGATCGAGACGCTGAGTTTCATTTGGCGGCGGGTTCTCGGGGTGAGCTCCGTCAAAGCGGAAGACAATTTCTTTGACCTGGGTGGCGATCGGCTGCTGGCCGACGAACTCTTCGCCGAGATCAAGCAGGAGTGCGGTCGAGACCTGGCAGCGGAACTGATCTGTGTTGCTCCCACGCTAGCTTCTTTAGCGGAGCTACTTGCGCAACCCGCTGCCTTAAAAGTCCCTCAACTTTTGTTGTTGAAATCAGGCACGGAGCAGCCGCCGATCTTCCTTATGCACGGCATTAGTGGCAGCGTGCTGGAAGTAGTCCCGATCGCGCGACGCATTCAGAGCCAACGTCCCATTTATGCACTGCAGGCCAGGGGAGTCGATGGGCTGGAGCAGCCTTTCGGCAGTCTCGAGGAGTTTACTCGCAGCTACGTTAAAGCTATCCAATCTGTACAGCCGACCGGTCCCTACTCCCTCATAGGCTACTCATTCGGTGGACTCGTCGCGCTGGAGATGGCGACAACTCTTCGCGAGAGTGGGAAGGATGTCTCGCTGCTGGCAATGTTGGACAGTTATCCGGCCAATCGTCATCTGCGCTTTCGACCGCGAGTATCCCGGTTCACCCGGCGCGTCCGAGAACATGCGTTCACGATATTGAATCGCGGACTGGCGCAGGGACTCGATAAATTAGGGGTGTTGCAATCGGAGGAAGCGACAGCGCCAAGCTCGAAGCTACTGTCGTGGACCAGCAAGTATGCACAACTGGAGTTAGACACCAACAGTGGATCCGACAAACGCGTTGTGGCGCCATCACGGCCGGTACAGTACTCTTCGGCCGCGCGGGAAGGTATACGATTGAGCTCTTACAATGCGTGGTATCACTATCGTCCGCGGCGGTATGACGGCACGGTGCACTTCATTCAGGCGGCAGTGAAGTGGGTGTTTCCAGCTGATCCCGTTTCGGTTTGGGGCCACCTGGTACGCGACCTGAAAGTTGCCAGGATCGGCTGCAATCATTTGCAAATGACGACAAGCCATGCCGGGGCGGTTGCGTCGAAGCTCTCTGAATGTCTTGCGGCTCAGGAAGTGTACGTAGAACAGCGGGTGCTTAGAGTCCGGAGTGGAACTTAGCAGGATTCTAACCAGTGTCGGCGCAGATAAGTCCGCAGCTTCGTCTGAGCCGCAATTCTCTGCACTCCAAAGGTCCCAGTCTTAAATCAGTCTAAAAACTGAAAAACCGGCTTGAGTGTTTCGTCCTTAGCGTCAGGTCTGGTGCAGTCATTACCACTACAAGATTTTTAGAGATACTAAAATGATTTACTCTATATTGGACGTCGTTATTGTCGGCGCCGGCGACTTTCGCTCGCCGCTCACTTACGGAATACCGGAGTCTCATATCGCATCTTCGGCCTCACTTAATGCATTCGCTTCAGACCGTGATTTCAGATGACTTCTCCAATTGAAAACGGACGAGGATCGTTAAACTCGAAATCATTGGTTCAGGGACACAGGTTTGCTTTGTCGAAAATCTACGACGTTGCAATCGTTGGAGCAGGCATCGTAGGCCTTGCGACAGTTTTGGAACTCACGACGCGCTATCCACGTCTGCGAATTATCGTCCTCGATAAGGAGAAGCAGATAGCCAATCATCAATCCGGTCATAACAGTGGAGTCATTCATTCCGGTGTTTATTACCGTCCGGGCTCGCTGAAGGCACGGTTTTGTGTACAAGGTGCTGCCGACATCGTGCGGTTTTGCGAATCGTATAAGATCCCCCATGCAATCTGCGGAAAATTGATCGTCGCGACCGCTGAGGATCAGCGGCCTGCTTTGGAAGAGCTGCACCGTCGGGCGATTGCGAATCGCGTGTCGGGTGTGCGGATCTTAGGTCCCGAGCAACTTCGCGAATTCGAACCTCATGCAACCGGAGTTGCAGCTCTGCTCGTACCTGGAGCAGGAATTACCGCATACAGAAGAGTGGCCGAAAAGTTCGCCGAACTGGCGCTCGCGGCCGGGGCCGAGATCGTCACCGAATCCGAAGTGCACGCCATCCGGGCGAATAACGGAGATTTCCTGCTGGAAACAAGTTCAGGAGAGATTCAGTCCAGATTTTTCATTAACTGCGCCGGTTTGCACAGCGATCGAATCGCGCGGATGACAGGAGCGCAGCTTCCCGTCCGTATCATTCCATTTCGCGGAGAATATTACCAGCTTAGTCCTGAGAAAAGCGCGTTGGTACGATCTCTCATCTATCCTGTTCCGGATCCACGATTTCCCTTTTTGGGCGTCCACTTCACGCGCAGGATTACCGGCGAAGTTGAAGCTGGCCCCAATGCAGTTTTAGCCATGAGAAGAGAGGGCTATCGCAAGAGCGACTTCAGTGTAGAAGATGTCTCCGACCAGCTCTCGTTTCCGGGATTTTGGCGCATGGCCGCAAAATATTGGAAGACCGGTTGTGCAGAAATGTATCGGTCGTTTAGCAAGCCTGCATTTGTGCGGGCGCTACAAACTTTGATTCCCGAAATCGGGGAGGCCGACGTCGTGCCCGGCGGCTCAGGCGTGCGCGCGCAGGCTGTGGATCGAACTGGAGCTCTTGTCGACGATTTCAGCTTCGTAATTCACGGTAAGGCGCTCCATGTCTGTAACGTGCCCTCACCGGCGGCAACCGCGTCCCTTCCAATTGGCCGACATATCGTGCAGACTGCGGCAACTCATTTTGGCTGGAATTGACATGCACATTCTCCACGTAGTCGGCGCCAGACCGAATTTTGTTAAGGCAGCGCCCGTTTTGCGCGCTATCCGGCAGGTTGGGTTGCGGCAGACGCTGGTTCATACCGGGCAGCATTATGACCGGAACATGTCCGACGTGTTCTTCAGTGAGCTGGAGATTCCCGAACCGGATTTCAACCTGGAGGTCGGATCTGGAAGTCATGCTTTGCAGACGGCGGAGATTATGCGCCGGTTTGAGCCGGTGGTGCTGGAGCGTAGGCCGGACATTGTGCTTGTCTACGGCGATGTGAATTCTACTGTTGCTGCTGCCTTGGTTTGTGCCAAGTTGCTTGTGCCGGTGGCGCACGTTGAGGCTGGGCTTCGCTCCTTCGATCGCACTATGCCGGAGGAGGTGAATCGCGTTGTTACTGACCGCCTCTCGGATCTGCTGTTTACTCCGTCTGAAGATGGCGACGCGAATTTGCTCAAAGAAGGCGTGGCTCGCGAGCGGATTCACCTTGTGGGCAACGTGATGATCGATACTCTCGTGCGGCGATTGCCGGCTGCGAGGAGTCTTCCGAGGAACGGTTTTCCTGATCGCTTTGCGCTGGTTACGCTGCATCGGCCTTCGAATGTGGATGACAATGGCAGCCTGCAACGCATTCTTGATTCTTTGATTGAGGTCAGCGGAGAGCTGGACATTCTTTTCCCTGTTCATCCTCGGACGCGGCAGCGCATTGCAGAGTTTGGCATCGATGCGAAGAAGCTTCACCTGCTGGAACCGATTCCGTACATCGAGTTTCTCTCACTGCAGAGTCGCGCCGCGGTGGTGATTACCGATTCGGGAGGGATCCAGGAGGAGACTACTTACCTTGGCGTTCCTTGCCTGACGGTTCGGCCGAATACTGAACGTCCAATCACAGTGACCATGGGCACGAACATCCTTGTTGGCGAAGACAAGGATAGGCTCAGCGGCGAACTCAAGAACGTCCTTGCGGGAAGAGCAAAAAAGGGAGTGGTACCGCCGCTATGGGACGGGCATGCGGGTGAACGCATCGCCGACATCCTCCAGCACGCGTAATGGGCTGCAGCTTTCATCCCGCAAAGTTAGGTTGCGAATCCCGTACCGTTGTGGGAATGTTGTGGAAATCGGTATTGAGTTTCAAGTAAGAATCCATTGGAGATCAGGTAAATCCCGGCAGAGTTCGTGCTAGACTGCCGCTAACTCTCCCGTAAGACGCTCGGCAATCTTCCGCCGGGTTAATGCACGAAAATTCCAAGCAAAGGTCCTTCACTCATGTTAGACGTCGCTATCGTCGGCGCCGGTCCTTATGGACTGTCGATCGCCGCTCACTTGAAGAACAGTGGAATGTCGTTCCGCATTTTTGGCCGTCCCATGGATAGTTGGGTTGCGCATATGCCAAAGGGCATGTTGCTTAAGTCCGACGGCTTTGCCTCTGACATTTATGATCCGGATGCCAGGCTTACATTGGAACGGTTCTGCGCCGAGCGCGGCATTGAGTACTCTCACACGCAAATTCCGGTTCGCCTCGATACCTTTTCTTCATATGGGTCGGCTTTCCGCGAGCGGATCGTACCTGAGCTGGAAGAGAAGATGGTGGTCGCGCTCGACGAGGCGCCGGGCGGCTTCTCATTACGCCTCGACGACGGCCAGTCGGTCGCTGCGCGCCGGGTGGTGCTTGCTGTGGGCATCACGCACTTTGAGCACATGCCCGAGGATCTGGCGCATCTTCCTGCAGAGTTGCTTTCGCACAGCTACCGTCATCATGATCTCGAGAAGTTTCGCGGGCGCGAGGTGGTCGTGCTGGGAGGCGGATCGTCTGCTATCGATATGGCCATCCTTTTGCACGAGAGTGGCGCCCGAGTACAGCTAGTTGCCCGGCAAAAGGCACTCAAGTTCCACGGCGCTCCCGAAACTAGAACGCGTTCGCTTTGGGAAAGAATTCGGAAGCCTCAGTCAGGTATTGGTCCTGGTTTGAAAACGAAACTCTATGCGGATGCTCCTAATCTCTTCCGCCTTCTGCCTGAGCAAACACGATTGGACATCGTGCGCAGGACGCTTGGTCCCGCCGGAGGTTGGTTCACGAAAGATAAGCTGATGAAGAATGTTCCTCTTGTCCTGGGATGCACGACAGAGCGCGCCGAAGCGCGGGATGGCAAGGTGCATCTGCACCTGCGCTGGACTGACGGAAAGCAGCAGGAAATTGTCGCCGACCACGTAATTGCAGCGACAGGGTACAAAGTGAATATGGAACGACTGAAATTTCTGAATCCGGCAATCCGGTCCAGGGTCAAGACGCTTCAGGGCTCGCCCGTGCTTTACGCTAATTTCGAGTCCTCGGTGCCAAACCTGCATTTCGTCGGCATTGCGGCAGCCACAAGCTTCGGACCGGTTATGCGCTTCGCTTTTGGCGCGGGCTTCACAGCCCGTAAGCTTGCTCAAAGCATGCATAAGTCTGCGACGAAGAGTCCGGCGACTCTTCCGGCTAGCCGTGTGGTAACGGCAGCAAAATAGCTACAACTCTGCGTAGATAACTCTCCGCACAGTTTGAAACTACCTTTATTGAAAAGAATCAGTTAACTATGATCGAAGTATCTTCAATCAGTATGTCTGAAGCGATCCTATCTTCTACTCTGTCCGACTCTGCACTCGAACCCGGCTTGATTCCATCTGAGTGGCTCTTGAGCGGCGATCCCGCAACTCGCAGCAAGCTGCTTGGCAAGACGCGTGACCGTCTGTCGTACGCCATGTTGTGGGAGTGTGGCGCCGTAAGTTACAAGTGGTACTACACGAAGGACGAAGCTTACATCGTACTTTCCGGCGAGGGCATCATGATCGACGACAAGGGTGTGGAACATCGTTACGGTCCGGGAGATGTCGCCTTCTTCCCTGCCGGTACAAAGGCTACATGGCGCCATCCCAATCACTTCAGGAAGGTCGCTGTCCTGAAGGATCCCATTTGGCAGCCACTCGCAGTAGCCCTGAAAGGCTGGAACAGAATCCTGGACGTTGTCGGATTGTCGGGCAAATCTCCCATTTAGCCGGCACCAAGTATTCTTTTCAAGCAATCGAGTCGAACTTACTATCCGCGGAGTCTTGAGGATCCGAATCAGGAGATTGTGCAAGTATCCATGAAACAGAACCATTCAAAACTCCGCGCCGGCGATCTCGTGGAGGTGCGGACACCCGCTGAAATCCTCAAGACGCTCGATGACGCGGGAACCCTAGATCTCCTGCCATTTATGCCCGAGATGATCGAGCACTGCGGACATCGATTTCGAGTCGCTAAGAGAGTGGTGAAGATTTGCACTTCGGGCACGAAAGCAGGCTCGACTCTGCGCGGCTTCCGCACGGATGACGTGGTACTGCTGGAGGGGTTGCGCTGCTCTGGCGCGGCTCACGACGGATGTCAGAAGCTGTGCACGATCTTTTGGCGTGAAGCCTGGCTGCGAAAAGTCGACGCGGGCAACGTTCTTCCCACAAATGTGCAGCCCGCAGAGACTGAGCAGTTGCGCGCACGTCTCAAAACCAGAAATGGCTCCAATCTCTATTTCTGTCAGGCTAGCGAGCTATCGAGAGCGACCAAGGCACTGAGCAAGCGAGAACGCTACACCCTATGGTTCACCGAGATCCGCTGCGGGAACTGTACGCCGCTGGAAATGATCCGGCGCATGGGTATATTCCTGTTTTGGAAAATTCGCCGGATGCTGCTGGGGCCCTATGCACGGGGAAAGAGCAAGGCCACGCCAGCGGCGAGTCTCAATTTGCAAGCGGGGGAATGGGTGCAAGTCAAAGCGATGGACAGTATCGCTGAAACGCTGGATCAAACCGCGAGCAATCGCGGCCTGTGGTTCTCGCCGAACATGCGCCTGCTGTGCGGCCAAAAGCGGCGCGTGCAAAGAAGGATCGACAAGCTCATCGTCGATGGAACCGGAGAAATGCGCAACCTTCGCAACACCGTGTTCCTGGAAGGCTCCCATTGTGGATGCGCTCATATCGCCTTTGGGGGCTGTTCTCGGTGCGAATTTGTCTATTGGCGCGAGATTTGGCTACAGCGCAGCTGCACAGCGGGTCCGCACGAAGATCCATCCGAGAGAACTACGTAGA
>QIBC01000358.1 GCA_003225215.1 Acidobacteriota bacterium
CAGGCATGCACGAGACGTGTTTCTCCGCATCTTCGACCAAGTCCGGCGCAAATACAAGTTCGAAGTAGTGGGCTGCGTGGTCATGCCGGAACACTTTCATATCCTGATCGGAGAACCCGAAAAGGGAAACCCATCTACCGTCCTCCAAATTCTCAAGCAGATCGTCGCCCGACGTCTACTCAAAACCGGCCAGAAGGCGACGAAGCAATCAACCCATGCTGTGGAAGGAAGGTCTTACCGTTCAGAACCGTCATTTCGGCAAGCGCGCTTTTACGATTTCAATGTCTATTCGAACGAGAAGCGCTTCGAGAAGCTGCGCTACATGCACCGAAACCCGGTAAGGCGAGGCCTGGTGTCATTACCCGAACTATGGCCCTGGAGCAGCTTCCGCGCTTACATGTACGCAGAGCCGAGTATCGTGAAGATCGATGAACTGGAACGGCGGAACATCAAGAAAAAGCCAGAACCGAAGTAACAGATATCTATCTTTCCCCGCCCTCGCGAACAGCGCGCGAGAACGGGGCACCCGACTGGTAGAAGTGGCACACAAGGACCGAAACGGGAAAGGCTGGGCCACCCGTCCAGCTTCGCCTTTGACTTCGCCTTTCTACACCATCCCCTACACGTTTTCCCCAAACAGGTCACTACCGTTATAACCGGCAGTTTCTCCATTGCTCCTAACGAGAACTTTGAGGCACTAAAGCGATTTCAATATCCCGAACTTCGTCAGCCTGTAGAAAGACTTGCGACTTTCGGTCAAGAGTAGCAGGCCAAGTCCCATATCCTGGAGCACTGATGGACAGATCGACATCTGTCAGCGCGGGAACTAGCACAGGTTTATCAGTAGATGTTGAGAAAAACATTTCGGGGTGCGCCGCTCGTCTTAGAGTAACTGTCCCGCTAGGGAGTTTGCCTGTGACTGCATCTACTAATTTGAGCCGAAGCGTGCCAGCCTTCGGTCCCAAGCGGATGTTGACGACTGCGGAAGAATTTTGCTGCGTAAGATTCACAGTTGAGAACTTGTGCTCGCTGTAGAATGCAAAGCTCGTATCGGGGTATCCCGCTGTTTCTTTCTTTGCGAAGATCTTGTGTGGGCCAAGCACTAGTCCCTGAATCTCATAATGGCCAGCCTTGTTTGTCTCAACGTAACGCACCGGGGTGCCTCGGGGCCGATTGTCAAGAAGTTCAACGCTAACTAATGCGAGTTCAACCGGTTGTCCTGCCTCGTCGATCACTGTTCCGCTAATTGTGCCAACCGAAGGCTTGACATTTGAAGCAAGAGTAACGCTTGCGAGTGAGCAAACCAGAATCAGAAACAGAGAATCTTTCTGCACTTCGCCCTCCAACGTTTAGGGATTAATGCGTGTATTGCCTGGTAACCTATTGGGAGGATTCTCATATCCGTTGATTTTTATCGAGTTTGTATGGATAAATCCAGTCAGCGTGCCAAAGGTCTTTGGAACTGAAGGAGCACACCATTGCCAGTGATCCGTTGTGTCATATCCACAGCCAGCAGGCGTATAACCGTCGGCGCTTAGAGTCCACCTATCAGGTATAACTCCATTCGTTGCGGAATATGGGCTTTGACATGACACAGTGGACGGGTGGCGCACCTTTGCTTTTATCTGGGTTTCTGTTTGGGACTTCTCGATGTGGGTGCCGCATCCTTCGCGGCTTTTTGTCTAGTACCGGGACATGGTTTCCACTTTGTCTCGACACATCCTTTCCACTTTTTGGTTAGGGAGTATTGCTGGAGAGCCATCGCGCGACCGCGGTCGCGCGATGGTTCTCCAGGTCGAGTTCGCGGATCAGGGTCGAGCAGTAATAAATTTGCCGCCGCGACTCCACCGTCACCATTTGCACCCATTCCCCGATAAAGGCTTTGCCGATCTTCCAGCGCCGCCCCGCCAAGTTGATCCTGCCTTCGTCATCCACCTTCACCACGTGCGCGCCGGCCGGATATTCCCACTTCGGCGGGCGCGGATCGTAGCTCTTGGCACTCGGTCGCCAGCGGCTGGCCGGAGTCTTCATGCCCAGCGCCTCATGCGGACGCACATGGTTGTGTTCCCAGCGATAGGCGTCCAGCCAAGCCTGCGGGCTCAGATCCAGCGTGCCGCGCAACTCCAGCGCGCGTTGCAGCGAACCATGGAAGCGTTCCACCTTTCCCTGCGTCTGCGGATGGCGAAAGCCGCTCCAGTGCAGCCGGATCCCCTGGCGCATGAGCCACAGCGATAGGTTCGTAGCTCCTAGTGGCGCCATGCTGCTCCACCATGGAGTGCCATGATCCATCAACATGCCTTGCGGCAGGCCACATTCGGAAAACGCCGCCTCCAGTTGCGCCCGCACCAAATCGCTACGAGCCTGGCCAATGGCATGGAGCACGATCACATAACGGCTGTGGTCGTCCAACACCGACAGCGGCCCGACCGGAGTTCCCCAGCGGATCGGACTCTTAAAGTCCATTTGCCACAGCTCGTTGGGCGCTTCGCGTTCAAACCGTTGCGGCGCACTTGGGTGACGGTCCTGCTCACGAACCAGGCCATAGCGCAGCAGAATGCGATGCACCGTGCTCACCGTCAGCTTCATCCCGCTGCGTTGCAGTTCGTAGGCCAGCTTGCGAGCTCCCCAATCGGGATAGCGTCGGCGTATCTCCACCACGCGCTCTTCGATGCCAGTGCTGGTCTTTCGCGGGCTGTGATGCGGTCGCCGGCTTCGCTCCGCAATCCCCTCGATTCCTTGGGCCCGGTAACGCCTCAACCACAGGCGGCCGGTTGGCGTAGAAACTCCAAACTCCTTGCATAGTGTCCGAAACGGCTTCTCTTTGCGTATCGCCGCTACCACAAACTGCACTCTTTGTTCTCGAACGTCCATGGTTCTGAAAGGCATCCGTTGGTTCGCTCCCACGCTCGCTTCGCTCGCGCGGGAGTGTAAAGGATGTCTCGGAACAAAGTGGAAAGGATGTCATGAAACTGAACAAGGCTTTTCGAAGGGTGCGCTGATGGGATGCCGGGGTTACCTTGTCGAGTTGAGGTTCTTTGGTTTTCGAAATGTACAGGCGGCGCCCACATTTTAGGAGTTGCACGCAAAAAGCAAAATGAAATCAAGTCACAACGAAAGAGTGTGCCACCTGTCCACTTGACGGTTGTCTTGTCTTTGTTGTACAAAGTACTTTTCGTCAGACAGAGAGGAGCATCCTAATGAATGGCGCATTGCTAAAGCGGCCTAGTGCTCTCATTCCGATCTCAATGTCGATAGCCGCTCTCGCTGTGGTGCTCGGCTACGCTGCCATGTTCGGCATAGCACGTCAACCCGACGAGGGAACCGCTGCCCACCTATGGCAATTACTGATGGCAGGACAGGTACCGGTGGTGGCGTTCTTCGCCATTAAGTGGCTTCCGACCAATTTGAGACAAGGACTGCTTGTTCTGGCGTTGCAATTGGGCGCAGCACTCTCAGCCGCATTCCCGGTCTGGTGGTTGCACTGGTGAGCACGTCGGCTGTGCTCCCGTCTATCGGCGCCGCGGCGCGCGGGTGCCCCTGGTCGGCGCAAGCTAGACGTTGAATTGATTGGGCCTCTCGCATCCAGCACAGGCTGGATGTTCGCATAGCAGAATCATGGCCGCAGTCTTGGCCGAATCGATGGTTGGTGGAATTCGATTCCACCCAGATGTGATTCAAAGTGAATGCTCCAGAGTTTCGGTCCTCAACCACACTGGCTCATTCACCGTGCCTTCGGCACGCAACAGGAATCGTGTATCTTGACAACGCCTTCGTTCTTATCGAGGTGCACCCTTTAGACGGGAGTCTGACGCAAAAACCGAAATGGGAAAGGCCGAGCCACCCGTCCTCCCGGTTATCCGAACCATGGTTCTGGAGGAGGTGCGAAATAATTGAGGCAGGAATGCAGGCGACGTATTGCTCTCGTCAATTTGGTTGTGCACAGACTACAAATTGACTATCAATTTGAACTCCCTCGGCTGGCTGGGGGAATGATTCCGTTCATGCGCAGGTATTCCACCATCTGTCCGTAGTGATCGAATGCATGGGCCACGCCGAAGGTAGCCAGGTACAGGCGAGGCGATTTGCTGTGCTCGGGAATCTCCAACATGTTCTGGCTAGTCAACGAAGCTGCGGCCTTGTGACCAACGGCAAAAGAATCTTTCAGGAATTTCATGATCTCGGCTTTGGTCTTTATGTCCGCAGGGCCATTTCCATCCTTTAATCCTTCCGGCAGCTTATCGCCGGTAATCGGCGACCAGAGGAAATAGTTGGAAGCGGCGATGTGCTTCACCTGCAGCGCAAACGTTCGCACAGCTTTGTAGTCGTCGCCGGGAATGTTCAGGCTTTCAGGAGAGAAGTTGAATTTCTCTTCCGGCATGGCTTCGGCAGCGTCTACAACCTGCTTTTCGATCATGCTGACTTCGCGGTCCACAGTCGAGGCTACTGTCGGCGAAGCTTGCTGCGATGGTTGTGTGCTCTGCGGCGCGGTACTCGCAGACCCTTGTGCGAAGGCAGCTGCGGTACATGCGAGTATCGACAACAACAAGGTCATTTGTATTGGTTTCATGAGTGAGTCTCCGTAAAAGTCGGCCGCACAATGGCATCGCGGGCTTTGAATTTACGCGATGAGAAATTTGTGAGCCTGCGTTTCGACGTAGCAAAGCTGCGAATGATAGTCGCGAGACGCACTTACGTCCCAAGGTTTTGTGGGATGTGACCGCGGGTCCCGCTCAGGGGCGATGTTCCTGAAACCACCGGCGTAACAGGCTGCGATGGCGGAAATTTGTGCGACGCAGGATATGTGCCGCGCCTCCGGAGCTCGGGGAGATCGTTTGTTTACGGAACCGAACGCTTCCGCGATTGGGCTAATCTTCGGTTCTGCGGTTCTGCGGTTCTGCGCCTCCGGCGCGGGATTGTGGGCCTCTTGAACCGAACGGCTTACGCACGCCGGCTACGGGAATTGCGCCCTTCGAGATAAGAAAAGCGCTTCCGTCTGGATTGTGTTCGTGGTAGCAAGAAACCGTGAGTCGAACTCGCGGGACCGGTCGCAGCGCGCGAAGTGTCTGGCGCCCGGAATGAACACATCCGGGGTGCGGCAGTGGCGATGGCTACAACACGAATTCCCTGCTCTTTCCCTGCTGATTCCGTGGTGAATTTCGCTTCCCCTGTGTTTATGCGGGTTTCGCAACGGAAAATTTTTTGCCCGGGAAAAATTCCCTGCGATTTTCCCTGCGACGGGAATTCACGGTTGCCGCGCCTTGCCCGGCCGATTTGATTTTTGCGCAGTCTCTTCTCACCGGTGCACCTGCGCAATCGTCTCTGTCCGGACGTAGGCCTGTGCGGTTTTGACCTGAGACAGGCCGGAATCGGCGTGCGGCCATGCGTCCAGAAATTCGCGATAGGCCTTCACGGCCTCGGAGCGCTTGCCTTGCTTTTCCCAGGCGGTCGCAATGCCATAGAGCGCGAATCCTGAATGTGGACGCTCCTCGATATCCTTCTTATAGGCTTCGCGCGCCTCTTCATATCGCCCGGCGCGGATCAGAGCTCCGCCCAAGACTTCCAGCGGAGGACGCGAATACTGTGGAGGCTCGGACTA
>QIBC01000359.1 GCA_003225215.1 Acidobacteriota bacterium
CGAAGCTGCTGCATCGCGATGACGATCACTTCGTAGCCTACCTGCGTTTCGCTAAGAAAAAGATCATCACGGTAGTTCTCGATACAGAGCACGACGCTCATTACTACAGGCTCGATTCCAAGCGCGCCTACAGCCGCTCGCACACAACGCGCGTGAATGAAGTCGAAAATCCGAATGAGCCAAACGAACGCCAGAAGCCACCAGGCCAGGGCGAAGGGTACATGTGGAGCATGGACACCTATTGGCGATTCCTGGAACGGGACGGAGGAGTCTACGTGCGTTGCGACGCGATCTCGCTGACGCGAGATGTTCCCACGGGCCTGGGATGGCTGATCGGTCCATTCATCACTTCCATACCTAGGGAATCCCTGTCGGGCACCTTGAAGGCTACGCGAGCGGGCGTTGAGAAACATTAAAAGGCGGATTGAACACGGAGGACACGGAGGGGAAGGAGGAAAAGGTATGAACGAAAACAAGGATCTGACTACTGTTCCTGGCTCCCTGCAGACTCTGTCGTCCTTCAGGCCGCCTCCTGGCTGTCAATGTGCCATTAAAGCTGATGCGGCCTGGAGGATCTGTTTTTTTTTGGGCTCTAACGAAACAGCAGATCCCCCGCGCCGCAAAAACCAAGTTCTGAATACGAAGGATCTGTCGCTGCGGCGCGAGGGATGACAGTTCCTAGAAGGGAATGACACTAAGGTTTAGCTCGTGACCTCCGTGTTCAATCCGCCTTTTTACTTCGAGCCTGCGGTCCTCACGATGCCGTGGCGCACGGTTTCGTCCTGCCACATGCGGAAGCCGCCGATGAAGGCGTTGTTGTTGCTGCCTAAACGCACTCCGGCTGGAAGATTGGTCAGCTTCTTGGCATTGCCGCCGCCCAAGACAACATCATCGGCCTGAACCGCCTGCCGCAGTTGCGCGACTGCATCGAAGACATTCTTCTGCCATTTTTTCTGGCCAAGACGTTCCAGCCCCCGTCGTCCGAGATAGTCCTCATACGTACGTCCTTTCTTGTAGGGAAGGTGAGCGAGTTCCATCGGCTGCAGAACGCCGTCGACGATCATGGCCGATCCCAGGCCTGTGCCGAGTCCGAGAAAGAGCATGCGTCCTTTCTTGTAGCTGCCCAGGGCTTGCATGGCAGCATCGTTGACGACCTTTACCGGCTTAGCGAAGGCTTTGCGGAAGTCGAACTTTACCCATCCAGCCGCGAGATTAAACGGTTCACTGATCGGACGCCCTTGCACGACCGGTCCGGGATAGCCGATCGAGACGACGTCGTAGGGCCAGTCTTTCACCGCGGCTCTTACTTTGTCCGCCATCTCGCGGGCTGTAAGCGTGGGACCGGAAGGGACTTTGCGCATCTCTTTTTGTCCGCTCGCCAGCAGCTTCACATTGGTGCCGCCGATATCGATCGCCAGTACTTTGGATTTTGTTGAGTTCGGAGTGGACGGGTTCTTTCTGGGTGACGCTTTCATCATGTGTTCAGTCTCAGAGAGACTATCGCAAAAGCACGCTGCTTGCGAAAAGGCTGGGTGCGGGCGCTGCCGCGTTGAGCCGCAATCGACACTCTTCAGACCACGCGATAGTATTTGCAGGAATTATTTCGTTCCACCCAAATCGCGACGAGGTGAAGATTGGCTACGAGGCTGGCTTCCCGCTGTTTCGCTATTCTCGGTTTTCTTCTGATCACAACATGGTTTGCTTGCGGCTTTGCCGTGGGTCAAGCAAAGAAGTCGGGAGCAGTGTCTACAAAACAGGACAACAAGAAGGCAGGTGCGGGCGCAGAAACGCATGCGGGAATGGAAGCCGAAGCCGCAACGTCGTCCACCAACGCGAATACTGCTGAGGCCGAGTCGCCATTCTCTCATCTCGAATACCGCTTCATTGGACCTCCGGGAAATCGTGTGAGCGCTGTCGTCGGCGAGCCCGGCAATGCCAATGTCTACTATGCCGGGGCTGCCTCCGGCGGCGTGTGGAAGTCTTCGGACGGAGGCTTCAACTGGCATCCGGTATTCGACAAAGAACCCGCGCAGTCGATCGGATCGATCGCGATCGCGCCCTCGAACCACAGCATCGTTTGGGTAGGCACGGGAGAAACGTTCATCCGCAGTAATGTCTCGATCGGCAACGGCGTCTACAAGTCCACCGATGCCGGCAAGACATGGCAGCACATGGGACTCGATGCGACTGGGCGCATAGGCAGGGTCATCATCGATCCGCACAATCCCGAGTTGGTATTCGTTGCGGCGCTGGGTACCTGCTACGGACCGCAACCGGAACGCGGCGTCTATCGCACGAGAGATGGCGGCAAGAACTGGGAGCGGGTGCTGTTTGTCGACGAGAATACCGGCGCGTCCGATCTATCGATGGATCCGAAAGACTCGAACACACTCTTTGCCGGAGCGTGGCAGATCGATATCAAGACGTGGGGCCGCAATAGCGGTGGTCCGGGCAGTGGAGTGTTTGTTACCCATGACGGCGGAAATACGTGGAAGCGAATCACCGCGCATGGTCTTCCAGATTCGCCGCTCGGAAAAATAGCGGTGGCAGTAGCTCCCAACGATTCCAGCCGCGTGTATGCGCTTATTGAGACCGGGCAGCGTGGCTCCCTTTGGCGCAGCGATGATGGCGGCGAAAACTGGAAGTTAGCCAACAATAGTCGGCTGCTCAATGAGCGTCCGCACTACTACACGCGGATGCTGGTGATGCCCGACAATGAAAACGAAATCTACTTTCCATCGAACAGCATGGGCGTCACCTTCGACGGAGGCCAGACCGCCGACCTGGTGCGCTGGGGTGGAGACAATCACGACATGTGGTCGGACCC
>QIBC01000360.1 GCA_003225215.1 Acidobacteriota bacterium
GCTGCGCCGTGCTGATTCCTCGACGCCATCCGCTGCGCCGGTACTATGGAGACTGCAATCTTCATTTCATCACATCGAGTTGTTACAGACGCCGGCCGTTGCTCGGGAGTGTTCGCGCTCGGAATACGTTTTTGCAAGTATTCGAGCAGGTGCGCCCGCGGTATCAATTCGACGTGATCGGATTTGTCGTCATGCCAGAGCACATCCATCTGTTGATTAGCGAACCTGAAAAGGCGAATCCCTCGGTGGTGATGCAGGTGCTCAAGCAAACGGTCGCTCAACGCCTGCTCCGCAAGGCGCGGGAGAGGCACGCCTCCCAAATTGCGTTATGGGCAGAACGTCGGGAACCGTTTCGGCAAAGACGCTTTTACGATTTCAATGTTTTCTCGGAACGCAAGAGGATAGAGAAGCTGCAGTACATGCACCACAATCCGGTGAAACGAGGCTTGGTGGATAGGCCGGAGTTGTGGGCCTGGAGCAGCTACCGCGTGCACGTATTTGGGGAGCACGGCAAAGTGAAGATGGACTGGCTGCTTCCACCTTATGCGTTTCGAAAACCGAAACGGCAACAGCCCGAGGTTAAGAGCACGGGAAAAGCGCACCCTGCGAAAATCGCGCAGAGTGCGGCACCCGCATTTGCGAGTCCCAAAACAGGAACTAAAGAAACGAAATGAAAAAAGGTGCGCCACCCGTCTAAGAAGAAATTTCAGGAAGAAATGCAGAAGCATCCGGTGATCAAATGAATCGGAAAGAGTGGATTGCCCAGCTAAAAGAAAAAACAAGTGATGCCGCTGCCGAAAGTACGTTCGCTTCTTTGAAGAAGTCCCCAGGAAGGCGTCCAAGTCAGCAGAAGGTAGAGCTTTCTGCCTGGTTTGATCAGTTGGCTGAGCAGGATAAACATAGAGTTGCACAAGTTATAAAGGAGGCGGCAGAGCAAGCCACATTCAACTTTTTATACGTGTTGGATGAGAGAGGGGACGCAGATTCGACAAGGGCTGACGGCCACCTTGAGCTTCGATATTTTCGGGACTCTCAAAGCATTTTGATTAATGATCCGGAGGACGAGCCTTTACACGATATCTACAACTGGTTGTCGCAGAATACGTCCGGAGGCCAATCAGAAGACCTCTCAAACGGTGAAGCTTAATCCCGCTCCGTGGATGCTCTGCAGACAGGTAGATATGGGAAGGCAAACGCAACTTCACATGCTCTCCCAAGACTGCAAGGAACTGTTGGATTACATCCAACAGCGTGACCCAGTCGTTGTCGTCGATCGGAGTGCGAAATCGCCGGAAGTTATAGAAGTTGAAAGCCCTTGGGATCGCGAGGGCTTTTACTGCCTCTGGAACCAGCATCTAGTGCCAGTGCTACAGCGCGAATACATCCATCGCGGAGGTCATAACCCCTATTATCGGGTTGATGACGAATTGCCCATCATCGAGCTTAGTTATCCAGATCCCGCTCAGAAAACCTGGAATGGCAGATTGGCTCTTATGCAAGGTCGTGTATATACCGGATTAAATGCGAATAAGGGAAAGGAGTTTGAAAAATGGTACGGCTCAATTGTTCGTTGGATTCGCAAGAATTTCATACGAAATCCGATACCCCACTTGGACGGATTCGTTGGACCCGCAGCTTACGAATGGTATCGCAAGGGCGGGATGCTATTGCCGGTGTTCCCTCCACCGGTTACGCCACAATGGATTTCTTGGATGGAAGCTCAGGATCAGCACCGCGCGCTGTTCTCGAAATAATGTGTCAGCGACCTACTATCACGGAGACCATCTCAGCGGCGGTCGCGGTAGGGATGCGGATGACTCCGCACCCCCGCACAGATCCGGACGAGCGGATTTCCCGCATCCGGCTCCTGCCTTAGGTGGTGACGCGCAGGCGGCAGGAAGGAGAGGAATGATAGATGCGGGTCGAGGGGAGCCAGCGGGCGATGAGGCGATGCATACGCTGCCAGCGAACGTGTCCGTTCTGGCTACGACGCGACAGGGCCTGTTGCCAGTAGCTGCCGACTTGGTGACGGAACAGATTTAAGGCATGTTTATTGGTAGGCACCCCATAGTAGCGGTGATGCCCCGTACCACTGCCTGCAACCATTGTCCCGTTTCCGGAATGGGGTCATACATACGCTGGGTGCCCCATCCTTACAGGTGTTGTCATGGGACTGAACACGGGGTTGCGAGGGTGGGATTCGAGGATGTCTGGAACTCCGTTTTTGGATTTTGCTTTTATGAGATACGAAGCAATAATTGCATCTAACTCGCCTTTCCCTTAAATGGAATAGACGAGTTGAAGAAATCCGTAAGAAAAGAGGCAACATCAGGGCCGATCAAGGTTCACGTAATCCCACCCTCGCAAACCCCGCGAGGATGGGGCACCCAGTTTCTTGGAGTCCGATGCGAAGACGAAAACGGGAAAGGTGGGCCACCCGCCCCCTCAACTAAATGGAAAAGTCATGACCGGTCGCGCTCAACGGAGGTTTCGTTTTATATTGCCACTCCTGCTTCTCGTATTATCGATCTTTCTCACAATCTGGGGAGATGCGTATCGGCAAGGAATCATAGACAGAGTAGTCAATAAGTATGGGTATTTGGAAGAACCAATGCCTCAGAACGTTGCGTTTGGACGTTTTCTCGCGTATGCCCTCAACGCCCCGGCCTATGTTGCCTCGATGTCTATGCCGTTTATCTTTCACGTTCGGCGCTGGCACTTTATCCATGGCGAGAAAGATTGGTGGTACTTCACTTTTATTCTCGTATCGTGGTACGCGGTGGGAAGAACAATCG
>QIBC01000361.1 GCA_003225215.1 Acidobacteriota bacterium
AGAAGCTCAAATGATTGGATGAAAATCCAGCAGATTACGTTGGATCAGAGCTGCTGTCTGATCTAAGGGGATATGACAGACGCAACATGCTGCAGGCCCGTCCCAATTAACTCCTACGAAGAGAGCATCGTCCGACACCAGTGCCGCAAAACGGCCGGCACTTGTCTCGGATGGCCCGGCCAATTTGAAGAGGCCTGCAGCATGCTGCGTCTCTACGCTGACGCTAGCTAGAATGGAATATCTTCGTCTTGAATCTGCGTGGCGTGGGCCGGCTCTTCGGGATGTGGCTGGCTCTGGTCGAAGTTGCCGGCGCTTGCCGAGGCGCCGCGAGAGTATCCGCGTGATCCGCCTTCGGAGTCTGCCTCGCCACGTCCGCCGAGCAATACCAGTTCGTTGGCAATGATCTCTGTCTTGTACTTCTTCTGTCCAGTCTCTTTGTCGTCCCACGAGCTGGTCTGAAGCCGGCCTTCGATGTACACCTTCGAACCTTTCTTTACGTACTCGCCAACGATCTCAGCGAGCCTCTGCCAGGCGACGATGTTGTGCCACTCGGTTCGATCCTGCCACTGGCCGCTCTTATCTTTATATCCCTCATTAGTAGCGAGTGAGAATTTGGCGACGGGCGTGCCGGTTGAGGTGTACTTGATTTCGGGATCTTTTCCCAGGTTTCCGACGAGGATCACTTTGTTAACGCTCTTAGCCATGCCGCTGCTCCGGTACGAAAGAAGTGCGGTCAATATAACAAACGCGCGGCAAATTCACCATCGGGGAAAGCCTTTTCACCACGGAGGCACGGAGGCACGGAGACACGGAGGAATCTAAGCGCAACCATGGCTTGCAGCTTCAACAAACGACTTCATGTCTTCTATTTAGATTCTTTCTGCTCTTCAGCTTTCCTCCGTGTCTCCGTGCCTCCGTGGTGAAAAGGGCTTGCGGTGCCGCTAGTTGGTCGCCGTCACCCTCAGATTGTCTACAAAGACGTGGTACGGAGTGCTGCTGGAGTTCAAGTCCACTTGGAATCCCGCCGTGAATTCCAGACGAGTACCAGTAGCCGTAGCTTGGTGCGAGATGTTTGCACCCATCGTCTGGCCATCGACTGTTAACGAATCATGAATGGCTTGTGTGCCGGCGGCGTGGAAAACTGCGGAGATATGATGCCATGTATCCGGAGCAAAACGTTGCAGAGGGATTGCTGTGCCCTCCCATTGCTTGGTTGTGAAATTGAAGACGCGCCAGGTATTGCTGTCGTAATCTGCCTGCCAGGCGAAGTTGTAGGTATTGCCGTTCGTAGTTTGCTGACACTCGAATTCGATCGCCTGAGGTGCGTTTGCATATTGTCCGGGCACGAACAGATCGAAGTCGTAACGGAGATAGCTGACCGGATTCTGAATCGTGGGCTGCTCGATGAAGTAATAGCCGCCGGTGTAAGCAGGGCCGCCATTCACATAAAAGTCAGCCGCAGATCCGCTGAGGCTGGGGTTCGAGATGCCCTGAGTCATGTGGTAGTCCGGGCCTTGTCCGGTGCCGCCGACGTTGCCACAACCGCCACATGTTTGCCATCCCGGCTGAGTCTGAAGGCTGCCATAAACAATTGCGCCCGCGGGATCCGCGCTGGCGGCGGGAGGAGGAACCGGCGTGGGCACAGGAGCCGTCGACGGTGTGGAGTTCGTGCCCGGCGTTGAAGCCGAAGACGAGCTGCCTGAGTTCGAGCCGGAATTTGAATTGACGCTGGTAGTCGCACTGCCTGCTGAGAACGGCTTTGCCGAACCCGTACCGCAACCCACAATCGAAGCGACCGCAACTGCAGCGGCGCTGAACTTGATCAAAACCTTAGAAGAAAATTGCACTTAAACTCCTGCCAGTTCGGGAACGCAACTGACTGAAGTCAACGGTAGGTTTCGATCTACTCTGGCTATATCGGCGGAGGGCTCTAAGGAAATGCGGAAAGACTCTTAGGCACTTCTAGGTGATCCTTCTAACCCAAAAGAATCAGCGGCGCTGAATGCTCATCAAATGAATAACTTGTAGAGCATCAGATAGACAATGACGCCGGTGACGGAGACGTACATCCAGATGGGGTAGGTCCAGCGTGCCAGTCGGCGATGGCGATCGAATTTGTCCGTCAGCGCCAAAGTGAGCGTAGTGAGAATCATCGGAACAACCACTGCCGCGAGCACGGTATGTGAAATGAGAATCGAGAAGTACAGGGGACGCACCCATCCTGCTCCTCGGAAATGCACCGATCCTACGTGGAAATGGTAGTAGAGATAACAGGCAAGAAAGATGGACGAAGTCGTGAATGCAGCGATCATGGTGGCGCGGTGTCTGGCCACTGCGCCGTGCTTGATGAATCTATGCCCAATCAACAGCAGAATGGCAGTCGTGCCGTTTAAGCTCGCGTCGAGTGGTGGGAAGATGCTGTAGTCGATCTGCAATCTGTGCTGTATGGAACGGTTGGATGCCCCATAGCGTCCCGGTTAGGCCATCGGTTTTGTTGTTCTCTTGTTTACCATCAACAACGCTACGCCAAAGATCACGGCAGAGAAGGC
>QIBC01000158.1 GCA_003225215.1 Acidobacteriota bacterium
ACTGTTTGGGCTGGCTCCTGCGATTCATTCCTCGAAGGCGGGACTTGCGAGCACGATGCGCGAGGGCTCGCGCGGCTCGGGCTACAGTGCGAAAGCCGGGCGCATGCGCGACGCACTGATGGTGTCGCAGCTGGCTTTTGCGGTAGTGCTGATGGTCGGCGCGGGGCTCCTATTGGAAACGCTGCGCGATTTGTTGCGGCAGAATCCGGGCTTCAATCCATCGCAAGTCGTGACGGCGAATATCTATCTGCCAAACCCGAATAATCCACAGCTCGATCCATATCACACCTTCGCGCAGCAGATTCCGTTTAATCGCGAACTGCTGCGGCGCGCGAACGCGATTCCCGGCGTGGAGTTGGCGGCGATCACGTCCAATTTGCCGGCCGCCGACACAATCAACAGCGATTCGGCGGCGTACGGCGCCACGAATCACAATTCGCTGGCCATCGAAGACCGGCCCACGGAATCCTCGGGAGATTTGAGCGCCGAAGTTATCCGCATCAGCCCGGATTATTTTCGGGTGATACAAACACCGCTCGTGGAGGGGCGCTTCTTCACCGAGGACGATGAAAATGGCAAGTTGCCGGTGGCGATCATCGATGAGGCGACGGCAAGGCTCTACTGGTGGCCGGATCATGATCCGGTGGGCCGGCGGCTGCGTATCCGCTTGCGTTTCGGGCAGAATCCTGCAAATCAATGGAGCACCGTAGTGGGCGTGGTGAAAAATATCAAGCACGACGGGCTCGATGTCGATGGCGTGCCGCACCTCTATGTTCCGTTGAATCAATTTGTCGGGCGGTCGTTGAGCTTGGCGTTGCGAACTTCTTTGCCCGCGAGCACGCTCGAGGCGCAGATTCGCGGCGCGATTCAGAGCGTAGATCCGGGGCTGCCGGTGTTCAGCGTCACCTCGATGGATGAGGTGGTGGATGCATCGCTGGCATCGCGCAGATTTTCGGCGAATTTGGTGGCGGGATTTGCGGCGGTGGCGGTGCTTCTGGCCTCCATCGGAATTTACGGCTTGTTGGCTTATATAGTCGGCCAAAGATCGCGCGAGATCGGTATCCGCATGGCCCTGGGCGCGCGGCGGGACGACATTCTGAGACTGTTCTTACGCAAGGGGGTCGCGCTTGCTGGCGTGGGCATCGTTGTCGGAATGGTCTTTTCTGCATCCACTGCGTCCATGATGGCAAGTTTGCTTTATGGTGTTCGCCCCCATGATCCGGCGGTGTTTCTGATCGTGCCGCTCATACTGATGGTGGTTGCGCTCCTGGCTAGCTATATTCCGGCCCGGCGCGCTTCTAGGGTGAGTCCGATCGTCGCCTTGCGCGAGAGTTGAAACAGCGGGATTTGAGATTCCCAAAGAGGCGCAATTCCCGTCGCTTACGCTGTAGTTATTCGTGAAAAGACTCGCAACAGAAGTTATTCCTGGAGATCGGCGGAACCAATGAGTCGAGTGCCAATCTGGTTCGAGCGCAAGTTTGAGTTTTCGTTTCGTGTGGAACTGCTTCCGAATCTGTGCGCGCGTCTGCGCGGCACTCCCGCCAGGCTTGAAGAGGTGGTTCGTGGCCGTTCTCACACAATCCTGATCGGGAAAACGCAAGCAAAGTGGTCAGCTCAGGAAAACGCCGGTCACTTGCTTGACCTAGAACCGCTGTGGCTGGCGCGAGTGGGCGATTACCTGGCGGCCAGCGACCAACTCACCGTAGCAGACTTGAAGAATCGAAAAACCGATGAAGCAAACCACAATTCGCGCCCACTGGAACAGATTCTGAGTGAGTTCCGCGTTGCAAGAGAAAGACTGCTGAAGCGTGTGGACGAATTAGACGCATCACTATTTGCCCGAGCCATTCCCCACCCGCGTTTGAAGACGCCGATGCGGCTCGTGGACCATTTGTATTTTGTCGCCGAACACGACGATCATCATCTCGCACGAATATGGGAACTCGTCAATGCCGCCCGGTAGGCGCGAACAATCTGCGTGTGATTTTGGTCGTAAAACATGAGATATCAAGCGCTTCCAGCAACCAATCGCGAAGGACTTACAGAAAGGAGTACATTCTTTTGCCAAGGTACTCTTCCGCATTGCTGTCATTTTTTCGCTGAGCGTTACGCTTCCCTTTTTGGGAAATCCTAAACAACGAACCTGTAGCGGAGCCGCACGTTCTTACGAAGGCCGAATCGGCCAATCTCGCGTACCCGGAAATCAGCAAGATAGAAGCAGGCGCGTCTCCTTTATATACATGCAGGAGGAGATGACATGGTAGCCGTGTCTCGGAAGACGTAATCGTAAACCAATCTGTGAGGCGTCGATGCAGCGTGTCGCGGGCATAAGAATTGGCTGGCGGAAAAATCGGTATTCGGGTGGCTAGACGAGTTAGCGTGGGCGCGGGTCTCTTATGAGTGGCGAATAGAACACTTGGACCGAATGGAACTGAAGCTCAGGGAGAACGCACCTTTTCGAAGAGGCTGTTTCGGAGACTTCAAGACAGCATCGCTAGAAAGGTCTTCGACACTGCGCAAGCCTCACTTCGTCGCGATGAAATTGAAGAACACGCCTTTGTGGTTGTACTTCAGGTCGGTCAGGTCGTCGGAGAAATCGGTGAAGTTGTAGCCGGCGCCGACCTTCAGGTTCTTGCCGATGTAACGATAGATCGCGGCCAGCGCTCCACTCTGGCGTTGGCTGATATCGGGCAGCTCGAGCATTCGCACCTCGGCCATACTCTCCCAGCCCGTCGTGAACCGCCAGTCCATACGCAACACGCCGAGCTGCGCAGGGCTATCAAAGAACTG
This sequence comes from Acidobacteriota bacterium, assembly GCA_003225215.1. GTDB lineage: Bacteria > Acidobacteriota > Terriglobia > Terriglobales > Acidobacteriaceae > Gp1-AA112. The sequence goes on from QIBC01000158.1 coordinate 2,791, forward strand.
CGGCTGGTCGCGATCAAGGCTAATCTCTCCCAGGCGGTGGGCGTACTTGCCGCCGATTGACCATTTGGCCGTGAGGTCGTATGTGAGATCGAGCGATCCGACGTGGCTCTTCTGAATAAATTCGGCCGCGGTATTCTGCGCTGTAAACTGGTCTGTCGTCGGGACGTTAAAGAAGTACGTATATTTGACCAGCGCGCTCAGCCGGTCGTGCAACACAGGACGGTATGCGTAACCGACGACGGCCTCGGTGTAGCCGCCACCAAAGAACTCGCCGAGTGAGCTATTACTGATCGAGTGGTCCAGCTTGCCGATCATTCGCCAGTCAGGCGTTAGTTGGAGCTTGAAGTTGTTGCGGAACAGCAACAAGGTCCTTTTGGTGAGCGTCGTGTCGGGTTGTTCCGCGTCATCCCGGCGATACTCGACGGCGCTCGAGAACTGAATCTTTTCCCGGCCGTATCCCAGGCGGATTCCAGCCGCCTTGCGATTGGTCTCGGCGCTAGTCTGCGAGTCGCGGAGCTTCCCGAACTCCGCGCTGCCTCCGAAATTCCAGCGCTCTTTGGTTACGAGGTTGATTCCAGTGGCGTGCGTAAGGCCGCTCATCGATCCGCCATCTTGGTATCGCTCCTCGACGTAGACGCTGGAGCTATCTGAGAGCCTTCTCTTCTCTCCGTAGATCAAGCTGCCTTGGCGGACTTCCTGGCCGTTGTCCGCCCGCTCGTTTTCGAGCGAATAATTAAGGTAGAGATTGGTCCGCTCGGAATAGAGGAAGCTGGTGCCGACCTTTCCACCTAGGCCAAGGTCTCCATCGGAAGCTTCGCCATCGATTCGGAAACGTTCCGTCAGGCGATAGGAGCCCCCCGCACCGACACGACCGTTGTCGAGCCGGTTGCCGTTTGCCGCGACTGTGTCTTGGACGAAGGCATAGGCACGCCAGACTCCGCCGGGATCGAACTTCATCTGCGCAACTGTGTCTGTGCGCTCGCCCTGTTCCTGCGTTAAGGGCACAATCGCCGAACGGTCCTTGCGCAGATCGTCTCGCACTCCCGTGCTAAAGCTCCACTTGTCCGTCAGCTTAAAGCCCATGTCCAATTCGACTGCACGGGTCTCGAGTCCCTGATCTTCGGTCCTCTGATCGCCCTTGGCCGTCAGGCTCAGGCGATGCGTAATGGGCATCTTGATCGTGCCGCCGTATTGCTCGGTGTCTTTGAACGTGGCTTGTCCAGGCGCCGAATAACCTGCATCGAGGTGCTGCGTATAGAAGGTAAAGCGACCGTCGCGACCCTTGAAGAAGTCGTTCAGCCCAACGCTCAGATCGGCGCGGTAGGCCCCGGCAGATGCGTTGGGCGATATATCGCCAGGGCTTTGGAACCCGAATCCACCATCGTTGGACTGCATTAATCCGGAGACCAGACCTTCGCTGCGGCCCGTTTGCATCTTGAGCCAGGAATTCGCGCTCATACGCAAGGTCAGATCGCCTGCGGCGAGGTTGCTGTTGGTATCCCCATTCTTATTTTGGTTGGCGGTCAGACCAAACCCTATATGGTCGTTCAACCAGTAATGTCCTTGACCGCCGGTAGCGAGTGCGTCCAGCTTGTCGAAGCCTGGCGTGTACTCGTACTGCACCACTAGATACGCCTCGCCACCGCTCAAGCCGCTGCTACGCACCAGCAGGTCGTCGTTAGCGGTCGACGACAGCGGTTGGGAAAGCAGCAAGCGGCCCTGCAGGTAGTCGATGTCGTAGTCCACGGTGGGCCGCAGGTTCACCACACCCGTGACGATGCGCGAGTCCTTGTCGCGGATTTCGATGCGTGCCCGCTCGGAACCCGTCAGGATGTCCTGGTGGCGCAGGTAGTAGAGCGATCCGCCGGTTCCGCGCAGTTCCTCATAGCTCGGCAGCGTTCCAGGTTCGGCAGCGAATCCATCAACAGTAATCTTTCGCTCGCCGAAGCTGGTTGTGGATTGGGACACATAGTGCCCGTTAGCTCCGTACAGGCCGCGATCGACTTGGGCAATCTCGTTGCCCTGATAGCCAGCGGTGAAATTGCCCCACATCCCGTAGCTCTCGCCATGGCTCGCCTTGACGAAGAACTTGCCTAAAGTCGGTGCCATTTCGGTCACGACACCGTTGTCGCCGAACGTCGGATAGTAGTAGTCGGGATCGATGCGCCGGAATAACGAATCGGGCGATTTGTCGAGGAAGTTGCTAAACAGGTCTTTCACCGGGCCTTCGCGCGTATCCGCGCTCGCCGTCAAATGCCAGCGATCACTGACTCTGCCGTTCACGAAGAATGCCAGCCGGCCATCCAGCGAATCGTTGGGCTGCAAAGCGTTTTGGCCCTGCAGCGGATTTGCCGGCCCGCTGTTCGGCGATACCGTGAAGTCGGCCATACCGACGTAGAAGAGGTCTCTGCGCTTGAACTCCAGATCGCGAAGATACAGCGAGCCGTTGCCTCCATCGTCGAGCACCGCGACTTCGACCGTGTGCGTGCCAGCCGGAAGTATCTCCTCGGCGGCGAACTTGCCCTGCGGGTCGACCGGAATCGGACGGCCAGCCACCCATACCTTGTGGTCCGCCGGTACGCCGCTGCCCTGCACCTTCACCGTGCCGCTGCCGAGCGGAATGTGATGGCGCACCAGTTGATTCTGTCCGTAGGCGGCCAGCAGCTCGTGCTGCCATCTCCCATCGGACGTCGCGACGTCTATGGGCGATCGCTCGCGGTACAGCCATAGTGGCCGCGCATCCGTTTCGTCGAAATTACCTTTCGAGTCATAGGCACGCACCAGGTATCTGAGTTGGCATGCCCCGCCCGCGAGAGTTTTTGTCGCCGGCTGCCATTCCGCGAAGCCCGCGTCGTCGACTGCGATGATTTCAAGCGGCGCCGTCTGCAATGACTGCTGCTGCTCGAAGATTCGGATTTCGGCGCGCTTGATGAAGGCCGAATAGTTGTTGTACATCCGGAAATGCACGAGCGATGCGACGGGAACGTTGTCCACATCGCTCACCGCGACAGCGACGGGATGCGCCGCGACAGCGAGCCGGGGCCTCGACTCGAGATTGTCAAAATGGAACTGGATGTTGGCATTGTCGAGCGCGACGTCAGTGCAGCGCTGAATGTCGGAAGAGCTGCGGTCTTTGTCGTCGATCGGCTTGCCGTCGACGGTGATGTGCATGACGTTAAGCTCGTAAGGGCTCTTCGGATTAATTTCCTGGGTGAGACGGGTGACGTCCACGCCTTCGTAATTGTCCAGTGGGACCGGTTCGTCATACACGGCCTGCACGCGCACGAACGACTCCTGGCCCTCGATGAAGCCAGTGTTCACAACGTCGTCGGACTGGACGTAGCCGCGTCCCTCATGTTCAGAGCGAGCATCCGACAAAGTCGGATCCTTCATGACGATGTCCATAGCGCGGCGCGCTCGCGCTGCGGAAAGACCGATATCGTCACCATAGACGGACGCGGTGCGGCGGTCGAGGCGCTCGTCCTTCGTGTAACCAATAAAGCGCAGTCGCGCATTCGTCCGGCCCGCGATGTCCGTCAGGGCGCGACGCAGATCGGCGGCGTAGCCGGGAGGAATCATCGGCTGGCCGTTCTCGATCTCGAGCGTCGGGATGCTTCCCCAAGGGGGATCGTAAACCTTGGTCTTTATTTCCTGAACGTCGCCGGGACAGAGTTGCGGCTCCTCGGGCAACTCCTGGAGAGCATCGTCGTACCAGAATTCCACCTCGACGCGACGATTCAACGCCCGTCCTTGCTGGGTCTCGTTAGAGGCAACCGGCTGTGACGCCCCGCGACCCTCGCTTTCGATCGTAGACGCCGGCAATCCCAGGGTTTTCTGCATGGCAAGCGCGACGCGGTGCGCCATTGCTTTGGACAACGACAGCTGGTCTCCATAAATGCTCTGGTCGCGCTCGGTCAGCCGGTCGTCGGTGTAGCCGATGAGCCGGACCTTTATATTGTGCTTGTCCTGGAGGTTGTTGAGGGCCTGCCGGACCTGTGTGGTTAAAGATTCCGAAATGGGAATGTTCTCGTTCTCGTACCGTAGTGGCGCAACGAGGTTCTTGACGCGCGTTCGCGGCGTGACGCCGTCCTTGAATCGCATCTTGCAGACGGTTTGCACGCGGCAGACCTTAATGCTCTTCGTGAGATCGGTTCGATCGGGTTGCAGCGACCATTCCTTGGGTTTCTGGTAGGGGGACAGGTGTCGCTCGACCGGCTCGCCGGGCATGACAGTCCGGACCTGAGCAGTTCCCGCGGAGGCGGTCAATACCAGGAATCCGACAATCGGCGATAGATAATTGTGTTTGCTCATGGGATTCACTTGCTCCCCGGCACGGGCACATTGGGCCGTTTGGGCGGGCCACCAAGGCGCCAGAAGACTTCAGGCTCGATTGTCAGCGCCCGACTGTCGCTCGCTGCATCCTTGGTCAACTGGCGCTTGATTGCTTCCATGCGCCGGTCAACCAGTGCCGCATCCTCTGTGTCGGCGATGTATGAGAGGCGCAGCACTGACGGCGATTTGCGCAGCTCTTCAAGAAGTGTGTTCAGGCGCGGCCGCCACTGGACGCGGATTTCGGTCGTACCCGGCTCGAACACCGCATCGGAGAGGTCAATGGCGACCACCCGGTAAAGCGAGGCCCCGAAATTCAACTGCAGGGCTTTGCCCCGTGTGGCGCGCTGGATCTGTATCTGGTTCGTCGTCATTCGGTAGCCGCTTGGCAGGGTCCGATCATCGAGCTTCATCACGAAATTGCTGCCGCGGCCCTCATACGGCGTGATCGCGCAAGTGATGTGGTACCGCCCGTACTGATCCGTCGTCGCTTCGAGACCGGTCGGCGTCACCACACGCACGCCAGCCAAGCCCTTCTCACCGTCGTCCTGAATCCCGTTGCGATTGGCGTCGTTGAAGACTTCGCCGGTCACGTCGGTGCAATCGAACGTGGGATCGGCCGTGACGCGCACGGTGGCGGTTGCTTCACCGGACATTGCGTTTCCGTTCACGGTGTTCACCGCCTGCGCTCGGTTCACGTATTCGCTCTCGGTGACGCCGGCGCCAACGATGAGCAGCAGTTTCAACGTGCGCGCCTGGTCGTCTGCGATGGTGAGACCGCTCCAGCGGAGTTCATTGCCAGCCAACGACGGCTCAGTCTGCACGCCGTCGAGAAGCGCAGAGTGCTTGACATAACTGAATCCTGCCGGAATGCGGTCCACGATGGTTACGTCCCTGAGCATCGCCTCGGCGATGTTGTTCACGGTGATCGTGTACGGAACCTGCTGTCCGCGGGTCACGTTGAGCAGCGGTGTCGTTTTGGAAATCGCGACGGATCCTGCGAGCTGGGGATCGAGCGGGATGTGGTTGTTGAAGATCTGGCTCGTGCCAGGTATCCGGCTGCCGTCCAGCCGCAAACGGGCGTAGTAGGCTGTGCCGGCGCTGCGTGGTGCTATCGATGCAGCCGGCGGGAACTCCGAAGGCTGAGCCTCGCAGAACAGGGCCGTTCCCGGAATGGCATCGTTGACACTGCCTGGGCAGGTCGGAACCGAGAACGCTGCGGTCGAAGCGTTGGAGGTAGGCGGGATCATCTGCGAATAGCCCGCAACGTAACTTGTTCCGGGCGGCGCCGTCACGGCAATGAGGTAATCTCCACCGCTCGGACAGGCCGGGTCGCTGAAGTTGATGTCGAACTTGTAGTAGCCGTTCCCGAGTGTGATCTGCCCTTGCTGTGCCGGATCGTCGAAGCAAGCCGCCGGCAGAGGCGAGGCGCTGCCGGCATTCAGTAGGGTGAGTGTCGCCCCGACAACTGGTGTACGCGCGGCTGAGTTGTAGACGACGCCGTTTGGTGCGATCGGCAGATTTAGGTTCTGCAGGTTGCTGCCGGAGGGCAGGACGATATCGGTGATCTGCTGCAGATTGTTGGTGAAGGCAGAGTCGGCTTTGCCGAGCTTAGCGGTGTTCGGGCCGGCGCCGGGTGCCCTGAACCGCAATTCATACCGATCTGTTCCATTCGTTGGCGCAATGCCCGCGAAATGATAAACACCGTTCACGTCCGTGACGACGGACTGCAACAGCACTCCGTTGAGATGCAACCCAACTGTCCATCCCTGAAGCAGCGGCTCGCCGGTGTCGACGGTCTTGTTGAAGTTGGCGTCATGCCACACAGTACCGTTCAACATCCCGGAGCCTGGGGTTCCTCCAACGTCAATCGAGGCGCTCGCACTCGCACTCTGCTGGGGAGTGTTCCAGGTCACGACGCCGGTGTTCGTGAGCGTCGTGCCTGCGGTAAGACCTGCAGCAATTTGAGTCCGGAAGCGCACGTCGATAGATTGCCCGGGCTGCAACGGGCCGTTGGAT
>QIBC01000159.1 GCA_003225215.1 Acidobacteriota bacterium
GCTTTTTCCTTCACTACTGGGAAATCGGATTTGATTCACGAAAGACGACAGTTTTGTTTGAACGGTCTGAAAACGTGGATTCCCTCGCTCTCGGCCGGGTGTTGACGTTGAATTAGGACCCACGCGCGCGCGTGTTGGGATTGGTGTCGATGCGCGGTACAGGTAACAGTAATCAGTAGTCAGCCAAAGCAAAAGCGACATCCAATAGCAAAAATACAAGAATCCGGTTCGGCTCCGCGCAGGCAGGCTTTTCCACTCCGGCAGCCATTCACTCCAGGAGCGAAAACTTCTTACGGTTATATCAATTCGTCAAATCTGGGATTCGAGCGGAGAAAATCGAAAACTGGGTCCATCTTCAGGTAGTGCAGCCATGCAAACCGTTCAACTTTGGCCTGATCCAGATAGTCCAGGGCAGCGACGGAATTTTCGACCCCAGCGTGAGCGAACGCCAGGAAATATGGTGGCACGCGAATCTTGCGCGCTAACGCCTGTAACCGGTCAATAGCTTTCAATGCCGCGGCGCGCTTTCCTCCTTTTCCATAGGCGTAGGCCAAGCCGCTCACCAGGATCGGATGTTCGTAAAACTCGGTCACGAGTCCCTCAAATTGATTGATTGCATCTCCGCCGTTCCCCTTCTGAACCATCGCAATCGCCTGAAAGTAGCGGCCAGGAACGTAGCTGCGATCAAGTTCAACGGCGCGTTCAACTTCTTTCAGAGAGCGCTCGAAATCGCGGCAGAAGTAGGCAAGCCGACCGATATGGGCCTGAATGGCCGGGTTGAATGGGTCTAACTCCCTCGCACGAATCAGTGATCGCAGGGCATCGGAAAATCGGCCCGTTTCGGTCAATGTCAGGCCGTACCAGTGGTGGGCGGGAGCGCAGTTCGAATTCAGCTGTATGGCCTGCAGGTGTTCATGTTGCGCGGCATTCCAATCCCAGTCGAACTGCAGGAGACAGAAAGCCAGACAGCTGTGCGCCTCGGCCAGGCAGTCGTCCAGAGCCAGAGCCCTCGACGCATGTTGCTTCGCGCGGCCAAAAGCATCTGCGGGCGCAAGCTCACCGTAAAAGCCAAGCACGCCAAAGCAGTCCGCGAGCCCCACATGTGCTAGCGCGTACTCAGGATCGGCGGCTATCGCTCTTTGAAAATACTCAATTGCAGTGAAGGTGGATTTGGGCACGCGCTTGTTCCAGTGATATCGGCCTTGGAGATATAACTCATAGGCAACCAGACTCTCGGTCCACTTACTCCGGCCATGCTCCTTCTTTACTGGCAACAGCTCTACCATGAGCGACTTGGCGATTTGTTCTGCCAACTCTATCTGTACGGCAATCACATCGGTTGTCGGACGATCGTAGCTGCCGGCCCAGATCTGACGTTGATCTGCTGCTTCGAGCAGATGCGCCGTCACACGCAGCCGGGTGCCATCACGGCGCGCAGTTCCGGTTACAACATAAGATTGGGCTGCGAGTTCACCAGGGATCTCCGCCAGCGACTTATTACGCAATGCCACCACCGCAAGGCGCTTCGGATTCAGCCGTCCAAGTTGTGTAATTAACTCTTCAGTAAGCCCCGCGACAAAATAATCATCTGATTGTCTGTTATCCAAGTCTTCGAACGGGCGAATCGCAATCACCTTTCTTGAGTTCGGATTTGGAACCAGCGGGTGTACGTCTGCGATGAAGCGATAGCCCTTCCCCGGTATGCTCTCTATAAAAAGCGGATTGTCTGCTTTGTCGCCGAGGTGTTGGCGCAGCTTCCAGATGGCATTGCCGAGTCCATTTTCGAAATCGACGAAGGTTTCGAGTCCCCATACTTCTATTCTTAAATGCTCGCGCGTGACTAGTTCGTGGGGATGGCGCACCAGCACAGACAGCACCGCAGCGGACTTCGGCTGAAGCCTTAGCTTGATCCCTCGCTTGCGTAGTTCACCCGTGCGCGGATCAAATTCGAATGTCCCGAAAGCGACTGCGCTACAAGGCACGCGATCTCTCCCTGGCGGCGGAGTCTAGCACGAGCGCTACGCCTGGGGTCCAGCACAAGTCGGGAGATAACTAGAGACAACCGCTTTCTACATAGGGCGTTAGCTGGAGAAGCTAATTTAGTTCTCAGTGGATGGCGCGTGCATGGCTTTCATCGGAATGAGCCGCTAATTTAGGCGCCATAGAAACTGTAATGGCGCTCTCGAACACATTTCGGTTTGGCATCGTCACTGCGATTCTGCTCGCTTTAGTTGTCGTGTCACGAGCGCAGGATCCTTGCGGCAGCCTGGATCGACGGGCGCTAGTCTTCTCCGGTGGAGGCATCAAGGGAGCCTTCGAAGCGGGCGCCGCCTATCACCTGATCGTGCACCGCGCATGTGATTTCCACGATTTCTCAGGTATTTCTGTTGGAGCGATCAACGCAGCAATTCTTGCCCAGGCGCTTTCCTCTAACGATCGGGAAACATCGCACGCCGCGCTGGTTGTGCAGGCTGAATCTCTGGTGAATATCTGGGCATCGCTCAAGAGTTCCCGCGACATCGTTAAGCCGCGCAAGCTGGCAGGTCTGCGGTTCGCGATGTTTGGGACCGAGAACTTCAATGACTTTTCTCCTCTGCGTCGCCTTCTGGCAGCAAACGTATCGATCAACAAACTTGCTGCCGGCCGGCCTCTTCGTATCGGTTTGACCTGCTTCTGGGATGGGACCTATCAGGAAGTCGCTGCGGCGCGTGGAGATTTCAGCGTTCCGAAATCGCGCCTTCTCGAGTATCTGTACGCGAGCTCCGTGCTTCCGGTGATGGGTCGCATGCCCCGGTTTGCCTCTCGCGATCAGGAGCCTGATACTCACAGAGTAGCGCAGTTCGGCGATGCCAGCCTACGCCACGTCATTCCCGTCGCCAGCTACTTTGTCGTGTGCTCTGGTTCCGACTGCTCTCGCGCGAAGCCGGCACATGAACTTCTGCAGCAGCTCTTCGTGATCGCGACAAGTCCTTACGTGCGTGGATCGGACCTGCTGCCGGTTGCCCACGCAAATTACCGACGCGCTGACACCGAGCTCATCACAGATGGGCGCAAGATCATGCGTCGTGCCATTGCTCTGATGGCAGATACGCCCTTTCGAACAGACCTCGATTTCATGCTCCTCGCGAATCAATGGCTTGCGTGGCGCGAGCACAGCGATTCCGAATCGGCACTCCGGGCAGGAACAGAGTCGGCGTCGAACGCGACCTTTGCGATAGCTACAACGTTTCCACTCGAATCCTATAACCGCGAGGGACTGGACAGCTACGCACATTCTCATCCGTATCGAATCGGCATAGTCAAACCCAAAGAGGAAACTGCGGATCTTGCCGACCTGCTCTCTTTTTCACCACAGATGATCCGCGCACAGTTACTTGCCGGGTGTCTCGCGGCAGATGAGACCATGCAATCGGAGTTCGGCCTGGCTTCGCTCGGCAGCGCATGCGCAGACCGTTTCGGGAACAGTCGTAGTCAGATAGCCGCAATCGTGAGGCAAAGATGAGACGCCGCGCACTTCGCTCCAAGTTTCTATTCACGCGTAATTTCCTTCGACATCCGTTGCGGACAGGCTCGCTAGTTCCGAGCTCCCGTTTTCTGGTCAAGCGAATGCTCTCGCGAGTAGATTGGCAACCTGCACGGGTCGTTGTGGAGCTCGGGCCCGGCTTGGGTTGTTTTAGCAGGGAAATCCTTCGGCGAATGCGTCCCGATGCCGTTTTGATCGCGATCGAGATGAATCGCACCTTCGCGCGAGCGCTACGCAACAGCATCAAGGACCGCCGCCTATTCGTCGTAGAAGGCAGCGCTCTTCATCTGGACACGATTCTTACTCGGTTCGAGCTCGGCCTCTCGGACTGCATCATCTCAGGTTTGCCCTTTGCAAACATGGACAACACAACCAGAGAGTCGATCCTGCGCAAGTGCCACCAGGTCCTCTCCTGTCGCGGACAGCTTGTGTTATTTCAGTATCGATTGCTGCTGGCGCCCGCCCTTGCCGATATCTTCCGCTCGGTTGAACGCAGCTACGAGCCGCTCAACATACCTCCCGCACACGTGTTTTGTTGCACTCGGGAATAAGCAATCAAACACAGCATGGCTGTCTCTCTACCTTGCGCTCGGCATGCTTTGTGGGTTACTCGTATCTGAGTGCGGTGATTGGATCCATCCGGCGGGCGCGTCGAAGCACACCCTTTTTCCAGACTTCCCGGATTGGGCTCACGTTTGCCCATCCCCGCCTCCGACGCTCTCATTGTGGCCGATCACAAACATTGGTTGGGCGTCATCAGGAAGGATAGGAAGCTAGCTGCACTACGCAATAAGCGATTGGGCAATCAGCTAAACAACGGTAACTTCGGTTTTCTGCCGATGTGCGGCAGTCTGACGTACATTGGTTGACTTGTGCGGTAAACTGCCGTACATTGTTAATCAGGAGAGTTTGCATGGCGCTGGCACGTAAGAGTCGTGGAAAAGTTCTAAAAAGGGAACGGCTCGAGGCCAGGATCACCCCGGTTCAGAAGCGTCTGATTGAGCGAGCCGCACGGTTGCGGGGCACTTCGGTGACTGATTTCGTGGTATTGAGTGCGCAGGAGGCGGCCTCTGAAACCATCAAGGACTTCGAAATGTTGACGTTGACGGGTGAAGCTCGGAAGAGGTTTGTGAATGCAATTCTCAATCCCCCAGAGCCGACCAAAGCCGCGCGCGAAGCCGCTCAGCATTACAAGCGGTATATGGGTACTTAGTTGGCGGAACCGGCCAGCCCACGACTGAAATTTAGATTTGAGCCGCTCACATCGAGACATGATCGGGCGGCTTTTTCATGCGGAACAGCGGCCCTCGACTCGTATCTTCAGAGACAAGCAATTCAAGACGTAAAGAAACATGCCGCAGTCGCCTTCGTGATCACTCCGGATGGCACGACGATCGCGGGCTATTACACGCTTTCCCAATACTCAGTCCGCCTCGACGAGATTCCCCCGGAAGATGCCAGGAAGTTGCCGAAATATCCCAATGTCTCGACTACGCTTCTGGGGCGTCTCGCGGTTGCAGTATCTTTTCAGGGTCAAAAGCTCGGCGAACTCATGCTCATGGATGCCCTTCATCGCTGTCTCAGGGGCAGCAAAGAATTAGCCTCAGCCGGAGTAATTGTCGATGCGAAGAACGCGGCTGCTGCAAACTTCTACAAAAAATTCGGCTTCATGGAACTTCCGAAGGTCGAAAATCGCATGTTCCTTGCGATTGGAACCGTCGAAAAGATGTTTGCGAATAGGCCATAAGCTGAAACCGACAGTCGAACACCCACCACTCACGCAGATGGACGCAGACTTGTAGGATGAACGCAGATCCTTTAAAAGGGGGCTGAAGTCAGCTCCCGGTCAATCTTGAAGTCATACACTCGAGGCGAAATCTCTTAAAAATCAGCGTGCACCCTTGAATCTACGTTCACCTGCGTGATTGATGTTCGTACTGCCCTTCAGACTTACTCATATCGCAACGCGATCATTGGATCCACCCGGCTGGCGCGTCGAGCGGGCAGGTAGCTTGCGATGAGCGCTACCGCTGCGAGCACTATCGATACCACGAGGAACGTGCCCACATCAGTGGGACGCACTCCATAGAGGATGCTGCGGATGAGGCGCGCGCCGGCGAAGGCGCCGGCCAGGCCGATGGCTACGCCAATGGCGGTCAGGAGCACTCCGTGCCCCAGCACATCGCGGGTGATGTTGGACTGAGTTGCTCCCAGCGCCATGCGTATCCCGATGTCTTTTGTGCGCTGCGCTACGGTGTAGGAGAGCACACCGTAAATTCCAACTGCGGCGAGCAGGAGAGCGGTGGCGGCAAAGATGCTCAATAGGAAGGTATCAAAATGGGACTGTTCCAGTTGGCTGGAAACCCTTTGCTGCATGGTCGAGACACGGTAGATCGGAACTCCGGGAGCTGCCTTCGCCACTGCAGTGCGCAGTTCGTTTATGGGAATTGATGCGCGTTGCGTGCGTACGACTACGTCCATACTGCGGCCGATCCAGTCCCAGGCGGACGGAGGCATCTGTGCGATGGGCATGTAGAACTCGGGGAAGATTTGCCGGTCGAGGCCCCAGGCGTGGACGTCGCCGACAACGCCGACGACTTCGTGCCAGACCGGATCCATGCGGCCTTTGGGGCCTCCTTCGCAGCAGGCGAAGCGTTTGCCGATGGGATTTTGGTTGGGCCACATGGTCCGCGCAAGCGTCTCGTTCACCAGCACAACTAGCGTCCGGTCACGCGTGTCTTCGGGAGTGAAGTCACGGCCCGTCTTGAGCGGGACGTGAGCTGTACTGAGATATCCAGGGGAAACCACACGCAGGTGACCGTCAATCAGCTTCGACGGATCGAACGGTTGTCCTTCGGCCAACAGTCCGTTGCTGTTTCCGCCACCCATCAGCGGAGCTCGTGAGATTACGGCGGCGGAGGCGACGCCAGGCAGCAATGCAACGTTGCTGAGGACGGTCTCAAATGTCTGACGTGCCTTTGCGGGATCGCGGTAAGCGCGATCTGGCAGGCCGACTCGTCCGACCATGAGGTTGCTGGTGTCGAAGCCGGGCTGCACTTTGGCAAGCATCATGGCACTCCGGATGAGCAGTCCAGCGGCGGCGAGAAGCATGAGGGCGAGTGCCACTTCGCCCACTACGAGCACGCTGCGCACTCGGTCGCGGCTGGCAGTGGAGCGGGCGGCTTGGAAAGTTTCCGTCAGGCGCACGCCCACCAACCGCAGGGCCGGCGCCGTTCCGAAGAGCAGGCTCGACAGCACGGCGATGGCAGCGGCGAAGAGAAGCGCGATCGTGTCGACGCGGGCTTCGTCAATGCGGGGCACTCCGGGGGGAGCGCTCGCGACTAGCCAGCCGACGCCGGCAACGGCCAGGAAGATTCCCAAAACTGCACTGAGCCCGGCCAGCAACAGATTCTCTGCGAGCAACTGCCGCACGATGCGTTTGGGAGTTGCTCCCAGCGCTGCGCGTACCGCAATTTCGTTTTCTCGCCCACGGGCTCGGGCTAGCTGCAAGTTGGCGATGTTTGCGCAAGCGATCAGCAGAACGAATCCTACGGCGCCTAGGACGGTGAACAGTGTTACTCGCTGGTCGCCCAAAAGGGCTTCGGTCAATGGCGTGAGGCTAAAGACGCGATCCTTATCGTCGATCGGATAGCGCTGAGCCTGACGAGCGGCAAGCACGTTCAGCTCGGCTCTGGCTTGCGCTATCGAGACACCATCTTTCAGGCGGGCGAAGATCTCGAGATAGTGATTGTCGTGGTCGGCAAGCTGAGCGGGCGTGTAACTCGCGGGAATCCAGATATCGGACTTGCTCAGCAGTGGGTCGAAGTTGCGCGGCATGATTCCGACGACCACTAACGGCACGCCGTTGACGTGGATGGCTCGTCCGACAAGCGTGTGGTCCTCGTGAAACCGAGTGCGCCAGAGGCGTTCGCTGATCACGGCTACGGCGTCGCGGCCGGGAGCATCTTCGGCCGAGGTAAAGACTCGTCCGAGAACTGGACTTACCTGGAAGGTATGGAAGTACTCGGCGTCGACGCGCTCGCCGTCGATGCGCTCAGGGGCTTCCTCAGTGGCGAGGTTGTAGGCAGCCGAGGCAGATGACGAGAGGCTGGAGTATGAAGTGTTGTGCTGGCGAAGGTCGGCGAAGTTGCCGACAGAGACTCCACCGTCGCGGCCTTGCCACGCCTCTTGCAACAGCATCACCCGCTCAGGGTCGGCCATGGCGAGAGGCCGGAAGAGAACGGCGTCGACGATGCTGAAGATCGCGGTGTTCGCCCCAATACCCACCGCCAAGGTGAGAATGGCGACGATCGTAAATGCGGGGGTCTTGCGCAGGACGCGGGCACCATAACGGAAATCTTGAATCCAGGTATGCATGGTCATCTCTGGCCAGTTACCGATGCACTAGTTAGGCCGTTTTGGGTGGCAGTAGGGCGCTTCGGGCTCAGAGACATGCCGGGAAACAGCAGGTAAGAGGTGGGCCGTTTCGGCTCCAAAGATGGAATGCGGTGTTCGCATTCGGACAGTGAAATGGCGGAACGGCCCGGTGCTTCGCCCAGTAGACGGACAATGTTTACGGTACCAATGAAGCATCTGAAGCATCGCATACTCGGCAGTTCGCCGGTCGAGGGCCTCTGGGCATCTCGCTAAAACGAGCAGTTGATTTTCGCCGTTTATTCGTCTACGATCGCCTCCGACGGCTTGCCAAAATGCATGATGCATGAAGTCGTTGGAAGAACTGCTAAGTAGTCTGGGACTGCGTAATGAATGGCAAAGTCAGCTCGGAACGCGAATTCCCTGCTATTTCCCTGCTGATTCCCTGCCCATCTCGAATTCCCCTGTGTTCATGCTGGTTTCGCTCTCAGAATTTTCTTCTACGGGAAAAATTCCCTGCTGCTTTCCCTGAAGCAGGGAATTTGCAATCCGTAATAAAGTGCTGGCTGGGGGAAGGCGACTGATTCGGATCGCGGACTTGCCGGAGCATGGCATGTGGCGCAAATGCGGGAGTTTCCCAGGCTTGTTGGAACCCATAAACTCCAATAATTTGGTGAACTTTCGTCGGCGAGGCTGCGTATCTCGCTGGCAAGTTGAGACATTCAACCCAAATCGCAAAGCGCGCGCTGCCGGGACGGATACCGGCGTGCATGGTACGGTCGGGTTACCGGACAAAATCAGAGGCGGCCCATAAGCTGATTCGTCATCCCGCGTCGCGGACCTTCGCCGCATCGGCCCCCGCTAAGATTGCAGCCGGATCGCGGTCTGGAATGGTTGTGCCAGTTGCTGTGCCGCAGCCAAGGCAGGCTGTTCTAAACGAAAGAAGCCTAAGCCGGTTGGAAGAAAGCACGCTCACCAATACTCTGGTCCGACGATGCATCGCTGGCGATGCAAGCGCGTGGGAGGATCTCGTCAAACAGCAGAACCGGCGGATCTATAACATTTGTTATCGGTTTACTGGCTCGGCGAGCGACGCCGAAGATCTTACGCAAGAGG
>QIBC01000160.1 GCA_003225215.1 Acidobacteriota bacterium
AGTTTCATGTACGAGAGGATCTGCGCTTGGTGGATGTTTGTGATTGCCTCTATTGCCTTGATCTCGACGATCACTAGATCTTCCACAACCAGGTCAAGACGGTAACCGATGTCGAGCTTTATTCCGTCATATTCAAGCGGCAAGGCTACTTGAGAAGAGACTTTCAAGCCAGCTTTGAGGAGCTCGTGCATGAGGCAGGCTTCGTACGCGCTCTCAAGCAACCCCGGACCGAGCGCCGAATGAACCTTCAACGCGGCAGTCACGATTGCATGACTCACATCGTTGGCACTCTTTCCCAACCTCGCAGCTTGTTGTTCCATGCGATTTTGGCTCTATCGGCTGTTCCTTTGTGCCCTTCGTGTCCTTTGTGGTTTCACCCCAGGCTCGAAGCACGCGATTCTATCAAACCGCGAACACGAGTCACGAAGGCAGCAACGCTCATTTTCCCCTCATCTCCCTTGCCCCGCACCCGTACGCTCACCTCTCCAGCTTCAGCTTCTTTGTCACCGACCACGAGCAGAAATGGGACTTTCTGTAGCGTATGCTCGCGAATTTTGGCGTTCATCTTCTCGTTGCGGGCATCGACGTGAACACGCACTCCGACTGCCTTGAGCTTCTCGGCTACCTGCTCAGCGTAGCCGGCGTGGCGTTCCGAAATCGGGATCATCACTACCTGCGTCGGCGAGAGCCAAGCCGGGAAATTTCCGGCGTAGTGTTCAATGAGCACACCGAAGAAGCGCTCGATCGATCCGTAAAGTGCGCGATGGACCATCAGCGGCTGCTTGCGCGAGCCATCTTCGGCGACGTACTCCAGTTTGAAGCGCTCGGGAAGGGTGAAATCGAACTGCACCGTCGAGAGCTGCCAGAGGCGGCCAATGGCGTCCACTAGCTTCACATCGATCTTGGGGCCATAGAACGCGGCTTCGCCGGGAATCGTCTTGTATGGAATGTTGCGGCGCTGCATGGCCGTCTCGAGCGTGGCAATGGCGCGCTCCCAGTTTTCTTTCGAACCGATGTACTTGCTGGTGTCGTTTGGATCCCAGATGGATAGTTCGACTTCGTATTTGTCGAAGCCATAGGTATTGAGCACCGTCAGCGCAAAATCGATGCAGGCGACGATCTCGTCTTCGATCTGCTCGGGCGTGCAGAAGATGTGGGCATCATCCTGCGTGAAGCCGCGCACGCGCAGCAGACCATGCATCACTCCGGAACGCTCGTAGCGGTACACCGTGCCCAGTTCGCCGAGGCGCACCGGCAGGTCGCGATAGGAACGGAGGGTATTCTGGTAGATCAGGATGTGGCCGGGGCAGTTCATCGGCTTGAGCTGATACTCGGCATCGTCCAGCTCCATCGGCGTAAACATGTTCTGCGCGTAATAGCCCGCGTGCCCACTAGTCTTCCAGAGATCGGTGCGCATTACGTGCGGCGTGAAGACAAGCGAATAGCCGCGCTTTAGGTACTCGGCTCGCAGCCAGTCCTCCATCTCTTTGCGGATGATGCCGCCCTTTGCGTGCCAGAAGATCAGGCCCGGTCCAGCCAGCTCCTGGATAGAGAACAGATCGAGCTGCTGTCCCAGCACGCGATGATCGCGCTTCTTCGCTTCCTCGATCGCGTTGAGATATTGCTCAAGATCCTTCTTAGAATAGAACGAGGTTCCGTAAATTCGCTGGAGCTGAGGATTCTTCTCATCATTAAGCCAATACGCTCCAGCGAGATTCAGCAGCTTGAAGGCTTTGATCTTTCCCGTACTAGGAATGTGTGGGCCACGGCAGAAGTCTATGAACTTGCCGTTGCGATAGAAGGAAACCTGATTCTCGCCCTCGGTGTGCTTTTGGATGAAATGAACTTTCATCCAATCGTTTTCCGCTTCGTACTGATGGATCGCTTTCTGTCGCGGCACATACTCGCGGACAAACTTCTCGTCCCGCTGAACGACCTCCTGCATACGCTGCTCGATCCGCTGCAGGTCTTCAGGAGTGAACGGCGTCGGTCGATAGAAGTCATAAAAGAAGCCCGATTCCGTCGGAGGGCCATGCCCGAGCTTCGTCTCAGGAAACAACTCGGTGACAGCGGTAGCTAATACATGAGCCGACGAGTGGCGGAATACTTCGAGTGACTCAGGATCCTTTTCCGTGAGAATCCGCACTTCGGAGTTTTCTTCAATCGGCCGATTCAGATCGACGACTTTGCCGTTCACCTTGGCGGCAAGAGCGGCGTCGGCCAGCCGCGGCGAGATGGAGTTGGCAACATCGTAGGCCGTGGTTCCGCGCGGAAGTTCGCGTGATGATCCGTCGGGCAAGGTGATCTTCAGGGTACTGGGAGCTTCTGCAACATCAGGCATAGGAATAGGAACCCGCTAGAGGCGTTATAAACATTCAGGATAACGCAAGCATTCAGGTTCTGGCCCGGCTCGCCCATAGGTAGAGACGCGGCATGCTGCGTCTTCACCATGCTACATGCCTGCCCCACGTGCTAGGCAACGAGCGGATCGATCCTCGCGGAGACCCACATGCTGCGTCTCTACCTATAGTGCTGTGAGAGCGACAACACGTTTCCGTCGGGATCCTTGAACCAGGCAACACGAGCTTCGCCGGGAAAAGTGCAGATCGCGTTCGTGTCCTGCGGCATTCCGGGATAGCGCTCGAAGACGACGCCTCTGCGCACGAGTTCGGCAACCGCGGCCTCGATGTCCTCAACTTCCCATCCCAGGACGGTGAACTGTGCCGGAGTGAACTGCTTCAGTTTGCTTATGCGCAGCATCGTCCCATGCGCGTCGAAGACCAGAGCAAAACCATCGTCTTTCACGAAACGAAAACCGAGTGTCTTGCTGTAGAAGGCCTTCGCTTTTTCGGGTTGAGTAGTGATGGTGAATCCGACGACCTTCGACAATCGGAAGGTCGATGCTTTCTGTGGCTTGGGAGCAGGCATCGGAGACCTCCTTGGTAGGTTGGGGAGTGTATCACTGTCGGTGTTGATTTCAGCAGAGCGCCGAGCGCGAAGCGCGGAATTCTCGTAGCCGCGGAAGCCCGGGGTAGGAAGAGAATCATAGATGAGCACCGTAGGTGCGGTACTCCTTGCTGCGAGGTCAATTGTGCCGCGCCGACGGCGCTCAATCATCTTCTCTTCATCCCCAGGGCTTACGCCGCTGGGCTACAGGAATCCCGCGCTTCGCGCTGGTTTATCGCCCACCGCTAACTTGAGTCTGAGGCCGCTCGCCATGCAGCGCGATCGCCGGTCCGGCGTACAAAGTGTTCGCTCCGGTATCTGCGGCCATCTTATTGAATTTGCCGACATCATCTGACAAGAGCGCGTTGAAGCTTCGCACTTGTTCGTCTACTTGATTCCTTACCGCGGCCATCTCGCTGGTCTGTTCTTCTGAAGGAGCGCGATCGTAGTCTTCGTTGATGCGCGAGAGCAGACGCTGCATGCGGTCGTTCAGTCTTGCAAGATAGTGCAGATAGTACTTGGGATCGTTCTGAACGGCGGGGTTGTAGACCGCCTCCTGCCACTTGCTCAGCTTTCCATCGAGCTGTTGGGCGCTGTCGAGGAGCTTGGCGTAACGGTCGCCATCCTGGCGCTCGGAGCCGCCGAGGACCGTTCTCATCGATTTGATTTGCGCTCGCAGCTCTCCGTCGCGATTCAGGGCCTGGTTCAGCGCCGAAAGTTGGTCACGCACTTCGAGCGCAGCACGCAGTTGCGCCTGTGCTGCCTGCTGGTCGAAGGGGAAGCGTGGATCGGGACCGACTTCTACATTGCGTGACTCGGTGTGCCCATTCGCGGTGATCGTGACTTTGTACGTGCCGGGCAATGCCGTTGGTCCTCCGCCACGGCGAAAACCTTCTTCAGCGCTCTCGCTGCTGCCTTCGTTGTCGCTCTCGCCGCGTCCGGTGCGCAGCGAGGTCGGCGGATCCCAACGCAGATCCCAGGCGATCCGATTCACGCCGGCGCGACCTGGGCCATGTAGAGTCCGGACTGTTTGGCCATCGGGTGCTGTAATCACGATTTTGACCGGCGGCATCGTCGGCTGGCCGTCGGCATTCTTACGGCTCTCGATCGATTGTTTCACGTAGTAGTTGATCAGCACTCCCGCCGGACGATTTGGCGCTGACCATCCGCCGCTGCGCCCATAGCGGCTGAACATGCTCGTCAGATGCGCGGGCGGGGCTTCGAAGAGATGCAAATCGGAGTTTTGCACTTCGGCCGACAGCTGCTCCAGAGGACTGATGTCGTCCAGCACAAACAATCCTCGACCATGCGTGCCGATCACAAGATCGTGTTTCCGCTTTTCAAACTTCAGGTCATACACGGGCGTAGGAGGGAAGCCGCTCTTCAGGGCAGTCCAGTGCTCACCTTCGTCCGGAGAATAGAACAGTCCTGTTTCGGTACCTAGGACCAGGAGCCCCCGCCGGTTCGGATCCTCGCGCACGACGTGGGTTGACTGATTCGGCAGTCCGTGATTGATGGATGTCCAGCTCCTGCCGAAATCGCGGGTTTTGAAGACGAAGGGGCGATGATCGTCGTTTTCGTGAAAGTCGATCGCAACGTAGGCAGCCCCGCCAGTTGTCGGTGAGGCCTCAATCTGGCGGACTCTTCCCCACTGCGGTAGCTGCGCGATATTGGCAGCGACATTCGACCAGTGCTGCCCTCCATCCTGTGTTACCTGAATGTTGCCGTCGTCGGTGCCCACCCAGATCACCTTTGGATCCAGCGGGGAGAGCGAAATTGCCAGAATGGTGTCGTAGTTCTCGGCGCTGCTGAGATCTTTGAGAATGTCGCCACCGGTCACAACCTGCTTTGACTTATCGTTGCGTGTGAGGTCGGGACTGATGGCAGTCCAGTGCTCTCCGGCGTCGCTGGAGTGAAACAGCACATTGGCCCCGAGGTATACGTCCTTGTCGTTTGTGGACGAAACCGCGATGGGGGCGGTCCAGTTGAAGCGGTACTTTAATTCCGAAATGGGCATGTCGCCCTGGTTCTGCAGATACGGACGAATGTGCTGCGGCTTGCCGGCTTCCCGATCCAGTACTTCGATCTCGCCATCCTGCGAGTCGGAGTAGATCACTTTGGAAGCGTTCAGCCCGGGAACTACATACTGGCCGTCTCCGCCGACCGTCGTCCACCATTCATTATTGGGAATCGGGCCGCGCGAGAACGTGTGTGATGGCCCGCACCATCCGCTGTTGTCCTGCAGGCCGCCGCAGATGTTGTAGGGCACACGATCGTCGAGGGCTACGCTGTAAAACTGTTCAATGGGAAGCGAGTCGCGGAACTGCCAGGTTTGTCCACCGTTCCATGAGGTGTAAACCCCGCCGTCGTTTCCTTCGATCAGGCGATTGGGATCGCGCGCATCGATCCACAATGCGTGATGATCGGGGTGTACTCCGCGGCCGATGATGCGGGCGGTCTTACCACCATCGGTCGAAAGCACGATGTCGAACGAGAGGAAGTAGATCCTGTTCTCGTCGTTCGGCGCCACGAAGAGATGACTGAAGTAAAACGGCCGCGCATTCAGCAAATAGTTGTCGCTGACCTTCGTCCAGTGCTCGCCATAGTCGGAGGAGTCCCACAGCACCCCTTCCTTCGATTCCACCAGCGCATAAACATGCTTAGGGTTGCTGGGCGCCACTGCCAGCCCAACGCGCCCGACCGGCGGCTTCGGCAATCCGGCGCTTAGCTTCTGCCACGTCTCTCCACCATCGGTGGAGCGGTAGATGCCGCTGCCGTTTCCGCCGCTAATCATCATCCAGGGATAGCGCTGCGCCTGCCACATTCCTGCATACAGAATCATGGGATTGGCAGGATCCATCACCAGATCGCTCGCGCCGGTCTTGTCGTCGACGTACAAGACCTTCTTCCACGTGCGGCCACCATCGGTACTGCGGAAGACTCCGCGCTCGGCGTTCGGCGCCCATGCATGTCCGAACGCGGCCACGAAGACCGTTTCGGGATTCGCAGGACTCACAACGATGTTTGCAATCTGTCCGACGTCTTCGAGTCCCATCGAACGCCAACTGGCTCCCGCGTCGGGTGAGAAGAACACACCATGCCCCGGCGAGATGTCATTGCGCAAATTGGCTTCGCCTGTCCCGACCCAGATGAGATTCGGATTGCTCGGAGCTATCGCCATAGCGCCTACGGATGGAACTGGGATCTGGCTGGAGATGTACCTCCAGGTCGTGGCCCCGTCTTCGGACTTGAAAACTCCACCAGCCGCGCTGCCCGCGTAGTAGATCTCGGGATGATTCGGAACGCCGACGACGGCGGTGATGCGTCCGCCGGCGACGGCTGGTCCCAGATTGCGAAACTGAAGGTTACCTAAATAATCGCTTTGCGACGCATTTTGGCTAACAGCTGTGCCCTTTCCTCCCGCCGTCTGCGCGACGTTAACAGCGCTGACGAGTAGCGCTATAACTCCAAAACGAAGAAGAGTCTGGATTCGCATATGCTCCTGCCGAACGTGCAATGCTTTGGATCAATCGTGCGGCAAGAGTATAGTCCGGGAATTAATCCCTCGCGAGTCGGACGCGTATCACCTGCGGGGCGGATTGCCACCCTAATACCGTAGATAGGCGCTAAGCGAGAGACGCTCGCGTATTCGCGAATCCGGAGAGTTGATGGTGAGACTTGTCCCGATCTCTTGTGCAAAATATCCAATCACATCGCATATTTTGCACGGCGTCCCATCCTCTGGATTCGCGGCGCCATTCGGTAACTGAAACTGACGAATCTTCCGGCTCAAAGTCACTGAGCCTTTGCCTCTATTACCTTGTACGCGCTCGGTTTAGATAATCGGCAAGTTCAAGCACTGTCATGTTCAAGTGCTCCGGCTTCAGAGTCGTGCCAAACAACTGCCCTGCTTCTCTCAAAAACGCAGCAGTGTCAGTCGCAATGGCAGATATGGGTACCTTCATCTCAAGAGTGAATGGGTCTTCTCCGGGTGGAACCAGCAGAAGCATCAAGTCAGGCAGTGATGGATTCGAGTGCATCTAGACTCGCGCCTTCCCTCGTAGACATGGATTTTGTGAACTGTATATGGTGCCGGGAGGGGGGGTCGAACCCCCACGAGGGGTAAACCTCGGCGGATTTTGAGTCCGCTGCGTCTGCCAGTTCCGCCATCCCGGCTGAGGTAGGCATCATCAGGTTAGCACGCGCTGGGGAGTGGGCTGAAGCGGCGCGGCGTTTTCGAGTCCACGTCGTTCTGGTGACCATGATCCTTAATGGGCGAGATCACTCGTGCCTGTTTTTCTGAGAGAGCACTGTCATCCTGAGCCCCTTTGGGAGAAGGATCTCCCGTGATGATTGAGACACAGATGCTGTATCGCGGTTCTTTGACAAAGATCTTGGTGAAAGAGCCAGCATGTGGCGACTAAGTCCGACGCATTCCGGGAGAGCCCTTCGGCAAGCTCAGGGCAGGCTCTTCGCCCAAAGAGGGGCTCAGAATGACAGTCTCATGCGGCCCAGCTATTTCTCCGCTACGATTAGAAAGCCGATCTGCAGTTCATCCTTTACCTTCACCGTGCCTCCAGCCGCGCTAACTGGCCTAATACCGAATTGGGACTGCTTAATGGTGGCTGTTCCGGTGTAGCCTCTCGCATCGAGATGGACATCCGCGACCACTGGATTCGTTTTCCCATGCAAGCTCAGGTTGCCCGTCACCGACCACTTGCCATCAGCGACCTTCTTAATCGCAGCAGATTCGAATCGGATCTGTGGAAACGTAGTGCTCTCCAGCACTTTCTCTTGCATGTCTTTCTGAACCGCAGCCTGGTCCTTTTCGGGAAGGACTTGCAGCTTCATCGCCTCTACGCGGAACCAAACGCGGCCAGCGCCGGAGTCGTCGATTGCGCCTTCAGCAATCGGTGCGCTGACTTCATGCTCGTGGCCGGCGGCGGAGAAGAGTCCGGTCTTGCCTACATGGATGATCATTTTGCTGTGGGCGGCATCGATGGCCCGATCTTTGGCGAGAAGAATCGGGGAAACCAGCAGCATTAACGCAATGGCAACAAAAGTCTTGTTCTTCATAAGTCCTCGGCTCCGCTTGTCACTAAACGTACATCGTACATTCGTGCCGCTGGGGCGCAACTTTCATACTGGCATCGCGTTTCACCCAGAAGTAGAGTTCAGCAGAGGTTGAGCTCTTCGAGGAGAGACATGCGTAACTTTCGATTAGAAGCGGCGGCCACCAGCATCCTGGCCAGCCTGTTCGTATTCGGCAGTGCTGCAAGCGCACAATCCACAGGCACTTCAGCAACAACTTCAACCACCCCAAGCAACCAATCCGATATCAACGGCGACCGTCGCGATTTGCGCAAGGACAAGCGCGATCTTCGCCACGACCGCGGCGATATCGCAAACGACAAACAAGATATCCGCGGCGACCGCAAGGACCTGCGGAAAGACCAGAATGACATTGCCAAAGACCGGCGTGACCGCAATCAGGATGTTCGTGAACTGAACGCGGATCGCCGCGATCGCAACCAGGGCGAGGCCCAGCTGGACAAGGCGCAAGCCAAGTACCGCAGGGATCTCAAGAACAACGATACCGACGATCTAACCAAGGACAAGGCGAGAATCGCGAAGGATCGCGGCGAGGTCAAAGAGGACAACAAGGAAATCGCCGGCGAAAAGCGCGAAATCCGTCACGATCAGGCTGACATCAATCATGACCGTGCCGACATTCACAGCGATCGCAAAGACCTGCGGAGCGATTACCGCGATGTCCATCATGATCGCAAGGACGTCAGGGCGGACAAGAAGGATATTCATCGTGACCGCAAGGATCTGAGAAAAGATAAACGCGGCAAATAGTTGTAGATGCGCTGAAATCGCGGGCCTTTGGGCTCGCGATTTTTTTTTCAAGATTCTGATTTATGTCGATTTCAGGTGTGCCCTTACACCTGTCATCCTAAGACCCGATGTTGGCCGAAGGATCTCCCGCGATGATTGGGATGCCAATGTTGTGAAGCGGCTCTTGTACGAAGATCTTCGTGAAAGAGCCGGGACGAAGCAATCAAGTCCGAGTCATTCCGGGAGATCCCACGGCCAAAAACCGGCCTCAGGATGACAGTTGTAGAGTTCAGCAGAACTCAAGACAAATACTTTCGCGGCACTCGCTTGCTGATATTGCACAGAACTTCGTAGGCGATAGTTTGCGTGCTTGCCGCTAAGTCGGCGGCCGTGATCCTGCTCCCATTCTGTTCGCCGATCAGTACGACTTCATCGCCGATCTGCGCGCCGGGAATTTTCGTTACGTCAATTGTGGTTACATCCATCGAGACCTTGCCGACAATCGGCACAGATTGGCCGCGCACCAGCACCTGTCCGCGGTTTGAAAGACCGCGATGAGATTCCCGGCCGAATCAGCGCCGTCGACTCACTCAAGAGGTGCCATGATTGCCTGTGAGCAACGACCGCCGCGCTATTCGCGAGGTGTAGACAGGCAGGGCGGATCTGCGCTGCTGCGAGTTGTTCGAGCGCGCGCTGATATGCGGCCAGTTGTGCTTCCACATCGGGCGCATCGACTACCTCCGCCGACGCGAGGTGCGAATGCAGTCCTTCGATGCAGATTGATTTCGCCTTGCGCGCTGCCTCTAGAATAAATCCAAGACTCGCAGCCGAAGCACCTTGCCGCGCCATTCCCGTATCGACCTCGATGTGTACCGGGAATCGATCTTTGCGTAGTTTTTCTGCAGCGCTGTTCAACTCGGAAATCTGTTCGGCGCTCCACACGGCAGGTGTGAGCTTGTGCTCAACCACCGCTTCGCCTTCTCCGCGCCAGATTCCACTCATGAGAAGGATGCGTCCCGCGATGCCAGCGCGGCGCAATTCAATGCCCTCATCGGCGGAGGTAACACCGAACCACGTCGCCCCCGAGGCCTCTAGGGAGCGGGCACACTCGATCGCACCATGACCATAGGCATTGCACTTCACAACCGCACAGACGGTCGCGTGCGGAGCGACGAAATCACGAATCAGCTTGTAATTGTTCACGAGAGTGGGGAGCGAGACTTCGGCCCATGTGGGTCGCGTCGGCATGGATTCAGTCTAGCAAGTCGACTCTTCCTGGTTCCCTAGAGAAACCAATCAAAATCAACGGCAAAGGCTCACGCAGATTCACGTGGATTTAAGGGATTAACGGAGATTCTTTGGGGAAAGAAGGCGATGCGGTTAGCGCTAGGACGAACACCGGAAAAAATCCGCGTGCATCCCTGAGATCTGCGTGAATCGGCGTGAGCTTTTGGTTTTGCTTTTTGCCGCAGGGTTCCGAATTAATCCTCGTCGAGTTTCTTCAGCCGACGCGTCTCAGCCAGCAGTCCCATATTGTGACTGAGGTTCTGGAGCGTCACAATTCCGATTAATTTCTGCTGATCGACTACCGGGATCATTGTCAATCCGCGGATCGTGATTTTTCGGAAGGCGGTGGCCAACGATTCGCCTTTCTGGCAGACCTCGATCACGCGGTTCATGACCGACTGCACGTATCCGTTGCCGTCGGAGCGGATGGCGTCGAGTATCTTTTGTCGCGTGATCGTGCCTACAAGATCTCCGCTGCGCACGACGGGAAAATCATCCTGCAATGTATGTAGCGCTTTCTCCAGCGCGTCCTGCAAGGTGTCAGCTGGCGAGAGCACGGCAAAGTCGGTGAGCATGATCTCTTCCATGCGCACGCTCGAGACCACGGACTGGAATAACATGCTGCGGTCTTCGAGGTGAGCGGCGATGAAGACGCAGAAGCCCACAATTATTGCCCAAAAGTTGCCCGCGAAGAGCCCCATAACTGTGAGGAGCATGGAGAAACCCTGGCCGTAACTAACGGATTTACGCGTAGCTTCTTCCCATGCGTTGGGGACATCCTTGCTCGCGTTGTGCGCCAACCATACCCGCAGCACGCGGCCAGCCGCGAGCGGATACGCAGGAACCAGATTCAGCAAAGCCAGCAAGACATTGATCCAGACGAGACTTCGCGCCAGATGTCCAGAATGAATGTAGGGCGAGAGAAATACTTTTTGCTGAGCGACCGTCACCACGATAGCGGCTGCGATGCCGGCAACGAGTAGGTTGGCAGCCGGCCCAGCCAAAGCGCTACGCGCCTCCTGCGCTACTGAAGCGTGAGTATCGGTGCCATGCTCGGAGGTTTCGCCCAGAACCACACCACCGATGGGCAGCAGCACGAGACGCTGCAAGCGATCGCGTTTGGTATGAGTAAGGAGCGCTCGGGCGGTCTCCTGCACCACGACCGCGGCCAGGATGATGAAAAACAACGCGACGCCCCGAACCGGCTCGATACCCGCCTGCTTCGTCTGCGTGATCAGCAGAGCGAGCAGCAGGAAGAAGGTGAGATGCAGGCGTACCTCGGTGCCGAAGAACCTGCCTATCGGAATGGACCAAGCGCGAATCAACGATCTGAGAAGTATTCTGTGAGCCAATTCTTCATTGTAAAGAAGTCGGTCTGGGTTCTGTACATTGAATGAGTCTATGCGCGTGATTGCTGGGCGATATCGCAGCCGGAGGTTGGTCGCTCCTTCAGGATCCCACACGCGTCCG
>QIBC01000362.1 GCA_003225215.1 Acidobacteriota bacterium
ATCCTCGGCATTAGCAGGTCCAAGCTTTACGGCATCCTGGCCGACGAAGAGGTGAGTGAAACCGGCTGAGGCTGATGTGGCACCGTTGGCTTCCATACCGATGCCGGCTACTCATGGCCCGCGCCTTTCGATGTGTCCGCCGCCTGGTCAGGCGCGCCATACGGCCAGGTGCTAAATTGGGAACTTGTAGCCTTTTGGAACTCGAGATCCCTGACTTCTGTCCGGCTCAATTTCAGATCCGCGTAAGCGAGATACCCGCAACCGATTGCCACGATCGACCGACCCAACTCGGGAGGAATGATCGCGGATCAAGACGTGCAAGCTGAGGAGGGACTCTCACTCGGTGTACCAAGCCGCCGCGCAAGAACAAATGAGGATTCCCGGACTCACAGGATTAATCTTGTTATCTGTCCAAATCCCAGACATCTTCCAGAAATTGGACAGCAGGGCTTCATTATCAGGTTGAGCGAATCGACAATAAGTCACTTCACATCAGTGACTTAGCTCCCCAGTCATGGTTAGGCGGATGGATTGCATACCACGAAAGTGTCATGGCGTGCGGAAACGGGAATCAGAAGTGGGCCAAGAGATCGACATCGATCGCGATCTGTGCCCTTGGCCTGTTCGGATTGACCGTCGGTCTGCATGCCGAGTCGAGCCAAGCGGGCTCAAGGCAGGCGGTCTTACACATTAGCGTAGTTGTGATGCCGGTGGTTCAGTCTCTCAACATGGCACCCTCGCGGCCGCAAAGCGGTCCGATCAAATACAGCCTAGAAACGGCTCCACGCGAGAAAACATATGAAAGGCGCCCACTCCCACTGAATGCGACCACGCACACGGATAAGCAAGCTCCAGCGATTTTGAAGACTTTAACGGTTGTCCCCGAATAGCAAGCCCCCGCACTCCCCCAACTTTGAGTGGAGGAAAAAAATGAATTCCTGTGACCTTCAGGCTGTTTTGGTGTCGTCTGACTCCGGTGTTGTTGACTCAGTATCAGAGTCTCTCGAAAAATTGGGCATCACTGCCGCCGTTTATCGGGAGACCTCGGCGGCGATGCAGACGTTGAGCAGCCAGAAGACAGATGCCTTTCTCGTGGATCGGGAGCTCGATCCTGAATTGTCCGTGCTTACAGCGATGCGGCATTCAGCTTCGAGCCGCTATGCCGTGGCATTTGCGATTTGTTCCCAGAAGTCTTCATCCAAAGGAGCCTTCCGCGTTGCCGACTTTGTCATCGATAAACCGCTCGCTTCCCATCGCGTGAATCGAACCATGAATGCCGCTTACGGCATTATGTTGAAAGAGCGGATGCGGTACTTTCGCCATTCTCTGCGCACCGAGGCCACCCTCCTTGACTCAAGCTACCGGAGGTTCATCGCGCAAACCAGCAACATCAGCCAAACAGGTATCGCTCTGGAATGCGTCGCTCCGCTGATGGTTCGCCAGGTGGTTCAACTCCAATTCGCTCTTGCAGGGGATCAACAGAAGTTGAGTTGCAAGGCTCAAGTCATCTGGATGGCGGATAACGGCAAAACGGGATTGACGTTCACAGATATGAGCAATGCTGACAGGGAGCGGCTCACAGAATGGATCGAGAGCCAATTTCTTCGCCGGCTGCATCCAATGGCGCCGGTGAGCGCTCGCGCGAGGTCGACTTATGCAACTGCCTGAACACGCTCAATGGAATGATGGCGCTGCCGCCCGTCGCAGCACGCGGATAGAAACCGATGTGCTCATCGAGGTGCAGGGAGAAGGGTTCGCCTACGCCGGGGAAACACTCAGAGTGAGCCTCCACGGAGCATTGATCAGAACATCCGCACCCTTGGAAATCGGCACGCCGGTTACGCTTTACGTGCATCGCACAGGCAAGTCTGCACTCGCGCACATCGTCTCCGTCATCCACGATTCCGGCTCCCGTTATGGGATTGAGCTCGATCACCCGAGCAACATTTGGGGTGTCTCGGGCACGCCGCCCGACTGGAAGGTATGCTGATGCGTCCGGAAGATTGGGTGGCAACTTCAGCCAGAGGTGTGCGCTGCTTCAACCGTCGTGACTGACCCAACTCGAGCTGCAGCCGAGTATCCGCATCCCACAAGTGCCATTGCGGAATCGGCATCGAGCTTCATTCGTGGCCCAACGCCCCACGTGTGGATCTACGCGAATAGCAACTGTGCCGGCAGATAACAGGCGAACACGATGGTCGGCAATCCGGAAATTGACGCGGTCGCTCCCGATTGGCCCCGTCATACGACAGGAACCGCAAATGGACTGTGTAGCATCTTCGGTGACAGCGGCGTTTCCGACCACCATATTTTTCGCGTCGTGACCTTTTCAGCCCTCCTCTGAACCCCGCGCGATGGGAATCCTGACATGAACCTTCAATCCACAGCGGCGATGGGAGTCTCGGAATACTTGGGCTTTGAGGCTGGCCCCTTCGGCTTCTGATCTTAATGTTGCGGTTCTTGGATTGTGGTCTTGATCCGGCAATATGCCGATCTTCGATAAGACAATACTGCGCGTTCCGACTACGAAGCCCCAAGCCGATCTTCACTGGAGGATCTGCGAGGTACTCGCGCACTTTCGACGAATCTACCGTCAGCTTCCCGCATTATGCTAGGAACCTATTAAATGAATCAGGTCCGGCACCACAGGAGTCAGGCAGTTTCCTCGCGCCAATCCGCTGGGGCGAATGAGATGCCCCAAATATTTTGCGGGTGGTCGAGGGCGATCCCGAATTCCAGTGGGCGCTCGCGACTGGCAAAGACCACCCGAGCCCCTGCGGACTTGCTGGTTAGCTGCACATACACCCTGATCCGGGCTCCTAGTTCCAG
>QIBC01000161.1 GCA_003225215.1 Acidobacteriota bacterium
TAAGTGACTACTTCACTGGGGATTGCGACAGGGAAACACCATGCCATGGGCAGAACTTCCAGCTTGCCTCAACCCGTTCCTTGCCCACCGGACAATACCTGGGAGGAAACATGCCACTGAGCGGAAGGCGCCAAGTCACGGCAGTCTCCGGTTCCCCTGTCAGTTCTTTCACCAGCATAGAGAACTCGCCCTGTCCACGCGGATCGGCGATACGAGTTCCATTCCGGGTTTTCCCGGCGAATACTAGGAACTGAATATTTTCGCCCAACTTGCCTAAGCTTGCGGAAAACACCGGCTTCATCATCTCGAGTGGCACTCTTACGTCTTCGGGAATTTTCTCCAAGGGTTTGTACTCCTTGCCATTGGCATCGCGCATTGTGACGCTCGAGCGCACTGCGTCTAGTGGCACGAAATCCAATATGCCGAAAGGTTGGACTTTCCCGAACGCGACTGCTACCACAGTGTTGTTTCTGAAACCCGCGAAATAACCTGGGCTGCTTGCGGTCTGTTTAGTTTCAAAATACTCAGCTGGCATCCACCATAAGAATGCTACCCGACCGTTCCGTCCGACATTCTTCTGAACCTCGGGTAACAGATCCTCTGTGGAGGGGTGCCAGGTCGTTTCGGAGGCTGATGGTGTACTGGAAGAACCGGGTGAATTTGGCGTTGTGGAAGACGAGTTCGGCGCACTGCTGCTTGTCTGCGCCGCTGATGCGAAACACGAAATGGCTGAAACCAATCCAACTGCAATGCAGTTCCGCAAAGGGGATCTCCTCTGTCCCAGTATGTCTTGAAACTCAGGGTACGCCCTAGGTTCCATAAAGACCCCGTCTTTAGTACTGATAAAAGCCACGTCCACTCTTTTTACCCAGCCAGCCAGCATCGACCATTTTGACCAGCAGCGGGCAAGGACGATACTTGGGATCGCCCAGCCCTTCATGCAGAACGCGCATAATATCGAGACACACATCAAGCCCGATGAAATCTGCCAGTGTAAGCGGTCCCATTGGATGCGCCATTCCTAATTTGAAAACTTCATCCACGGCTTCGGGAGTGGCGACGCCTTCCATGACCGAGTACATGGCTTCGTTCAATAACGGCATGAGTACTCGATTCGACACAAAGCCGGGAGCGTCGTTTACCTCTACGGGCATCTTCCCAAGTTTTTCCGCCAGCTCTTTGGTGGATCGATAAGTTTCATCAGACGTGGCCAGGCCCCGGATTACTTCCACTAGCTTCATCACCGGCACGGGATTGAAAAAGTGCATGCCAATCACCTTGTTTGGACGCCGAGTTAAGGCGGCTATCTTGGTGATCGATATCGATGAAGTATTGCTCGCGAGGATAATTTCTGGTTGGCAGATCTGGTCGATATCGCGAAAGATCTCTGACTTGATGTCGAACTTTTCAGTCGCAGCCTCGAGGACAAAGTCGCACTCTGCAAGTGCTGTGCGATCCACGACGCCGTGAATGCGAGCAATCGCCGCTGCGCTGTCCTCAGCGCTGATCCTATTTTTCGCCACCTCGCGTTCCAGGTTCTTGCGAATAGTAGCCAGCCCACGATCGAGAAATTGCTGCGCCACCTCGCACAGAATCACGTCATAGCCGTTTCTGGCAAGCACATGAGCGATCCCGTTGCCCATAGTTCCGGCGCCGATGACGCCTACCTTACGAATTTCCACAGAATCGTTCTCCTCGTAGTAGAGACGCAGCACGCTGCGTCTCCTCCATGCGGTACAGGTTCCAGACAGATTTTTCTCCCAATACGCTTGCATCGCAGAGACGCAGCGCGGTGTGTCTCTACCAGGGAGGCGTAAGAAGCAAACGTTCGAGTCTAGCAAAGTGCAGGGCGAGTTACTGTGAAAGGGGGACCTCAGGAACGGCTGATTCCGGCGGAAGTGGTTTGAGGAAGGCAGACTGGATGGCTGCCCGGACCGGCAGATTGCGTGGATACCAATCGGCGGCGACAGCACGTTGCCACCACCGCAGCGCGATAAGGAAGGCGAGTATCGACTGGAGAATTAGGAAGCTGATGATGACGTGAGATGGAGGAGCGGCTGTCCACCAGAGGAATACGGCGAACGCAGTCCCGAGCAACATCAAGATCCCAATTAATACGTACGACGCGTAGAGTCCGACCGCACTTCGCACCGACTTGAAACTGTAAGCCACTCCCGAACGTACGCGCCGCGCATCACTGGCGACGATATCCGTCTGTGCAACATCGAACCACATGCGTATCCAGAGAAGCGCCAGAGCTTCAATCAACAGGACCGCGCTCTTCAGGCTGAATGCCGTTCGGGCATGTCCTGAGCGTTCCACCGCAACATCTAAAGCCGCGCGGAACGCATAGAAAGCGCCGGCTACGAGTGCAGTGATCACGACAAAGATGAGAGCGACACGAACCATCCTCCAGAAGCTTTCGCCACAGGCGGCGTAAAACCGACTTCGATCGATGTGCTCAGCCGCGAGATATTGAGTGATGATTCCTCCGGTTAGGAATAGCTGGAAGATTACAAACATTCCAGAGAAAGCCAGCCCGAGCGGAACCTGCGAGTAGAGTGCTACCTCAGGCTTGTTAACGAGCTCAAGGAACGTGCCAAGATCGAAGCCGCGAACGAGCCGTTCCGAATTGAGACTTAGCCCTGTAACAGGCCCAATCCGGGAAGACAGTCCGAAAGTGGCAAACCAACCCAGGAGGAGATTCGCTATGTAGAGAACCATGATGTGCCGTCTGGCTTTGAGAAGCCGTCGTCCACCGTCGACAACGAGCGATCGGCTGACCATCATGCCAGCCATCCCCATACCTGTGCTGCGAATTGCCAGAGCATCATCCAGTAATTGGTGAGTTTGCGGCGAGCGTTTCCGGAACCTGTTTCGAGACGGCTATTGTTGAAAAAATCCACATCGAGCCAAACTTTGTGTTCGGGATCCACCTCTGCGGAAACCAGTTTGGCTTTCTCGTCATAGCTGAATCGCACCCAGCGGTCTCTACCGTCAAAGTGCTCCCGCACATGTGAGCCATCGTCGAACTTAATCTCTATTTCGACGGGAAATACGAAGTCGCCTTTGCGGTGCACCACGACTTCGCTGTGATAGCTCAATGTGGGGCTTTCAGCGTCGTACCATTTGCTGGGCCAGGACTCGGAGCTCGAAACTTCGTAGTCCAGGACCTCAGTGCCATAGATCGCCTGCTTGAAATACCACTCCAGGTCTCTTCCGGAGACTTCTTCGACGGTCTTCAGAAAGTCGGTTCCATTTGGATGTGTGAAGCGATAGCGTTGGAACCAGGCGCGCAGCGCACGTTGCAGTGTTTCCTCCCCAATGAGGCCTTCGAGCGTCAGCAAGGCGCACCCGGTTTTTCCATACGTGATCTCGCCGTATGAACGCTCACTAGCGAACTGATAAGCATAGCGTGCGATTGGATCGAAGTTCGGATTCCGCTCGTAAGAGAAATGCTGCTCCTCGGCATCGCCCCACGTGACGCGTTTTCCATTCACCAGGCTGCGATCCGCGCCGTAGAAGGCATTCATCACTTTGATTTCGGTATACGTGTTGATGCCTTCATCTAGCCAGGGTTCCTCAAACTCGTTTGTGGCGACCATCGCATACCAGTACTGGTGTCCGAACTCGTGCGCCACGACGATCTCAGGCAAGAGAAGGCTCTTGGGCATGAACCACTCCGTATCTGCGGTAATCAGCGTTGGATATTCCATGCCCCCAGCTCGAAAAGTTGCCGGATCAACGATCGTGAGCTGTTGGTATGGATACGGACCATACCACCGGTCGAAGAGCTCCATCGCGCGCCTGGCGATAACGTTGTAGCGCGAACCTTGCTCGGCATTCTCAGGCTGCATCAGCGTGCGAATGTGGACAGACCCTGCAGTTCCTATGAATGTATCTTCAAACACCTTGTATCGCGGATCGGCCGTCCAGGCGAAATCGTGGACGTCTTCGGCATGGAAGCGGAGCGTCTTTGTTCCGTTAGGGTTGTTCGTACTCGAAATTTGCAGACCGGTAGCACCGACAATTTGATTCTCTGGGAGCGTCAGCTTTACGTCGAATACACCGAAATCGGCAAAGAACTCAGTCGTCTCATGAAACTGATGGCAGTTCCATGCCCCATGCCACCACACGCCGATCTTCGGAAACCACTGCGCGCCCATCGTAAAAGTTCCCTTGTAGCCGGTTCGTGCTACCACTTCAGGAAACTTGTCATGGAACTGGATGCGGAACTCGACCGACTCTCCCGGAGCAATTGCACGTGGAAGTTGCACTTGTACCACGGTCCGGTCGTTCGGATTGTGGTCATCCGGCGAAACGAATTGCAGCCTGGAAGTTAAATTTCCCTGGCCAATGACTTCGAACTTCCTGATCTCAATTGCACCCTCGTAGCTCGGCTTCCATTCTTCCTCGGGAAAATCACGGTGGGACTCGCGAGTGAAGGTTGAGTTCCGTTGGAAGCCGTTCAAATAAAGGTGGAATGGAAAAGTCGACAGCGGCTCACCAGTGAGATTCTTATACGTGAGGATCTCAGTCGCATCGAGTGTGTGCGATGTTGTGTCATAGGTCGCCTCGATGTCGTAATGCACGATTCGAGTGGAGAGAGGAGCCTGATTCCGGCCGATTTGCGCAAAGGAAGCGAATGAGCCACAGCACAGGATTAGCGCCACTGTTCCCGATGTCATAGAGAGCGATATTCTACTCAGGCTTCGAAATTGGTGTCTTAAAGAGATCGAAATTGCTGATGACCTGTTAAGAAATTCGTGTCAGGGCAGCTGTTTAAGCCGTCGCAGTCGCAGAAACGAGCACCAGGTATCGCTTGAAATCAGTCATGCGCCGGCACCGACGATTGATCGTGCTTCATTACAGGCCCGGTGGCAACTGCCAGGCGCCGCAATATAGACACAAGCGCAAGATATAGGATCCAGATCGCAAGAGGACCAACCAGGCACCACGCGATCATTGCGTGCCAGCCGGAGGTCCAGTATGTCTTGATAGTCTGCCAGGCGCTGCGTTTGATGGATTCAAAGATAATGGTCAACGACAATGACACGTGTGGCGAACGAAAGAGCACTTCTCCGAAACGAATAAATGGGATCAACAACGCCAGTTGCAGCGGGTAAACGAAATAGTTCACTAACTGAATGGCCGGCAGGTTCAGCCGAAACACGATCGCTGCCAGCGTGCAGAGAATCGTCGTGCCGCCTATAACGGGAAAGACT
Organism: Acidobacteriota bacterium; assembly: GCA_003225215.1. GTDB lineage: Bacteria > Acidobacteriota > Terriglobia > Terriglobales > Acidobacteriaceae > Gp1-AA112. The sequence goes on from QIBC01000161.1 coordinate 5,226, forward strand.
CCGAGGCAAATGCCAATTGCCAGACTGAGTGCGATCTTCTCCGGTGTGATTCCCTGGCGTAATAGGTCGACGATCGGCAGAAGCAGCTTGCGATAAGAAAAGCTCTGCTTCATGCTCGGCGAGTGATCACGTTTGCGACAGCTTCATCCGAGCTGAGTCGGAACAATTGCAGAAGTAAATAGGCCGACATGGCCATATTTCCCAATGCCATGATCAGCAGAAACCATAAAATGCGCGCAGCCATTGATGTCTTTGTAGCAGACCGATACGAAGAATGTGATGAATCCAAAGTGCGTGTCCTAAAGCGCATGGCCCAGAGATTGCCGACGTATTGAGATTGCCAATGGGGGAACTCCCACAAACTGATTTGCATCTGCGTGCAGACGGTCATGATCACCCTGAATACGAAGATGGATCCGAACAATAAAAATGAGAAAAAGTTCACATCGACGTGCTCCAGTCGGAGTCGGTAGATTGCTGTTTTGGCGAATCATATCGTGGAACCTTGTGGCGTACAATGGCGTTGGTCGTTGCCGCCCATTCCGCCGATTCCCTAGTAGACTCCGAACCACTCCCCAAGGAAATGCGGACCCTCATGCAGTGTGAGGTCGAACAACTAAGCGCTCCCGAGAAGTGCGCTAATGAGGCGTCGTACGCGATTACAATCAGCTATCTCGGACACCCGGCGCTGGCACTGCATCTATGCAAAGTGCACATCCTCGATACTTGGCATCTTGCTCAGCAGGGCTCGATCCCACTTTACGGCAATGATGGCCACATCAAAAGCGTGGCGGTAAAGAAGCTGGAAGTGGCTAATCCCTTGCTGAAGGTGCTTTGAGGTTTAAATGTCGGCGGCTGAACGCTGAAAACTCTTTTATTCATTCCGGAAGCGTTATTAGTCGTACATCGTCGATCGGTCTACCCAAGAAGCCGCTGCCCAACTGCCTAAACTTGTCCACAGAGTCTGTAGCGAAAAATTGCACCTTAGGACTCCGTGCAGGCGAGCCGGCAGAAGACAGATGTTTTGCGGCGTCATGGGCTGTAGATTGAGCGGAATCGACCAGGTGCATGTTGCCTGGCAGTACGCGCCGCAGCAGTGGCTTCAGCAGTGGATAGTGTGTACATCCGAGTACCAGGACGTCAGCGTGATTTCCACTCCCCGTTTGTTCGTGTGCCAGTTCATCCAGGTAGATTCTCGCCACTTGTTCCGTCACCGGATGATCCGTCCAGCCTTCTTCTACCAGAGGTACCAACAGCGGGCAGGCCTTTTCAACAGCGTGAATACCCAGTTTCTGTAATTCTTTCTGATAGGCATGGCTCGCTACCGTCGCAGCTGTCCCGATTACAGAAACATTCTTGCTGCTCGTAATCCGCGCCGCAGCGAGAGCTCCTGGTTCGATCACGCCCAAGACGTCCACAGGGACGGCGGCACGAATCTGGTTCATGGCCAGGGCGCTAGCTGTGTTGCACGCGATCACCAGATATTCAGCCCCGTGCTCCACCAAGAACTGAACGCTGGATACCGCGTAACGCGCGATCGTAGCGGCGGACTTGGAGCCGTAGGGCAGGCGCGCGGTGTCGCCGACATAGAGATAGTCGGCCAACGGAATGGACGTGAGCAGTTCGCGCAATACCGTGAGACCACCGAATCCTGAATCGAAGACGCCGATCTTCATTGCAGTTGCGCGACCGCTTTGTGGATCGCAGCCGTGCTGTAGATACTCCTGATGTCCGCATGACCTGCGAGCGTCTCGCGTTCTTTGCCGTTAATCAGGATTTTCACTTGTTGCACTTGGGGAAGATTGGTTGCCAAGGTATCGATGAGTGACATCAGCGTAAAGTCCTCGACCATCACGCCTGAAGGATGTCCCTCGGCAAGCGACTGGTTCAGATCGACGACCACAAGCTTCTGATTCACTATAAAGACGTTGTTAACCGCTGATCCCTCTGCCAACTGGTGCGGCGATGGCTTAGTGAGGTAATAACTGATGAGTGCCTCAAGGACGCTCTTTGCGCGTGCGCTCGGTTCCGCCGGAACTACTACCGAGACGTCACGAGTGCGAAATACGCCATCTTCATCGTAGGCAACGGTGAGTTTCACGGTCTGGTCGGAACCTGCGACCGGAGCCACCACTGGACGTTGGTCGGAAGCCCGCCGCAGGCCTTCCTCAGTCCTGCGATGTAGTACCAGGATATAAATCCCGCTTGCCAGAATCGCCACCAGCAGCAGCACCAGCGTGATTTGGACATCACGCGGAATCATTGCGTGCCTCCGGTATTTGGCTTTCGTTCCGCGATTGCCGCAGCCAATGCTCCCGCAAGTTGATCCGCAGGAATCTTTAGTCCCTTCGCGTCGGCGGGCACTTCCACAGCGATAGCAGGAGCTGCAATCGAATGTAGAGGTTGGAGGAAAGCTGGTCGAACCTGCGCATTCAATTTGTGCTTGTTCAAGGCGTCAGCGGCAGCCGAGGCCAGCGAGCCACTCTCCGCGGAGAAGGCGCCCTGGGCCGACTGCCAGGGAAGGAATGTGCTTCGCTCCAGCGGTCTGTCATATGGGGCGGGAAGCACCGGCGTATAGATATGCAGCGAGGCTCCTGGCTCTGCGTGGAGACTGATGAAAACCCACGGCCGCGCGAGGTTTGTGGCGGCAACACGCTGGTCGAGACTCAAATCCGAGTCGGAATCTCGGAGCATTATAACGGCGACATGTCGCGCTTGAAGTTCCTGACGAAGTCTTCGCGCCAGGGCAAGCGTGATCTCCTTCTCGGAAAGAATTGGCGTGATGCGCGCTCCTGTGTCAGTTCCGCCGTGTCCGGGATCGATGACAACCAGGAACGTGGGTGCCTGTGGACGTCGCGCCGACGGAGAGATCGCACCCAATACGGCAGAATCGGTTACGTTCGGAGCTTGAACAGCCACTTCTGGTGGAACCTCTGGTTGTGTTACTGGGGGTGAGGAGGCCACGGTAGTAGGTGCCGGCGGCGCGGGAGCCGCGCTAATGAGGATGGTCCTGCCATTATCGGCAAATTTCGCCAGCAAAGGCGCCGTGCCATTGATCGTAAGTGTGGCGGCGCCGTTGCTTTCTTGGTAGGCCGAAGAGGCAAAAAGCTTATCGTTCAAACCTTGGTATTCCGTAAATGAGACGATCGGGTCACGAGTAAACGAGAGGATAAGCGCATTCCCCTCTGAATGTATGTTCGGATTCACCGCCTCTGCGAAGTGCAGAGCGAGTATGCTGGGTTCACCTCGGCGCAGTTCAGAAGATATAGCCGAGGCCGTTCCCCCGAGAAACAACCGGCGCGCTGCCTCGTGGAAGGTCACATCCGTTCCCAGAAGCGGAATCAAAACCGTGCCGATCCCGTGCATTGGTAGCAATAGATGTCGGCTTTCGCTGCGCGCTGGGGCTGACAGTGTGGTTTGCCGGCCCCGGACCTTGGCCTTAGGGCTGCCTTCCTCGAATTCCGCCTCGGCAAATTTGCCCGCAGATTTGGGATCCGGGATATGAAGCCTCCATCTCTTGCCCTCAGCCTTCAATTCCGGAGTGCCCAGCGGCTCAACCAATTCCAATAGGCCGACGTATTGACGGCCCTCGAGAGTCATTACGGGAATGCTGTAGCGTGCTTCCGGCGCATAAACTGAGAGCCTGTCAGGCTCTGCTGCAGAGACGGGAAGCAGAAAGTGGAAGAGCAATACGCAATAGGCAAGAGGCGATAAGCGAATTCGAGACTTACGCACGCGATCAACCTCGGATGCAGCCGCGAAACAAATTTGGCGGTCAAACATGACTTGGGTTTGCATATTGCCCACTGCCTACGGCTTATTGCTACCCTTCAGCACCCGTCATCGAGCGAATAAATCGTTAGTCCACTCAGCAGTTTGGGATAGAAATCTGTCGATTTCTGTGGCAGCACCTCGCCCGCGAACGCAATTTCGCGCACCTGCTCGATAGAAACTGGATTCATCAGGAACGCGACATTCACCTCTGGGTCGGTCTTAACAGTCGTGAACGCTTCCTCAGCGCCACGCAAGTAGCGGATG
>QIBC01000363.1 GCA_003225215.1 Acidobacteriota bacterium
AAGATGGGGGTGACGAATGCTGGCGGATTTGCGTGACGCGGTGCTACCACAAGGGGACTACCGAAAGGGGACATCCATGATAAGTAGAAGTCAAGGGAAGACGGAGTTCCCCGTGCACCTGGGTCGATAGCTTCCCGAAGCGGTACTGTGGTGAATTGGATTGGCGAACTGTCGTCGATCGTTTGCGCGGCCAAAGCGGCAGCTTGGCAAGAGATCCATTTGCGGGAACAGCGGCACGCCACCCGCGGGCAGTATGATTAAGCGATCAATGATGGTGCGGGTATGTCATCCGCGCAAACCGCGGCATTTTAACTGGGGCCATTCTGGAAGGAGAAATCATGCAAAAACGCAGACTTGGAAAGAGCAATCTGGAAGTGTCGGCCATTGGGCTTGGCTGCATGGGACTGAGCTTTGGCTTGGGCCCAGCTGTGGATAAGCAAACGGGAATCACGCTGATCCGGTCGGCAGTCGAACGCGGCGTTACATTCTTCGATACCGCTGAAGTATATGGGGCATACACGAACGAGGAGCTTGTGGGCGAAGCTCTGGGTCCTTTCCGTGACAAGGTAGCGATCGCCACCAAGTTCGGGTTCAAGATCGATGCTCAGGGAAAGCAGGCTGGTCTTGACAGCCGGCCGGAGCACATCAAGGAAGTCGCAGAAGCTTCACTGAAGCGGCTCAAGACCAACGTCATCGACCTTTTCTATCAACACCGTGTCGATCCGGAGGTACCCATCGAAGAGGTCGCAGGAGCGGTGAAGGACCTGATTCAGCAAGGTAAGGTGAAGCACTTCGGCCTTTCTGAAGCGGCAGTGCAGACCATCCGCCGCGCACATGCAGTTCAGCCGGTAACGGCACTCCAGAGCGAGTATTCGCTTTGGTGGAGAGAGCCTGAAGCGGAGGTGATCCCAACCCTTGAGGAATTGGGCATCGGGTTCGTTCCATTCAGTCCTCTTGGAAAAGGCTTTCTCACGGGAAAGATCAGCGAAGACACGAAGTTCGACACAAACGATTTTCGCAACATCGTCCCTCGCTTCACGCCAGAGAACCGAAAAGCGAATCAGGCGGTGGTTGACCTGCTCGGCAGATTCGCGCAGCAGAAGAAGGCAACACCTGCTCAGATCGCGCTCGCCTGGTTGCTTGCGCAGAAGCCGTGGATCGTGCCGATTCCAGGTACAACGAAAGTGCATCGTCTCGAAGAAAACATCGGAGCCGCTGCGATAACGCTTAGCGCCGACGAACTCCGGCAGATCGACAATGCAGCGAGGAAGATTCCGGTGCAAGGCGCCAGGTATCCGGAAAATCTGCAGAAATTGGTCAATCGCTAAGAAAATCACATCTCGGGAGGAACCGGCATGCGCGTCGGCATCCTGGGTTCAGGATTGATGGGCGCAAAGCTCGGAACAATCTTCGCGCGTGCTGGACATGAAGTCGTGTTCAGCTACGCGCGAAGCACTGACAAACTCAAGAAGCTGGCACGCGACGCCCAGGGTAATGCACGCGCCGGTACGCCGGGCGAAGCCGGGAAGAATGCGGACGCCATCCTGCTGGCGGTGCATTGGTCTCGAATCGACGATGTGCTGAAGCAGGCAGGCGATGTGTCTGGCAAAGCGATCCTAACCTGCTCGCTTCCGATGGATGCAGACAACACGAAACTCATCATCGCCAACACCTCGTCTGGAGCGGAAGAGCTTGCAAAGAAAGTTCCGCGGGCTCATGTAGTCGCGGCTTTCCAAACCGTTCCCAGTGAGGTGTTGTTCGGAGTATTCGAAGCCAAACGCAAGAAGAACCGGCCGAGCCTCGTGTACTGCGGCGACAATGAGAAGGCCAAAGATGTAGCCCTAACACTGATCCATGACACCGGTTTCGAGCCCATCGACGCCGGGCCTTTACACATCGCGCGTTACACGGAGCCCTTCGCACTGCTCGTCGCGCAACTCGCATACGAGGGTGAAGGCGGTCCGGAACTCGCGTATCGCTTCGAACGGTTTAGCACATAGGACGGTCGCGCCGATTTCAACCATTGTCGATTACCGAGGTGAAATTTGCCGAGAAATCGTCCTCTCCTGATGATCATGGTGGGCGTCACTCTGTTCGCATCGGAGCCTTCCGAATCGAACTACGCTTCTCAACAACTGCTTGACCGCATTACCGCCCAGGGCATTCGTTCCCATATGGAATATCTGGGCCAGGTGGCCCGGCTTTTTCCCATTTCGGTTTTCGCATGAGACTCGCAGACAAAGGGTGCCCCGTTCTCGCGCGGTGTTTATTCAGTCCCATGACATCCTTTACAAAGTGTCCCGAGACATCCTTTACACTCCGACGCGAAATCGCAAGTGGGAAGCAAGGCAAATCGTCAATTTCGGGAATGAATTCCTGCAGCGGATAGCCCGGGCTGCGAAGGAAGAATCGAGTGCGAGCAACCGATCGTGATGAGCCAAATTCACTGTTTATTCGCTGTTCCAGAGTCGCTGCGGAATCTCACGTTTCTTATACGCGATTGGCACAGAGACGGTTCAGCGAAATTGTCCGTCGTTCGCATAGCCTAATTCCGAACAATTCAGTGTTAATTTCGCTGTTACAGTGTCGCCGGCGACGAG
>QIBC01000364.1 GCA_003225215.1 Acidobacteriota bacterium
CGTCGAAATGGATGCGTGCGTCGTCTGTCAGCAGGGCGTGAATCATCGGCAAAGCCTCTTTGGCTTTGAGGATTGTAAGAGCATCGATAGCCAACCAGCGCATGTCTGGATTAGAGTCATTGAGCGTCTCAATGAGAGGCGCGACGGCATCGTGGTCGCCGATCTGCGCGAGCGACCAAGGCACAATGTGCTGCACATCCGGATCTTTGAGAAGTGGAATCAAAATGGGAACGGCGCGGGGCTGCTTGAGATCGCCCTTTTTGGACTCCCTTGGTGAGGATTGAGCTTAGCTTGTGGTTACGGCTCGTAGGCGGCCATGGCGGCTGCCAATTTGCCTTTGGATTTTCGGCGCAAGTCTGGCCAGAACTCGCGGACCACGTTCATGCCTACGCGTGACGCCAGACGACTCAGCGCTCGGCCCACCGTTCCATCCAGGCTCCGGTTGTAGTACGGGTGGTAGGCGTTGCGCACGGCCGAGGAGAGAAATGCTCCGGCGATTCCCGAGGTGTTGAAGGCGTTGCTACCCCGGTCGGTGCGCGTGATGAACACCCGGCTCATCGCGTATCCCAAGCGTCCTCGGATCGTGCCCGAGCTGCTGCGAAAATATCGCGGGTCCTGCCGCATTAACGCCGGAACCAGAAAGTTCTCGATGAAGGCGCTGGACTGCGCGTCGGCGTAGGCGGCTGCGTAGCGCTGGCCCAGAGCCCTTGGCCTCTCCGCGAACCAGTGTCCTACATAAACCTTCTGCGCCGAGGCCGCGGTGACCGCGAGCGTCGAAGAGGCATAGCTGTTTTGAACGAACAAGTCGAACTTCTGAGCAGGCGAGAGTGCCTTCCACTCCGGCAAATCCTGTGAACGCGGCGCGAACGGCACAAAAGACTTCTCCTGTGCGCTTTCCTGCTGGCGATCCGGCAAGGCCGCGGAAGGAGCGTCGGGCAGGCGCTGCGCTCCGCCAGCAAGAAATACCAATGCCGGAGCAAGCACGTCGTTGCTGGATTGCGCTCTCGCGACGGGCGAGAGGCCGAGCAGTACGACGACGATTCCGTACAGGCACGGCTTTGCTTTGCTGGTTATCACTGATGTCCGATCGCCTAAGCTGCAGATTTCCGGAGCCCTTGTTTCGGATACTCCTCGGCAGAACTTGCAATTGAGATGGTTGCCAGTGAGTTGCAGGTTGCGCTCCTGCAACATCAAAGATCGGGCGAGGGCGGCCGGAACAGAGCGAACAACCCGGCCGGGGCGGCCGCCGGTCGATTGTTCTCTCGTTGTCCCTTTTTGGAACTGACCGAAAAAGCAAAAAAGGCGGCTTGCGCCGCCCTTTTGCTGAATGTCCTTCGTCCTGAAGCTTACACGCCGCCTTCGGTTCCTGTGGCCCGCTGCTACTGTCCGCCTACGCGGCCGCCCTGCCTTACCGGTCGATTCCTTTCTCCTAGTGCAAATGCGGGGAGAAGTCAGTTAGGGCGAGATAGGTGGAGTCAACTTTTTCGACCAGGTCGCCGTTGGCTTCGGATTTTGCTTTCACACTCTTCCACTCCGGGTCCTCGCGAAAAGCGTTCCAGTTCGCGGTTGCCGCTTCGCGGCTGGGATGCTCGAGGATGTAGACGAGGGTGTTGCTCTTCTGTGGCGCGTCCACCGGTGTCCAGTAAGCGACGCTCTTGATCCCATGCCGGTCAAAGATCTTTATGGTGTGGTCGCGGAAGCGCGCCAGCAATTCTCCCAATTTTCCAGGAGCGGCGTGATACACGCGCAGTTCGTAAACCATGGTCGAGGTTGGCTTCGGATTGGAGTTGTCCTGCTGCAAAGCGGCGCAAAGTGATGCCGGAAGGAACGCAGCAGCGGGGAGCGCCTTGAGCAATGTTCGTCGTTTCACGGCGGGCATTCTAACAGACGATGACGCGATGCCAGACAGTTACTGCCGAAGGCAGGGCAAGAGATCGGAACCGAAAGCAGCCGCGACTCCACGAAGTTAGTGTCGGAGGCACGGCAGACAAATAGCCCAGGGTGGAGCGATGTTCGGAACCCTGGGTTAGCTGTGGGAACAAATCCATTTCCGCTCTGCCGAAGGCCCGCGCGTACCCTGAGCAAAGTCGAAGGGGAAGCGCCTAGAAAAATGCATTTGTTTTTGTCGCTTGTCAGGCGCTCTCTAAAGACTGTCATTCTGAGTCCGCCAAGGCGGACGAAGAATCTCCCGCGATGCGTCAGGCTTGTTTGCTGCCAGTAGGGCACTTTCACGAGGAACTTAATTTTTATTTTGAAGTGACTCACGGTGGCCCTCGGGATTATCCCGTAATGAGAGTCTGTTTCTGTACACCGCGGCATCGCACACGGCCTTGGCCGAAGAGCCAGTACACAGCAATTCCACCTGAAGCATCGCGGGAGATCCTTCGGCCAAAGGCCTCAGGATGACAGGCTTTAGGGACTCAGGCTCAGAATAACAACTTTAGACAGAGATTGTTGGATGCCCCTCCATTAACAACAGTCCTGGCAGCGGGCTTCGCCCCGGATTCCGTCGACAGCTTAGTTTTGCGATGATCGGCATCATCACCAGTGCCGCGACTGGATCAGAGGGTAGGGAACA
>QIBC01000162.1 GCA_003225215.1 Acidobacteriota bacterium
GGCGTTGCTGCGTCAGGGTTTCCCCCATTGCGCAAAATTCCCCACTGCTGCCTCCCGTAGGAGTCTGGACCGTGTTTCAGTTCCAGTGTGGCCGTGCGCCCTCTCAGGCCGGCTACTGATCATTGCCTTGGTGGGCCGTTACCCCTCCAACTAGCTAATCAGCCGCGACCCCCTCTTCAAGCGCATTACTACTTTGATCAACCGGCATCTCAGCCAGAAGATGTTATGCGGTATTAGCCCCGGTTTCCCGAGGTTATTCCCCACTCGAAGGTAGGTTAGTCACGTGTTACTCACCCGTACGCCACTTTACTCATGGATTGCTCCACTTTCTCGTGCGACTTGCATGTGTTAGGCACGCCGCCAGCGTTGATTCTGAGCCAGGATCAAACTCTCGTTTGAAACCTAGATGACTCGCCCCTCGACGGGTAGAAGAGGGAATCGAGTCGCCGCCCTGCGCTCGAAAGGCAGGGACGGACATACTTTGTGAGATCGCTTGAACTTGCTACTCAAGCGTTCCAGGATCTGTCCGCTCTCACGAGCAAACAAACCATCTCACGACTGGCACGTTCAACCTGTTGTCAAAGACCGAATCCGCATTCCGCCTGAGCGGCGCGCTTCAGTCGAACGCTCAGCGCTTCGCACTGAGTGTCCTCGAAACTTGTGCATCTTCACGGTCTCTTCAGACGCGTAGAGACGAACCTTTCAAAAGTACCGCAGCCATTCCCGATTCGTCAACCCGCAGCGTACAAATTTCGCGCAGATGTTGATTTCTGTGGTGCATCTCCGCTGCATTTTGCAGACGGAAAATGCCCATATCGAAAAAGGCGCAGTTTAAAGATCTTTTTCCGGAGGTCGTTGCGACTTGCAAAACCCTTCAGAGCCGGGCCCTCCGCCTTAGCGGAATTGCTCTGAATTCACTCTGGCCTTGGCGCCTGAGTTTGCCTTTTTATCGGCTCACTATCAGATGTTCCGGGGAAACCTTCAGATTCAACTATTTGTGAACCCATCTCAACCCGGCTGACTGCCAACCGTTATCGTCGAATTCAGTTATACCAACCGGCACCGGTTTGCGCAAGCGCAGGAGTGCTGTTTTTTGGTGCACAGAAGCAATCGGCACTCAGCATTCGCCATTCAGCCAAGAACCATTTTCTTGCGACATCTTAGAGCCCTGTTTTTGCCTCGCTTCCTCAACTACAGTAACGGTTTATGGCCGAATGCTGAGTGCCGAATGCCGAGTGCTTCTACCCCGGGGTTACCCCGAAAAATTCACAGGGTTACCCCGAGTTTTCCACGGGGTTAACCCGAAATTTCCTCGGGGTTACCCCAGGCGTTGTCGATCGCGTCGCGGGTGGGCTTGCGTCTGGCGACGTGAACGCGGTTTGGCTTCAGCGTGGAATTGGCAACCTGCACGGCGCGGAGGAGCAGAGAGGCATTCTGTGGCTCGATTCGACCGCTGATGATCTGCTCCATGATCTGTTTCACCGTGAGCTGAAGGCTTTCGCGGTTTTCCAGCACCTCAACCCGTATTCTGGGATTCTGCTGGTCGTCGATGGATCGGGTATGGAAGACGCAATAAGGCCTACTGCCCATAGCCGGCGCACGACAGGACTTGCCGTTGGATTTCAAGTAGCTGCAGCGTGGAGCTTTATTGGCCAGCTTTAGCAGTCCCATGTTGAGACCCTTACGGGTCAGCGCCTTTTGCAGTTCTCCCAATTTGATCTGTTGTTCGTAGTAATCTATCTGCTTCTGCCGCTCCTCTTCAGAAAGGGCCTCCATCTCCGCAGATGTCATTTCTACAGGTTCCAAGTGGGGCTCGGCGGGTTCTTCCGTTTCCGCCTCACGCTGAAGACGTTCTATTTTTTTCCAAAGTCCCCAATCTTCATCAGCCTTGTCCGGCCGGTTGTCTGATTCTGGATAGATCTTTTCTTCGCTACTCATAATTTCCCTGCTACCACAGAAACTGGAATTGTCAATAGAATGCGAGCGCGAAGCGCGGAATATCGATCGAAACCCTCGTGCACGATTTCGAGGCTGTGTTTCGACTGAGTTATTACTTCTTTTCTTTCAGATCCACCGAAGCTCGCGTCTTTTCCCAGTCGAGATTCAACTTTGCTGAATCGCCGCCGGTTTTGTCGAAGCTGATGGTGAACTGTTCCACCTGGGGCAGCGAGCTAACCGTCATGTTGACGCGGGCGAGGTCCTGACTTTGGTCATAGTTGGTGCCCCACTGTCCGGTCTGCTTGTTAATAATCAGCTTCCACGATCCGCTCGAGGGGATCGTCCACAGCGTGTAGCTTCCGGCTGGAACGGTAGTCCCGCCAATTTCGAGATCGGCATCGGTTTTGAGCAATGTAGCCTCATTCGCACCGGTACGCCACACCTGGTCGTAAGGAACCAGGCCGCCGACGATCTTTCGGCCCTTGGCGTACGGACGGCTGTACTCAATCGTCACCTTCTTGCCATCCGCGAATCCAACTGCCGCCGTTCCCGGAGGACTAGGACGCTTGCTCTTGTCCTGCTGCTGAGCCCACATGGTCACGGTGAACGAGAAAATCAATGCAGCGACTGCAGTCTGTTTCTTCATGAACGGTCTCCTGAAAAGAGTAGTCGGTATTTAGTTGTCAGTAACTGCTAACGCTGACGGTCCTGGCAACCCATCTTTATTTTTGACGGGGCAGCCCGCTTTTCGTAACGGCTGTTCCACCTTCCGTGCCAAGTAAACAGAGCAGGCAACTTCACCGTTACTGAGAACTGAATATTGAATACTGATTACTTTTTTGTCGAAACCGCATAATCATAATGCAACCAAGATGAAATGGCAGCAATCCATCCCGTTCACGCTGGAGCGAAGTGCAGAGACTCTCGCCAGGTTTCCGGAAACTCCCGCTGTCTTTCTGCTTCGCGGTGAGGATCCGAAGGCTGAACCATATATAAGCAAAGCGGCGAATCTGCGCAGGCGGCTGGAGCGACTTCTTTCCCCGGCCTCGCCGGACAGCAAACGGCTCAATCTGCGCGAGAGCACGCGCACCATCGAGTACATGCCTACCGGTTCTGATTTTGAAAATCGCCTGCTTCTCTATAAGGAGTTGCGCGAACACTTTCCGCGTTCCTATCGCAGGCGCATGAAGCTCATTCCGGCTCCACTGGGAAAGATTGGGTGGGAGAACGAATATCCGCGGGCGTATTTCACCAGACGTTTGGGAAAGGCTACTCACTCCCCGATGCAGGGGAAGGATGGGGCAACCGCAAAAGTAAATGTCTACTACGGACCGTTCCCTTCAAAGTCTGCTGCAAATAAGTTTCTGAACGATGCGCTTGACCTCTTCAAGTCGCGGCGCTGTACGTTCAACATTCATCCAGATCCATCATTCCCCGGCTGCATTTATTCGGAAATGAAAATGTGTCTGGCTCCGTGCTTCGCCGGCTGTACCGATGCGGAATATCTGGCCGAGGTCGCGCACGTGCAAGACTACCTCGATACTCGAGCGGAATCGCTGGTGTCGCAACTTGAAGCGGAGCGCGAGGCGGCTTCGGCACAGCTCGAGTTTGAGAAGGCATCCGCGATTCACGCCCGTATTGAGAAGGTAAAAGCACCGTGGTCGGGCGTACCCGAAATCGTCGGCCGCATTGAACAGCTGCGGGCTTTAGTCGTGCAACGATCTGCGCTTGAGGATCACGTCGCTCTATTCGAATTCCGTGATGGTCTGCTCTGTGGTCCTGTGCAGTTCAACGTCTCAGCCATTCAACACGCGAATCCCAATTCGGGATCGAGTTCCTTATTCGCTCATCCGCACGTGGCGGTGCCGGTTCCACTGGACAGCGCGGAAGCGAAAGGTGCGAACAAATCAAAGCCGCAGACCCTCGAAGCACGAGTAGTCGAGGCCCTCGCGACGATTGAAACTCGCAGGCCCGAGCGGGGCGAAGTGGCCGATCATCTCGCGCTGCTGAAGCGCTGGTACTACAGGTCGAGCAAGAAAGGCGAGATCTTTATCAGCCATTCGGGTGAACTGCCTCTAAGGAGGATCGTGCGTGGGATCTCGAGAGTGTTCAGAAACGAGACGGTACCGCCTGCAGTAGCGGGTGGGTGAGCACACTTGACCGGGCCAGCCGCTACCGTGGGCGGTACTGAGGTCGATCCCCGTTCACCCCAGAAGTGTCCAAATTAATCTGCAGCGAAGAAAGCGCCGTCGTCCGAGAGGAGTGCCGCGTTTTTTGCGGCACGGTTGAGAGTAGCCCGGTGGTGTAACTCCGGGTGAAGGTTGTTCCGAAATCGAGTCCGGCTTCCAGCCGGACGGCTGAATTGCCGTTCTCGTCGGAAATCAAATCCAGTCGTCCCGCAAACGACGCGGGACTCAAACACAAAATGCGCCAACCCGGAGTTTCACTCCGCGCTATTCGCAATCGTGCCGCAAAAAGCGCGGCACTTCTCTGGGATGGCACGGCTAATTTGGACAGGCATGCCGTTCACCCGATCCCTGTGGCCCGATCGCCCGATCCGTGCGCTCTCTTTCTAAACACCACTTTCACCTCTTCTCTCCAGCGTTCGTCTACAGCAATCAAAGTCCAATCTAATTCCGCCGTGATATAGCGGAGGATCGTGTCGGTCGCAGGATGAATATGTAGCGCGGGTGCAACCAGCAGAAGTAGTGGTGGTTGGGGAGCGAGGGGGCGAGCCGTTCCATTGGTTTCGATGAAGTAGCCAAAGCGATGAAAATCTTCACGTTCGTGATGCCACTTCACTCGCGACCAATAATCGAGGCCTTGTAGAGGCAGATGAATGTCTTCGTCGGCCTTGAGTTCGATGACAGCTAGCCGGCCGTCACGAGTGCTGGCAAGCAGATCAATCATTCCACGATCGGAGGCCGCAAAGGCCGGAACCTGCGCATAGACAAAACCCGGATCGAGTCTCGCGTCCAGCAAGCTGACGCCCAGCTTTACTTCCGATTCCAGCCATCGCTCCGGCTGCATGCGCCACAATGGATGCTTCTTGTCCCCCTCGGCTCGACGCAGTTCGCGAAGACGCCGCATCAGATCGTCAAATAATGGTTCGGAGTGTTCGCTGAGTAGAGTCTCATGCGCGCCGCTGCCGAAGACGATCTCCTGACTGCGGTCGAACCCGTCACTCGAGTTGGCAACGCGTGCGCGGGCGAACTCCAGCCCGTGCAACCGGAAGGCGAGTTCGGTTGAGCCGAGAACAACGCTTTCGCACTCAGGAACCGCAGCGCAAATGCGCTCAGCAGCGGAGCGGAAGCGCTCCTGGACGCGACTCAGGTCGGGACAATGCACTAGCCGTGTGGCGATGTTTCCTTGATCCGAAAGATCGAGCTCCTCGAATATCTCCCCGCGCTCGTCGAATTCGAACAGCGCGAAGCGAAAGGCGGCACGATTCAGGTAATGCATCCGCGCCTGAACCACCGCCGAACGGCCGCGTGGAATAAACAGCCGCAGTCCTTCAACTACGGATCGCGCTGCGTTGCGCTCACGGCAATAGTGAAACCACAGCAACGCGAACGTGAGCGCTCCATCTACAGATGCCTGCGATTCCGAATCATTCACGCCGAAGACGCAGATCGCCGATCGTCCACGGCGGAGCAATCCACGCGTATAGACGGGGCTGAAGCTATGTTCCAGATCAGCGGTGGAGACGAGTCCTTCGACATTCCAATCCGGGAAGATGCGCTGCAGGCTTCTTCCAAGCAGGCGCTGATATTGCAGGCGTGCCTGGCGCTGCACGGCCGGTGCACGGCGCTCGCGGTCAGCGACGATCTCGAGCCATGATGGCTTGCCTTTTCCAAAGCGTTGAACCGCTAGTTTGAGCTGCCCGTTCTTGCGTCCGATATCGACGACTCGTCTTACGACATTTCTCTCGTGTGACCACAAGTGGAGCAGGCACTTGCCGTTGTCTCCAGATACGGAATATTTGGCAGCGCTGAGGTCAAAGGTAGCCTCGCCATCTTCAAGCACGCATGCTCGCGGAGCCGTGGCCAGAAATTCCTCGAGTTCGCGGGCAAGGCAGGTGGGGTCCATGGAGTTGAATGATTTTCTAGTCAGGCAAGAAGAAGCGAAATCGTATCCGGCAGCTCCAAATTACTCAATTAGAAACTTATGGAATCTCTTACGGCCTCGTAGAGATGCAGCATGCTGCGTCTCTACCATGCGGTATTGAGCGGCGTTGCTGGAAGGATCACCGTGACGGCTATTCAGCAGCTTATCGGCAAGGCGAAGAAAGGGGCGGGTAGTGCCAGTCTGCCGTTGTCCTAATCATTAGAACCGGATCACAATACCAAGGTTCGTGACCTCGACTTCTGTCTTCGTGACCTTCGTGTTCGCCCTGTCCTCTTGATGAACGAGCTAGGATGCAGCTTCGGCGACCTGGGCGCGTTGTTGGACCTGATGCAGGTGAATCGATCTTACGCGCAGGTTCTCGTTGGGAAACTTCTTATCCACGACATTCTGCGCAAGCTGCCAGGCGCGATGGATGTGGTCAGAACAAAGGTGGAGCGCTACCCGCCTGCTGTCGTTGGTGCGGGCCTCGATACGATAAGCAGCCAGCGCGGGGCAGGACTCGTTTCCCATGACCAGCCCAAAACCGCAAAACGCAACAGTTCTCGGCATCGACCGTGACTCTATGACTCCCAGAGCGCTTGGTTGTTGCTCACGGAAGGCACCCGATTCCTTCCGTTTGGAGCAAGTCTGCCGATATCAGGCAGCCTTCGAGCGTGTCTCGTGCTCCGCTGAATGTGCCTCTACAGTTCGAGGACTCAGCCCGAAAAACTCGCGCTCTTCTGGAGTCATCTCGCGGCCATAGGCTCGAAAGAATTGCTCTTGCAGATCTGCCGGCAGGGCGGCAACCCCGCGGACAACCTGAACTGCCATGGGAAAATAGATGCGTATGGGGCGGTGTATGGTTGTTTCCCAACGGTCCTAACTCAATGTGGTGAAAGGACTTATAACTTAGGAGTTACGGCTCTCGATGGGAAGCAGCGGCGGCCTGCGCGTGTAGGATTGAATCGGCTACCCGCGCCGCCTCGACGGTCCCCCTAACATCATGAACGCGAACGAGATGCGCGCCTTGCAGGATGCTTGCCGTCACGGCCGCAATTGTGCCGGGAAACCCGGCGGACGCAGGACTGCGGGCTGAGCCGATCACAGCCTTGGTCACGAAAGACTTGCGCGAGGTGCCGCTGAGCAGGGGAAATCCGAGCTGATGAAGCTCCGCCAGATTGGCAAGGAGCGGGAAATTCTCGTCCAAACGCTTGCCAAAACCGAAGCCGGGATCAAGTACGATGCGGTCGCGTTCGATCCCAGCATGCACCGCGTGATCGGCCAAGCGGCGCAAGCCTTCGAATACGAGTGGCATGACCTCTGCCGGTTCCAGGGAAGGGAGACTACGCCACTGTTGTGGACGGCCTCGAGTATGCATGAGCACGCACCCGCAGGAGTGAGCTCTCAATATGGGAATCATCTCCTTGTCCCAGGTGAAGCCACTCACGTCATTCACAATCTCAGCTCCGGCTTCAAGCGCAGCGCGTGCGGTCTCGGCTTTGTAAGTGTCCACCGAGATCACGCAATCGGGACTCTGCTGGAGAATGCCTTCGAGCACCGGTAAGATGCGACGCTGCTCCTCGTCGGCGGAGACGAAATCCCTTTCTCCCGGACGGGTCGATTCGCCGCCCACATCAATAATGTCCGCTCCTTCAGATAGAAGCTCGACGCCGTGCGCGACGGCGCGATTTGAGTCAAAGAACAGTCCACCATCGGAGAAAGAATCGGGCGTGACGTTCACGATGCCCATGATGAGCGTCCGCTCTCCTAGCTTTAGCGAATGGGAACGCAGCTTCCACTCGAATCGCGGGCGCATGCAGCGATTGTAAACATCTCGTGCGCTACAATCCGGCGCAATGACCACTTTCTCGCTGCGGCTCATCGCGCTGCTCCTCTCGCCCGCGGTTTTTGCGCATCCTCAATCTCCACAGACGACTCCGGCCATGCCACCCGCGCCTGCCGTTTCTCCACAGTCTTCGCAAACGACTCCGGCCACTCCGCCGACGCCCGCGGTTTCTCCGGAGGCCATGCAGGATTTGGGAACACGCGTTGCGACGCGCATCAACACGATCCGGCAGCAGGATCCACGCGCGCAGCACGCAACGTGGGGAATCAGTGTTGTCGATCTCGCGACCGGAGCTTCGCTGTATGCCGAGAACGCAGACAAGCTGCTTCAGCCCGCCTCGAACACCAAGCTGTTTACGACAGCGACCACATTGGCATTAGTCGGCGCGGATTACAAATTCTCGACGACGATTGAAGCCGCCGGTCCGCCGGACAGCAGCGGCCGCGTTTCCGGTGACTTGATTCTCGTCGGACGAGGCGATCCCAATCTCTCCGGACGCATTCTGCCATACGCGAAGAAGACCGAGCGCGTAACCCAGCATGCGCGAATGCTCGACGAACTCGTCGACCAGGTGGCCGCAGCCGGCGTGAGAGTGATCGATGGCGACATCGTTGGCGATGACAGCTATTTCGTATACGAGCGCTACGGCGAAGGCTGGGCGCAGGACGATCTGATGTGGGATTACGGCGCGCCGGTTTCGGCCCTGACGGTCAATGACAATGTGGTCTTTGCGAGTCTCAAACCGGCCGATCGCGTTGGACAGCGGGCGCTGCTCACACTTGATCCTTACACCAGCTACTACACGGTGAGAAATCTTGTCACTACAACAGCGCGGAATCCTTGTGCGCGGCAAGGCTCGCGCTGTGCATTCGCAGTCGTGGCAATATCCTCCTCCGCTGCCTCATCAGCCACTCGTCGCGCTCCCGGCGTCTTCTCCTTCACGGATTGTTCTGGCGGAGCACCATTCGGCTCCGCTGCTCGAGGATCTGGTCGTGATCAACAAAGTCAGCCAGAACCTCCATGTAGAGATGATGTTGCGTCTTCTGGGAAAACTGATCCCATTGCCGCCGAAGATGGGTCGCTCTCTACGCGATTCAAGGGAACATTCGCTGCGGATCATCTGGAAGCCAAAACGGGACAGTTAGGCGAAGTGAACTCTCTGTCAGGTTATGCGATAACCAAGGGCGGCCACAATATCGCATTCTCAATCCTGATCAATCACCACACGCTGGGAAATACCAAGGCAAAACAGATGATTGATGACATCGTGAATGCGGTGCTGGAAGAAGACTAGTGGCAAAACCATTTTGAACACGGAAGGGACGGAGGGACCTGAGGAAGCCTCACGAGCCATCAGATCCGTCCAATCTGCATTCTTCCTTTGACGTCCCTCTATGCCCTCCGTTGTTCAAATGGTTTTGTGTTCTTTCGAATCGGTACAATGATTTCTGAACTATGCCAACTGCATCACATTCAATTTCTCACCTCATTCAAGAGCTAGCCGCAAAGGCCAACCTTACTGTTGCCGGCGCTGGAGCAGGAACTGATTTCACCGGAGCACCGACGGCGAAACTTCAACTCAAATCCGCCGGCGGCACAAGCCACTCGATCGAAACAAGTGAAGCGCTTTCGGCCGAAATTGAGAAACGCGAGTCGTTAGGCGAGGAGCTGAAGACGTATCTTCAGATGCTCGCCAAACGCATGCAAACACCGCGTCCTGACGTCTTCGTGACGCTCCACGGTCTACCGCTTTCGATGCAGCAATTCAGCTGGCCATACCATCGTTCCACTTCGGGAGCGGATTCCTTCATCTTGCACGGCATTGCGCAGCTTGCAGAGCCCGGAAGTCTGTTGCACGCGAAGGTAGCGGCGAGTTTGACGGTTACTTTTGCTGAAGTGTTACCGGCGCTCGAACAGCCTTACGCCGAAGCCGTGACCTTCAACGCCATCCGCAAGACACTGGATCTCGGTCAACTCGAACTACTCAAGAGCGGCAATCGCCAGCCTGTTCCGGTAAGTACGCGTTATTACAGCTTCCGGCAGCAGAGGTTCATCTTCAGCGAAACCGACGAGGCGAAGCGGAAGGAATTCGTGCGAGCCAAGGTCTTCTGGACAAGCACGCGCCTGGGAGAAGGCAAACCAAGCTGGATCGCCGATCCTTATGACGCGCAGTATCTCGATTGTTCAACCGATGACCTGCGTAAGATCGCGGTTGAGCTTGCGAATGAAGGATGGATGACGCTGGATTCCTCCAGAGAGTATGCGACTGCGAGCGTCAAGCTTTCGGCGCAAGCGGATGGGTTCGTGAAACAGACGGAATCGGCGCTCGCTTTATTAAAGCCGAGGTTCAATGAGGATATGCGCGCCGGGCACACGAACATGTGACGGGGGTTAACACGAAGCGCTGAAGGGAAAGAAGAGGACGCAGAAAAATCCTTGTGACCTCTGGTTTGCCTTAGTGACCTTCGTGTTCGCCTTGCTCTAGGCTACGTCTTCTTTGTGCCGATTCTGGAGCTCTTCGCAAACGCTGCAGCGGCCTACAATCCTGGGACGCTCTCTGCGTAGATTTTCTTCGAATCTGGCCCAGCGCTGTCCCTGGCTTGCATCTGGATAGTTCGGCAGTCGGCCTCGGCTGGTTTCTGTCTCTGTTCCGCCGATCAGTGGATAGCTGGGCTCGTCGGCATCGTGGACGTTGCCGCGTTCGTGCATGCGTCCAGCAATATCCTCACTGTTGAAGATGGCGTCGCCCTCGATGGTTTGCTCCACGGGTGCCAGCTTACTGCCACGGTCGGTGTGATAGAACCGATCATCCTCCCGGTTCACAATGTCTCGGGCGCGAGTGCTGCGCGATACATCAGCCGCTTCGCCAATTGAGCGATCGGCGACGTTCTTCGCGCTCGATCCAGAGTCGGCGGCAATGACCGGCTTGTCTTTGATGTCTCCACGATCTGCTCCGATCGCGTCTGGAACGAATTCCAGACGGTCGTTCGACGGATTCTGCCCGATGCCAGTGGGGGTTGTGTCCATCATCCCAACTTCCCGGTGATGGATGGGGCTCTTGTAACCTGAGACCGACCGTCCGCTGCTCGTGATGGGCGCTGATCCCTGTGCCCGCAAGCCATCGGAGACCAGAATGTTGGTTCCTCCTGCCTGGTGCAGCACATCACCTGTCTCTTCAAACTTCGCGGAGCCGCGATAATCGCGCTCGTAATCACGCCAGCGCTTGTCATCACTTAAGAAGTTCTCGTCATAGACGGGAAAATTTTCGATCTGCTTCTTCGAAAGAGCGGCCACGTATTCGTCTTCTTTGTCGCCGCGCGGCCGGATGCGCTCTGCGGAAACGACAAAAAGTTTGCTGCTGAGCCAGCCGCCGGTGTCGACGACTACGTATTGCACTGATCCACTGGCGTGATCGAAGATCACATCTTTTATTTTTCCCAGCTTCTCGTCATCGCGCCCGTACAGCGCAGCGCCGCGGATGTCATCAGTGGAGTTTTCGAAACGGAAGTCACGCAGAGTACCGACATGAGCCATGGTGATGCTCCTGAGCTGGATTGCCAGAGCAGCGGAATCACTCTGGCGATATAGGCTCAGATGCGCCAGACAAAGCGGGGGAGAGCTACAAGAATCGGGTGATCGGGCCCATCGGGTCATCGGGTGAAGTAAACCCAACGGCTTTGGGCCGTCGGCATTCGGCTCTCGGCGTTCAGCCTGGAAGCGGACTCGCGTATCACTACAACCAGCCGCTTACCGGACACGAAAGCCGGCACCGAATGCTCGACAGCAGGAGTCTTCAGTTCACGCGATCACCCGATGGCCCGATCACCCGATTCTCTTCTCAGTGTCTTTGCCGACGCGCCGTCGGCCGATAGTCTTCGCCCTCGAGCTTTACGACTCTGCACATTTCTTGCAGCCGTGAGCGCATGCGCTCGCCAATGCGGTCACCGAGTGTCTCTTCGCGCATCGCCCGCCTTGCAGCAAATCTGTCGGGAGCCTCGCCTTGAGTTCCGGCGGGAGGCTCGTCGGGAAAATTCGTTGTGATGATCGTCGTTCGCTTGTCGTTGTAGCGAGTATTGAGGACCAGGCTCACGGTATCCCAAACCCACTCCGTGGGCTTCACCGCGCCTAGCTCATCGAGCACCAGCACCTCCGCTTCAAACACTGGCTTAAGAATCTCTAGCTCCGTCGCCTGCACGCTGGGGTTGTAGGAGTTCTGGATCTGTTTCAGCAGCTCTCGATAATCCACAAATAAACAAGAGATTCGTTTTTGCTCGATGAGTGCGCGAAGGACGCCGACGGCGAGGTGCGTCTTCCCGACTCCAACAGGACCTATAAACAATGGGCCGGTCGTGTTGACTGGATAATCCTCGATGAACCGTTCAGCGCGGAGCCGGGCAGTCTTCAACGATGGATGGACGCGTTCGTCGACCTCGAAGTTCGCCAACGTGCAATGCTCATAACGCGCTGGAACACAGGCTTTCTTCAGCAAC
The DNA here is from genome assembly GCA_003225215.1 of Acidobacteriota bacterium. Lineage (GTDB taxonomy): Bacteria > Acidobacteriota > Terriglobia > Terriglobales > Acidobacteriaceae > Gp1-AA112. The sequence goes on from QIBC01000162.1 coordinate 12,382, forward strand.
CGCTCTGACCAGTTGCCGATGCGGCAGTCACACCGAGTTACGCTTTGTGGCTTGGCCGTGGTAGCTGGAATCGTCTTCCATCCCGAACCGCCGCATTGAGGACAAGTTTCAGTGGACACAGGCATGTGACTGGATTCGTACCGCAGCGCGGCAAGAAGGACTCGGTCAATCATAGGCGAGAGTTTCTAACCCAACAACTCTGCCGGCCCGATGCAGCATGGTAGAGACGTAGCCTGCTACGTCTCTACGAGGATGCATAGGCAGCGTCACGCCTGTTAGAGTTTCACGTGCATGGACCAACTGCACGGTTTTGGTATCAACTCCGCGCCTCAGAACTTCGATCCCAAGCGCGATCTTCCTCCCGGATTTCTCGAATTCTTCATTCCCTTGCATCAACGCTTTACGCCGCGACAGCGCGACTTAATCGCCAAGCGCAAACGAGTTCTTGCCGATGCTCACGGGGGTAAGCTGCCGAATCATCTTCCGCCGTCGGAAGCGACGACCGGCAAATGGAGCATCACGCTGCCGGAGTGGTGCCAGGACCAGCGCAACCAGATGACCGGCCCGGCAGACGACGCCGAGCTGGTGGTAAAAATGCTGAACTCCGGCGCGCCCGGCGTGATGCTGGACCTCGAAGACTCGATGGCGAACATCTGGGACCATCTCGAGCTTGGCATCAACAACATCCATGCGGCACTTCGCGGCGAGTTGACTTACTTCGACAAGAAGCGAGAAGCTCTATGGTGGACCGACCTGTTTAACGAGATGGAGCGCCTGCGCAGATGGCAGCCCGGCTACATCAAATGTATGGCACTCGTCGAGTCGCATCCACAGGCCTTCCAGATGGAAGAGTTCCTCTACAACCTGCGCGATCACATCCTCGGCCTGAACCTCGGGCGCTGGGATTACATGGCTTCGCTCATTCACTTCAACCTTAACGATCCCGAGTGGGTGCTACCCGACCGTAACACCATTCCGCACGACGTTGCTTTCTTTCAAAATCTGCGCGATCTGCTGGTCTCGATCTGTCATCGGCGCGGCGCGTTTGCCATTGGAGGCATGACCGCGCTGTATCCCGATCGCGCCAACCCTGAACTCAATGATCGGGCTTTGGCTGTTCTGAAAAAAGACAAGAAGAACGAGTCTGATCGTGGATTCGACGGTGCATGGACCGGCCATCCCGATCAGAATCAAATTGCCGTAGATCAATTCCCATTTCCGAACCAGATAAAAACCCATAAGCCAATGGGTGAGCGTTATCCCAATCTTCGCCCACAGCCGACTGGAGTGGGCAGGCGCACACTGAGCGGCACGCGCGCGGCTGTGCGTACGGTGATTCGCTACCGCAATGGCGTGCTGAACGGCAAGGGCGCCAGCCTACTCGACGGCTACATGGAAGACCTCGCCACCGACCGCATCTACCGCCTCATGATCGCGCAGCGCATTCAACATCGCGACAAGGTAGAACTCACCGATGACAACGGCAAGCAGGTGAAGCACACGCCGGAGCTGATCACCCGCCTTTTCGATGAGGAGCTAGAGAAGCTGGTGAATGATCTTCCTGACGGAGATCCGCAGATCGATACCTTCCGTCAGGCCCGCAAGATCGCCGAAGCCATGATCGTGAACGGCGAAGTCGATCCGGTATGAAGTAAGCCGCTAGGCTGCGCAGCTTCGGAGCTACGGAGCCAAGCCTGCTCGTTCGTCTAATCGAGGTTTCCGGTCCCTCGCGTGTCCTCACCTTCGCAGTTGATCCCGCAGAAATTCATTTTGCTGAAACTTTGCGGGAGCCCTGCAATCTGAAATGCGGACGTATTTTAGGCGTCCACGTTCTGGTAGAGACGCAGCATGCTGCGTCTACTCTATGCAGCATGGGACCGTTACGCAGAAATCGAGTTACATCCCGCGTCGCAGAGACGCAGCATGCTGCGTCTCTACCATGACCCGGCCGCGGCCGAGGATGATAGCGAGGAACTTAATGCAACCAACGTCGCCTGATGGTTCAGTTTGGCACGAGGGGGAGCTCGCGGTTCAGCGGCGCGCGGGCGTGCAGACTTCGGGGCGCGGGATTCGTTCGAGTATTCCGGAAGGGCTCATCGGCTTCCTCACTGAGAGCCGTCTCGTCATCTTTGCCAGTGTCGATTCCGAGCGCAGGGCCTGGGCATCACTGCGAGTCAGCGAGCCTGGCTTTCTGTGCGTGATTGATCCACTTACGTTGGAAACGGAGCCTGCCGATCTGGACGGCGATCTGCTGCTGACAAACCTGAAGCAAAATCCTGACGTTGGCATGCTGATCATCGATCTGGCCACCCGGCGGCGCATACGCATTAATGGCGAAGCCGAGATTCTGTCCGACAACGGTTTGCGCATTCACGCCCGCCAGGTTTACGGCAACTGCCCTCAGTACATCCAGCTGCGTGTATCGGAACGAGCTCCACTCAACGACAAGCCGCCGAGTCTGATTTCTCGTGCCACGCAGCTAAGCCCATCACAGCATGAATGGATCGCCCAAGCTGACACGCTGTTTATAGCCAGCGCTCATCCCGAGCATGGGGTGGATGCGTCGCATCGCTGAGGCAATCCAGGCTTCGTAAAGGTGGAGGAGGTGCATCGTCTGATCATCCCCGATTACAGCGGCAACAACATGTTCAACACGCTTGGAAACATCAGCGCAAATCCGCGCACCGGCTTGCTCTTTCCCGATTTCGAACAAGGACGCATTCTACAACTTTCCGGCGCTGCAACTATCGATTGGGACTCCGATCGCACCGCCTTTCCAGGAGCCCAGCGCCTGCTGACGTTCGGCATTGAAAAGGCAATCGAAATCGAGTACCCAGCATTGGCTAGCTACACACTGCGGGAATACTCACCTTTCAATCCGTAGCGATTTGGCAGGGTCTTTGGCTAGACATAGTTACCTCCTGTCCGGGCGTAATCTTTCCGGCCGGCACCCACCTGCCTATACTGGGCGCGTGAATCAGAACTCCGATCCGCGTCTGCAGGAAGCCGGGATCCGGCCCGAGGCTGACCCACTCTCGCCCGGGAACAGCAGTGCGTCACGAAGGGCCTTTCGCTTGATTGCTCTTGCGATTCTTGCTCTGCTGGGCGGACTTTTCGTTGGCACGGGAACGGCGCGAGCGGCATGGCAGGAAGTTGCGCAGCTGCTTAGTCTGGGAGGCAAACCCGAGCCAGCGTCTGCCAATGTGCTCTCAGAGCATGAGATCGAGGTGCTGGACCAGATGGCCCCGCAGAGCCAGGCTGAGTTACTGCTGGAACGCTCGATCAATCACTATCGCGGCGCCAACGACCAAATCGCAGAGCGCGTGCATGGTTGGCGAGGAAAAATCCAACTGGATCAGAAACTCGAATCGCTGTTCATGACGGCGCTTAACTCCGACGATCTTCGCGTTCGTGCCGCGGCTATTGAGATTGATATTGCCGGACGCGACCTGGAAGAGAGCACAGCCACGATTGATCGTCTGGAGCCGGATGCCCGCTCCGGCGAGCAAGGCCCCCGCGCCAATGCCCTTTGGGACATCGGCCTGCTTGGAAATCGTGGCGTTGAACCGCAACGTGCGGCGCAGATCCTGTTGGCGTCGATTCATGACAGCAACGTAAACGTGCGCTACTGGGCGGTTGAAGGTCTCGCTTACCTGGGCACCGACGAAACTATCGCCCCGCTGCTTGAGATATTCCACGACGATCCTTCCGCCATGATCCGCGAGCGGGCGGCATGCGGACTGGCTCAATCGGGCATGCTTAGTGAGAAGCAACGCCGCAGCGCTGTACCAAGATTGCTCGATTTTGCCGACGACGCGTCACTCGATCCCGAAACTCACAAGTGGGTCTTCCAGGCGCTGCGGGACATCACTGGCGAGACTCTGCCGCATGATCCGGCGGCGTGGAGAAACTGGTACAACTCCAACGAAGGGCGCTGGAATCCGGTGACGCGCGACGGCCGTTAACTTCGCCGTTCTCCTGGCGTAATCGCACTTACAACGAAATTTTCGTCCCTGATTCAAGCGCCGCAGCCTCGGCTTGTTCACCGCCGGCCACTTAACAAAATATTTCCGATAAAAATAAAATACTGAAGTTGTCGATTACGGGCGTGCACGTTCGCCGTCTGAGTGTAGGCAAGATTTCTATAAGGAGAAATAACATGCGATTCATGGTGATCATAAAGGCCAGCAAAGACTCGGAAGCAGGCAAGATGCCGAGCCAAAAACTCCTCACCGAAATGGGAAAGTTCAATGAAGAGTTGGGAAAGGCCGGCATCATGCTCGCCGGCGAAGGTCTCCAGCCTAGCTCAAAAGGCGCCCGGGTGAGGTTCTCTGGAACGAAGCGAACCGTAATCGACGGGCCCTTTACCGAATCGAAAGAGCTGATCGCGGGCTTCTGGCTCTGGAAGGTGAAATCCAAAGAAGAAGCGATCGAATGGGTGAAGCGTTGCCCTAATCCCATGGAAGGTGAGAGCGAAATCGAGATCCGTCAGGTGTTCGAGGCGGAGGACTTCGGAAAAGAGCTTACCCCTGAGCTCAAGGCGCAGTACCAGCGCCAGCGCGACCAGTCCGCCAGAAACGCGAAAGAAAAGTAGCGATACCAAGGAGACACCATGCGATTCATGATTATGGTCAAAGGCAACAA
>QIBC01000163.1 GCA_003225215.1 Acidobacteriota bacterium
AGTAGGGAAGACGTCATTCGTGGACTGTCCATAGTTGACGTGATCGTTGGGATGAACTCGTTTGTACTCGCCCAGCTTGCCGCCGAGAATCTCCTCGGCGCGGTTAGCGATTACTTCGTTTGAGTTCATATGGAAGCTAACGCCGGCGCCTGCCTGAAAGACATCGACGACGAACTCGCGATCCCATTTGCCGTCGATCACCTCTTGCGCCGCGGCGATAATGGCGTCGGCAACCTTCGCATCAATCAGTCCAAGCTCTTTGTTGGCCTCGGCAGACGCGCGCTTGATCATGGCGATCGCGCGAATCAGCGTGGGATGCGCTCTCATTCCTGAAATGGGATAATTATCGACCGCCCGGGCAGTCTGCACGCCGTAATACACGTTTGCCGGAATCTCTTTTGGACCGATGGAGTCTTTCTCGAGACGGGTTCCAACCGAAGGGGCCGTGGACATGATTGCTCCTCAAGCAAGTGACGTACAGAATCGTGCGGAAAGCACAGCCGAACCTTCGATTATAAGCGATGCCGCACCGGCTACTGTATGCTATGGCCGCAACGAAATGGCGGCTGGTCTGATCAGACCTTCGCACCACCAACACTGAGGGATTGTTAATTCCCGAACACCGCCGCAAAAGGAAGGTCCTCGTGAAAACACTTGTGTGCCTAATGTTGCTTGGGACTGCATTCGCGCTTTCCGGTCCCAATGACCGGCAAATCACCGATCCGAAGTCTGTGACCTCACAGCAGAACGCGGATGCCAAAGCGGTTCCGGTCGAAGACCTGTTTTTTACGCGCCTCATCTCAGACGCGGCATGGTCGCCGGATGGGAAGGCGATCGAACTGAGCACCACGCTCACAGGCCGCGCGAATCTGTGGAAGGTCGAAGCTAATGGAGGCTGGCCAACGCAGATTGCGCAGTCCGACGAGCGTCAGCACGAAGGTCAATGGTCGCCGGACAGCAAGTGGATCGCCTTCACTCAGGACAAGGGCGGAAATGAGCTTTGGGATATCTACGTCATTTCAAGCAATGGATTGCAGCTCAGCAACCTTACCAACACTCCTGATGTGAGAGAGCAGGCGCCCCGTTGGTCACGCGACGGCAAGTGGCTGGCGTGCATCGTCAAACCCAAAGAAGCGCCTTCCTACAATATTGCCGTTCTTGAAGTGGCGACTCGCCAGCTGCGGCAGCTCACGCATGAGAACGATCCGCAGTACACCTGGTCGATTGTGGATTGGAGCCCGGACGGCAAAACCGTGTACGCGAATCGCGGCGATTTGGTAGGTGCCGACGCCGATATCTATGCCGTCGATGTCATTTCGGGAAAGACAACGAACCTTACGGCACACTCCGGCAAGTCGTCGCACACCGGCAGCTCGGTCTCGCGCGATGGCCGCCAGATTCTGCTCGCCTCGAATGAAAAAGGAGGATTCGAGAACATTGCGTTGCTCGATGTCGTTACCAAGAAGATGTCGTGGGTCACGGACACACAATGGGAGGCAGCCCCGGGGGAGTTTTCTCCAGATGGCATGCGCTTCAGCTATGAGCTCAATCAGGACGGGCGGGGAGATGTATATCTTAGTGACCGCAACGGGCAATCACGCAAGCTGAGGATGCCCGAAGGGATTAACGCTCTCGAAGGCGCTCAACACTTCTCGCCCGACGGCAAGAGCCTGATGCTCGCTCACGCTGGATCGAATACTCCAACTGATCTTTGGATTTACGATACCAGCACCAATCAGGCGCGGCAGCTCACGCACTCCGCGTTAGCTAGTCTGACTCCGGAGAATCTCCCGCAATCGCAAATTGTGCATTACCGGAGCTTCGACGGAAAGACGATCAGCGCTTTCCTCTACATGCCGTTCAACTTGAAACGCGATGGCTCGAATGCTGCAGTGCTTTATCCGCACGGCGGCCCTACCGGTCAGTCGGAGGACGTCTTCAATCGCACGATCAACGCATTGGTCTCGCGCGGTTACATCGTGATTGCGCCCAATCCGCGCGGCTCCAGCGGATATGGAATAGAGTTCCAGAAGGCCAATTACCAGGACTTAGGGAACGGTGATTTGAAGGATGACATGGCCGCGGTTCGATTTGTCCTTGATACGGGCTACGCCGATCCGAAGAAGGTGGGAGTCACTGGCGGCTCTTACGGCGGATATACAACGCTCATGGCGGTAGGCAAGTATCCGCAGACATTTGCCGTCGCGGTAGACCTGTTCGGCCCGCTAGACTGGTTCAGCATGATGAAGAATTCCGATCCATTGTTGCAGCAGTACATCGTAAGCCTGCTGGGAGATCCGGAGAAAAATCGGGCGATCTATGAAGACACATCCCCAAGCAAGTATGTGGCCAACATCAAAGCTCCGTTACTCGTATTGCAGGGAGAGAACGATCCTCGGGTTCCAAAAGAGGAAACTGACCAGGTGGTCGATATGCTTAAGAAGCGGGGAAACGTAGTCGATGTCCACTATTATCCTGCCGAGGGCCATGGCTTTGCCAAACGCGAGAACCAGATCGATGCCATAAAGCGTACGGTGGATTGGTTCGAGAAGTATCTGCCGACTGGAGCTGGCGCTAAGACTGCTTCAGGTGGACGATAGGGCAGGCGTTGAAATTGGACTAAAGAGGAGCACGGATGGAGTCCGTGCTCCTTTCAATCTGTTTATGCGAATCCGGGACTTCCTTAGAAGAAGTCCGTCATATCCGAGACACTGGCAGAGGCCCCGGGATACACCGTGATTCCGAAAGCATCGAGAATCGTACGCAATGTGTTCTCGTGCTTGTACAGCGTCGATGAAACGGTTCCCGGCTTTACTTTCGGGCCGATCACCGCTGTGAAAACCTGCTCTGGACATGCCCCCACTGCGCCGTCGCATTCGTCAAAGGTGATGAACATAAGTGCATCTCCCCCCGCTTGGAAATAAGGTGTGTTTAGCAACGGAGCCACGCCGTTCTTCAGGAAGGCATCGGCTTGCGCCACGGTGCCGTCGTGCGCGTCATTATCCACATCGGGAACGATGATCGAGTAGTTCGGGAGCTGACCGGCAGCGAGGTCCGTGGCGAACTGCGTAAACGGCACCATGTTCTGCTGCAGGGCCGGACTGTTGATCACATCGGAGTACCACTTCGCCGGATTGTGGCGAGCCACATAGGAACCGGAGATGTCGCCCATGAAACCAACGCCAGGCAATCCTTGCGCGTAGACCTTCCATGTAAGGCCCGCTCGACCGAGTTCGCGGAAGATATTGTCTGACGTGATCGCATTCGGACAGCCATCGCCAGTGCACCCAAACGCCTGTTCTCCACTGCCGGACGACAACCAGAAGTAGTCGAGCGCTGAGCCAGGCTCGTCGGCATGGTAGTTGGTCGTATACCCGTATTTGTTGCCTTGGGCAGAGAGCCAGGGCATGCCGTTTGGGTACACCTCGTCAAACCTGTGATTCTCTTCGATCACCAGCACCACGTGGGATGAATGCGGAATTCCTGAAATGGGAACTGGAGTCGGAGTAGGTGTCGGAGTTGGAGTAGGGGCTGGCGTGGGTACCGGGGTTGGCGTGGGAGTCGGCGCAGGCGCGGGAGCTGGAGTTGGCGTTGGGGATGTAGCTGGGGTATTCGAGGCCGCAGCCGACGTCGAGGTGGTTGATGCAAAGGGCTGGGCGGTCGTTCCGCAGCCGGAAATCATCGATGTCGCGGCCGACAACGCGCCGAAGAGAATCGCCTTGCCGATGAGGGAGTGGGTGACCTGCATGTTGCCTCCAAAAGAACTTCGTGGAGGCTAAGCGAGTCTCTCCTTGCCTTATATCGGAAGTGGCTCTTAAGTGTGGTATGAAAGAATACCGAAGAAAATCTTAATTAGTCCGAAACAATAGCGACATTTATCGTTCATTGTCTCGCTCGGCCCTTACGTTACTTGGAGTTGGGGGAACTGGAAACGCCTAGTCACAATTCCGGCATCGAGGACTAAGGCCCGCGTAGGCGTCGTTCGCGGGGGAGCTGATTGCCCCATGAATCATGCACCTCATTCTCGGAAGAATCACATTGGGGAGTTCTACGCCGCTGCTCTAGCCGACCATTGGCGACCCGCCGGACGCGTTACGTATGAGATCGCCAGCAGCACCAGGAGCACGAGCGGCATGAAGGCCTTCGGTCCGTCTTTCGCCAGATAATGTGCGATGAAGGCCGCGATCCAGGCGAATGTGAAGCCTGCGTACGCCCATTCTTTGAGCTTGGGAAGGCCCGGAACGACGAGTGCGATTGCGCCCAGAAGTTTGGCGATGCCAAGCAGAACCCGCAATTGCTGCGGATATCCCACGTGAGCGAAGCCTTGTACCGCCTGAGGGCTTTTCGTCAGGTAACCGAACGCCGCTAACGCCGACATTACGGCGATCAAAACCGTAGTGACCCAGTAAATTACTTTTCGCGCCATACCGTCATCTCCCAATCCGACCAGAACAGCTATTTCTAATGATAAGCGCGCGCGTTCCGATTCAGGATTAGCTGCTATGGTTCAAAGATAAAGATAGAGGCGGGGCTTTCGTGGAGGGACAACAAGCTGAATCGGAGCGAGCCCGCGCCGGACGATTTGGGTTCTTCGTCACAAAGCAACGTCTTGAAATTAGCGCCACTCTACAGCATGCATTGGCTGGAGAGCGAAGGTCGCGCAATGGTGCGGCTAGCGCAATAGTAGATCCGAATATTCGGGATGCTTCTCGAGGTACGCAGCGGCGAAGGGACAGATTACGTCCACTTTCACCTGGTGCTCTCGAGCCCATTGCAATGCGGACTGCACGAGAGATGAACCCGCGCCCGTACCTTTCATCTTCTCGGGCACTTCAGTATGGATAAGCTCCAGAATTTTGCCGGCTAGTGAATACTCGAGAAAAGCGACTGCGCCATCTTGCTCAATTTCAAAACGACCGCTCGTGACCAGCGTAGGGGCGGCTGGCTTGCCAAAAACCCTCATGGCAACAGACTACCTGAGTGTCGGGAACGCCTTTGTACAGGGGCCCTGCGTCGACTATTCGAATCTATCGTGGCGCTCGTTTCTACTGCCGCTTTGGCTGCCGCGCTGCTGCGGATTTCACAAGGGCTTGGCGAGAAAACTCGCGGATCTCACGTGACTTTTGCCTCACGGTTTGCGGCTCTAGAGAGCTCACGTTCCCACCTTCCTCGCGCTCCCTGGACCCACTCCTTGCGTGCTCAGTCCGCCGGTTTGTGCAGTTCACGAGCGACTTGCTTCGCCTGATTGCCTGCTCGGACTTGACTCGGTTAATCGTCGCCTGCCGGATTAGCTCGGCTACTTCCATGGATAATCCAGTCTGATGAGACAAATCCATAGCGAGTAGCCCGGTCAGCCAAACAAATTGGGTTGCTTAGCCCAATGGTTGTAGCGGACTCCGCGGCATGGTTGGCCGGGTATAGGCTGCAAACTTCTCCGTCCAGTTGAGCCTGCCGGTAGCTTGCATAACGACAAACAAAGTAATGATCGATCCGATAGTGATTGCCAGGCCGGTAAAGCCTTTAAAGAAGAAGGCGTAGGAGAACAGCACAAGATAGACAAGCTGAGCGGAGCCGGCCTCCAGGGCTGCGAAGCGCATTCCCACTACCAGCCGCAGATAGCTCACCACCAGGAAGACCGAGACAAGGGAGCACAAGGCGAATGCCACATGGATAGAAAGGTGATCGACCAGGTAAGCAAGCAGCAGATGGAAGGCAAAGAATGCGCAGGCGAGAAAGAAGTAATTCATCGGATGCAGCTCGATATTGCGCGCGGTCGTAATGATGAACATCAGGAAGAAGAAAAAGAAGAGGGATACAGGCGCGAAGTAACTGATCTGACCCGCCAGTGGTCCGGGCTGCAGCCTTTCCGGCATCGACGTTCCAATCACGAAGCCGGACACCAGGTTTAGATACTTCCATGTGAGCTCCCATCCGCCCGAGGTTGCATGTTTCTCGGTGGGCGAGAGGGTGTTCTCGGCAAAATCAATATCCTTGAAGTTGGTTCGCAGGTTGAGCGTGAAGTTCCTCGCCTGCGCCACATCTTGCCCGAGCTTGTACTCCCAGCTATCCATTCCCTGAGAGCGATAGGCCACATGGAGCACTGCGGTCTCTCCTGGCTTTACCTCCGCTGTGCCCGAAGCGGCGGAAGTATCTGAAGAAAACGCGATTGGACGGCCGTTCACTTCCATGATCAGGTCGTCGTAGATCGCCTGCTGTGCCGGAAAGGGAAGACTAAAGCTAACCAGTTGGTCCTCGGCGCTCTGATTGGTGAACTGATACTCGGCCGCAAATCTCACTCCATATGTGCTGTACCAAAGGAGGCCCTTCTGGCGATGCGCGAGATCAAGATCGACATCGATGCGGCTGCTGCCGAGCGGCAGATCATGCGCATAGGTGAGTGGCTCGGTGCGCACGACCTTCTTTCCATCTATCTCGCGTTCCACGCTCCGCTGTTCCGTCTTCCAGTAGCGCGCACTCGGCGGAAGCTGTTGCTGCTTCGTCCCCCAGGTAGATCCCACTTTGGACTGTAACTTGTCGTCAGAGGAGTATGTCCGCCAGAAGATGGTTCCACCAAGAATCATCCAGGCAACCGTTGTGCAGATCCAGATAAACGCGATGGCTGAGATACGCTTGAACAAGAGAGCCTCCTTAGTGGTGCAATGTACTTTATATCACAAAGAACATGAATGGCATAGAGCGGTTCCCTCGGGTTTTGAAGGGGCACGGCTTCAGCGAAGCGCAGCCGTGCCGTTAACTGGCCTGAAATTCGGCTTCAGCCGTTGAGGCACTCTTTCTAAATTGGGAAAAAGACGTTGGGGGCTGAAGCCCGATTCTAGGCTTGGGCTGATGGCACGGCTACGCTTCGCTGAAGCCGTGCCCCTTCAAAACCTCAGGAAACCAAGAAAACACGCGGCTAGGACGGGCCTGCAGCATGTTGCAAGAAGAGGGACTCGGGATGAGAGACGAAAGAGCAACGATGTCTTCTGCCAGGATTCTCGGCAGAGAGCCAGGACAGGGCAGTTCAAATCTGACGGAGATCCCCTACGCCCAGAAGAGGAGCTCAGAATGAAGATAGTATTCGCCGGCGCTGATCGCAGTCCTCGGAAGCACGTTTCAAATCGAAGGGGAGGCGAGGCCTACGATTTGAGATCTAAGGACAGCATTCTCCCTTGCACGGAGGGATTCCGAGGTAGTCGCGATCTTCCTGAGCCATGTCTCTCCCATGAGTGATGCGGAAGACGAGCATCATTCTTTCCATCATGGCTTGAGATGGTTCCTCAGGTGGCTGAATATTTCCGCAGGTTTCGGCAGATCTCGCTCGTCCGGTGCTCACGGGGATACCTCACGCAGTTTTGCTTTTGGTAGGGCTGTCCAACATTGGATGATTCGGTCGAACTAGGAGGTTGGATTCGCCGGCTGGGAGAGACTTGGAGCAGCAACCCGGTCAGCCGCGGTCTGTGCCAAGCTTTGTTCGATCTGCTCTATTCGTGCGAATTGCGTAGATTCGGCGAGCGATGACTTCGCCGCAGCGATTCCCAGCTCCCGTCCGCCGTCCAGCCGCCATCAACGGTGAGGCAGTGCCCATTGATAAATCCGCTCTGCTTGTCGTCGGCAAGGAAGGCTATCGCGAAGGCAATATCGTCGGGTGTAGCGAACCGTCCCATCGGTATACGGCCAGTGATATCGGCGTCAGTGTAAGTTCCACGGGCCTGATCGGCGGCGTCCATCTGGGTCTTCACCCAGCCGGGGCACACGGCGTTCACCCGCACACCTCTCCCGCCCCATTCTGCGGCAAGCGTTCGCGTCAGACCGATCAATCCATGCTTCGACGCGTTATACGCCGCACGATCGGCAACGCCCACAAGTCCAGCCACGGAAGCTACGTTGATAATGCAACCGCGCCCGGCGTCCAGCATCTTCTTGCCGAAGGCCTTGGCTAAAAGGAACGGGGCCACAAGGTTCACTTCCAACACGCGCCGATAGTCGGCTCCCGAAATGGTCTCAGCCGGCGCGATAAAACTGATTCCCGCGTTGTTAACCAGGACGTCCGCTCGACCCCAGGCACCGTCAACACTACGAGCAAACTCCTCCACAACCGATTCGTCAGCGATGTTCCCCGCGTGGCCGATGGCCTCGCCTCCTCGAGACCGAACCGACCGAATCGTCTCGTCGGGCATACGCAGATCGTTGACAGCCAATCGGTACCCCCGCTCCGCCAATATTTCGGCGGTCCTGCGGCCGATTCCTTGCGCTGCGCCCGTGATTGCCGCAACCGGCTTCTCCTGCGTCAATTCGCCTCCGATTGTTTGAGAAAGAGAATCAGCGTCGTTTGTTGCTTTCAATCTGCGCGACCCGCTTCTTCACAATCTTTTTTATAAGGGCAGTCGGAAGCGGCTTGTCGGTAGGGAAGTGAATGGTCCCTTTGCTGGTCGAGAATCCTTTGAGTTCCTCTTTGAACTCTTCGATCACCACGGCGGTAGGGAACAGGCTGCAGTGGTTGGAAAAGGCGGCATACCATACCAGCACTTTCCCGTATTTGAATGCGGGTATTCGGTAACTGATGACCTCTGTAGCCTCCGCCGGCACGGCAGACCGGATCGTCGCACGCATCGTGCCCAGCATACCGCGGGCGGGTTCCGGGACCGCGGCAAGATACGCCGCGACGTCCTTCGGAGCGCCGTTCGTTTTGGCCCCAGACCTGAGCTTAATTTTCACTTTTTCACCCGGCGAGGATAAAGCAGCGCTTGTCGATAAGCAATCGGCTGCGGTGCCCGAAATGAGAATAAATTACGAGCCGGCTTAGAAGCATCAGTGAGGACCGAGGCAACCAAGCGTATGCTGTTTCCGGCAAGGTTGAGTTATGGCGCGAAGAAAAGTTTGCAATCACTTTGTCTGGCTAGTCGAAGCCATGGCCCTGGTCATTGCCTCGAGTGGTATTGGCTTGGCGCAGGAAGCTGGTTCGATCGACTTGAGGCAGATCACGCGAC
>QIBC01000164.1 GCA_003225215.1 Acidobacteriota bacterium
TAGTGCGGTTACTTTGTTTGACAGCTTTAGCGTGTGAAGATTGCCTGATCAAGCAGGATCAGAGTGAAGAGAGTGCTCTGGAGAGTTGGATCACCCTCTTCAACTGGCTGGGGTTCGGAATTCTTTAACTCGCGACCTCGATAAAATTGACGCATGGGTTCTTTCGGCAAGCTTCTGATCGGCGTAGGAGGACTGCTGATCGTGATCGGCCTGTGCGTTCTTCTGGCCAATCGTGCCGGCATACCGCTCGGACGGTTGCCTGGAGATATCAATTACCGCGGCAAAAACGCGGCATTCTTCTTCCCCATTACCACCTGCATCATCCTGAGCATTGTGCTGAGCTTGGTAATGTGGATCGTGAATCGGTTTTTTCGATGAGGCCATTTCACTACGGAGGCACGGAGTACACGGAGAAAGGCAAAGCTAACCACAGACGACACGAAGGTACACAAAGGAGAACGGCAAGGGGTTTGCCTTTGCAATGACTTTCCTTCGTGTTCCTTTGCGTCCTTTGTGGTTAGCTTTGGCTTTCTCTGTGAACTCCGTGCCTCCGTGGTGAATTAGACTCTTCTCGCCAATGTCGACACTCGAACAGCTTGGCTTCAGCTTCCAGCCGCAGCGGCGCATCTTCACCGTGCGCGATCTGGTTGGCATGGTGCGCACTGCGGTCGAGCGCGAGTACACCGACATCTGGATTGGAGGCGAGATCTCGAATTATCGTCCGGCGGAATCGGGACATCTCTATTTCACGTTGAAAGACGGCGAAGCCCAGCTGCGTGTGGTGATGTTTCGCACGCAGGCGCGGCTCCTTCGATTTCGTCCGGACAATGGCATGGAGGTTCTGGCTCGCGGACGCGTTACGGTTTACGAGAGCCGCGGCGAGCTTCAGCTTATTGCCGAGTATCTCGAGCCGAAGGGCGCAGGCGCGCTGCAGATCGCATTCGAGCAGCTCAAGGCAAAGCTCGCGACCGAGGGTCTGTTCGATCAATCGCGCAAGAAGCCGATTCCGACTCTGCCCCGCTGCATTGGCATCGTGACCTCTCCGCGAGGGGCTGCCATCCACGACATGCTGAATGTTTTGCGCCGAAGGCACGCGTCCGCTCGGTTGCTGATCTATCCCGCGCAAGTACAGGGAGATGCCGCGCCAAGCGAAGTCGCGTCCGGCATTCGCTATTTCAATAAGTCTCGCAAAGTGGATGTGATTGTGATTGCGCGCGGAGGGGGCTCGCTCGAAGATCTTGCGGCTTTCAATGACGAAGCGCTGGCGCGTGTGATCGCGGGTTCTGAGTTGCCGATAATTTCCGCCGTGGGCCATGAGACCGATTTCACCATTGCCGACTTTGTCGCTGATCTGCGTGCTGCAACGCCCTCGGCTGCGGCTGAGCTGGTGATTTCGGCCAGGCAGCATCTCGAAGAGCAGATTGGGTCCCTGGCGCGACGGTTGGAGCATGGAATTCGTTATCGGCTCATGCTCAAGCGGCAACGATTCCAGGAACTCGGCGAGCATCGCGCCATGGTGCGCGTCACCGACGCCATCCGGCGGCGGGAGCAGCGTCTCGATGAATGGTCGACGCGACTGCTAGCCTCAGAAACAAATCTTTTGCGTGGTTATCGCCGCCGGCTGGACTTGGCAGCGATTCGCGTTCGCCATCACGATCTGCGCCGTCTGTTCCAGGGCATGCAAAAAAGTTTGCAAAGTATCGACGCGCAGCTTCCTCGCGCCATGCGCTCCGTGCTATCCGGTCGCCGTGCACGATGGGGACAGTTGGCTGCGCGTCTCGATTCTCTCTCGCCACTCAAAATCCTCGAGCGCGGATATGCGGTAGTCTTCGATCCCTCAGGCAAACCACTCGTTGACTCTGCGCAAGTTGTTGCTGGAGATGAATTGAAGGTTCGATTGGCGCGAGGGAGCCTCGACGCGCAGGTGCTGAGAACGTCGAAGTAGAGACGCAGCATGCTGCGTCTGCGCGAAACTGCGTGTTCCGGAGAGCTGCCCGGCACCTTCCCTCAGCAATGGTAGAGACGCAGCATGCTGCGTCTCTATCATTGCCCGATGCCAATTACAATGCTGTCATGAACAAGATGATTGTCTCCAACCTCGTGCACCGACCGATTCGGTCGCTTATCAGCATCTTCGCGATCGCCATGGAGGTTACCCTCATTCTTGTTCTGGTCGGAATTTGTTTTGGAATCTTGAACGACAGCAAGACGCGGCAACAGGGAATCGGTGGAGACGCCATGGTTCGCCCGCCCGGTTCTTCCAATCTGATCGGGCTGAGTAGCGCGCCGATGCCGATCAAGGTCGGGCAAATACTTGAGAGGCTTCCACACGTGAAAGCGGTTGCGCCTGTGCTGATGCAGGCCGCAACGGGCGGGACCTTGGAAACTATTTACGGCATCGACGTTGCCGATTATCCACTGGGTGCGCCCTTCCACTACCTTTCCGGCGGGCCGTTTCAGGGAAGCGATGACATGATCGTCGACGACCTCTTTGCCGAATCGGCACACAAGAAGCCGGGCGACACGGTGGAGGCGCTCAATCATACATTCCACATCAGCGGAGTTGTGGAGCATGGCGCCGGTGGCCGCAAATTCGTTCCCATTACGACACTGCAGGATCTGATCGGAGCGCAAAACAAGGCGACGATGTTTTATGTGAAGCTCGACGATCCCAAGAACTACGCCGCCTTTCGCGAAGCAGTTCTTAAGACACCGGGCATGGGCCAATACAACCTTACATCGATGCAGGAGTGGCTTAGTCTGGTCACCCCTGAACGCCTGCCCGGCTTCTCCATCGCGATCAACGTGATTATCGGCGTTGGCGTGTGCATCGGATTCATAGTGATTTTCCAGTCCATGTACACCGCCGTGATGGAACGCACGCGAGAGATTGGAATCCTGAAGTCGCTTGGGGCGTCGAAGGCTTACATCGTTAACGTGATTCTCCGTGAGACGGTGGTCCTGGCGCTCGCGGGGATCATTGTAGGAATCCTGATCAGCCTGATCACCGGAGTTGCACTGCGCAGCCGTTTCCGAACTCTCACGGTCGATATCCAAAATGCGTGGATCCTTCAAGCCAGCATCATCGCCATCGTCGGCGCCATCATCGGAGCGCTTTACCCTGCATTTAAGGCTGCCCAAAAAGACCCTGTCGATGCGCTGGCGTATGAATAACTGCAGCTAGGATTCCCGAGCATGCTGGCAGCCAGCCCCTGTTCTGCTACAATCCCTCCCGCTTTCCAATAGCACCCTCGTGGAGACGCAGCATGCTGCGTCTCTACCATGCAGCTTACGCGGAGGCTTCCTATGCGAATGCTCGCCAAGTTGGGTCTCGGTTCCCTTCTCGTCTCAACGCTGCTGTCAGTTAGCGGTTGCGGTTATCACAACGACAAGGAAAAGTACTACTTGGTCGCCGTCAACATTCAGTTGCCATATTGGCAGGCTGCGGCATCGGGCATTCGTCGGGGCGCGCATGAAATGGGCGTGCAAAGTCAATTCTCGGGCCCCGATAGCTATGACGCTCAGGCCGAGGTTCAGGCCTTTCGTCAGGCCGTGGCGGCTAAGCCGGCAGGCATTCTTATCTCCCCGGCAGATCCCAAGATTATGACCCCTGAGATTGATCGGGCCATCGAACAAGGTGTCGCGGTAATCACCGTAGATTCCGATGCACCTTTGAGTAAACGACTCTTCTACGTCGGCACGAATAACCTAGCCGCCGGCGAGTTGGGCGCCCGGGTTGCGATTAGAAAAACGAACGGAAAAGGAAACTTCATCGCCTTTACTATGCCGGGACAGGCGAACCTCGATGAACGACTGGATGGCTATCGCAAGGCCTTCGCCGCTCATCCCGAGATGAAGATCGTTCAGGTGGTCGATATCCATGGCCAGCCGACAGCCGCCTTCGACGCTGCTGAGGCCTCATTGGCGAAAAAGGGAGCGGACAAGATCGATGGGTATTTGTGCCTGGAAGCTTCTGCTGGAAAAGAAGTCGCGGAGGTGATGCGTCGGTATAAGGCCACAGATCGCGTCATTGTTGCCTTCGACACCGATCAGGAAACGCTCGATGCCGTCCGCGATGGCACTATCGCGGCCACGATCGCGCAAAAACCTGCAACCATGACCTACATCGGCACGATGATGCTCGACAACCTGCATCACAACCTGAAGGAATCGATCAATCGATATTGGGTCAACGATCCCTATGCTCCCGTTCCTGCATTCGTGGATACCGGAGTCACGCTCATTGACCAAAGCAACCTGGACGATTTCATCAAGGCACGCGATGCCGCTGCCGGCAATAAGTGAGGAGTTTTGGAGGACTAAGAAACGTCCGCGGGAAGCATGTTGCACTGGTCGAATTCGACCGCTATGCCGGTGGCCGCGCCGCGCGGAAATCGTTCGACACGAACGATGACTCCATCGCATTCCATCCGGATATTCTTCCCAAAGGCAGCGAGCACGAACTGCAACGAGATTGTGGATCCTTCTCTCGCGTCTAGTTCGGCATAGAAGAACGCGCCGGAGGTGCTGAGGTCGCGCATGATCGCGAGTTTGTCGCGACAAGCCATCGATGGGCAACTTACGGATGCAGGAACGGTGAGATGTACCCGCGACACCTTTCGTGCTTCGTCAATCATCGAGCGCATAATGTCGATTGCTCGCTGACTGCGCTCGGCCACCGGTCCCTCCACGATCATGCTCGTCCTAAATGCATTTACTGGGCCAGCTAGTAAGTTGCTGATTTTATTGAGAGGCGGCGAGTGCGGGTGGAAAGAATGTGAGAAGTTTTTGCGTACTTAGGCTTCAATTGAGGTGAAAACTTCCTCGTTGCTCGTGCGCAAACAGTTTCACACGGTAAGGATTTTCTCTGAGACTTGGAACCACCACGCGTCAAACGAATCCAGCGCAAGCTGGCATTGCCGCCGACGGCGTTCCTTCTTGTCGCGGATGTGATGCCGAGTGACGTCGTCACATCGGGGAAGAAGATCGAAAGAGATGTTTGCCGGCTGGAAATTCCTCGAGTCCGCATTGCAGATGTAATGGATCAAGGACCCAAGCGCGGTTTCACGTGGCGGAGGAGTCGGCTGATCTCCGCGCATGAGTGCAGCAGCATGGATTCCAGCTAAGAGCCCGGCAGCGATAGACTCGGTATATCCCTCAACTCCGCATATCTGTCCCGCGAAGAGAACGTTCGGATGCGCTTTCATCTGCAGAGTCTCACGCAAAATGCTAGGAGCGTTGAGATAGGTATTGCGATGAATCTGTCCGTAGCGCAGAAACTTCGCGTTCTCCAGTCCGGGAATGAGTCGCAGAACGCGAGCTTGTTCGCCGAACTTCAAGTGATTTTGGAATCCCACTAGATTGTACGAGTCAGCGCGAAGATTTTCGCTGCGGAGCTGCACCACCGCATACGGAATTTTGCCCGTACGTGGATCCCTAAGACCCACGGGTTTCATGGGCCCAAAGCGTAACGTGTCGCGGCCCCGGCGAGCGATCTCTTCAATGGGTAGGCAGCCTTCGAAGTAGTTGAGATTTTCCCATTCTGGACCTTCGACTGATTGGGCCGCCAGCAACGCGTCGTAGAAGCGGTCGTACTCTTCTTTGGTGAAGGGACAGTTGATGTAGTCTGCGGTGCCCTTGTCGTAGCGCGCCGCAAGATAGACTCGCGAATGATCAATGGAATCAGTCTCCACCACGGGACTTATCGAATCATAGAAGTAAAGATGCGCGCTTCCCGTGAGCCGCGCAATGTCTCGCGATAGCGCATCAGAAGTGAGGGGGCCAGTCGCTACGATTGTGATTCCGCGACTCTCGTCGATACTCGTGACCTCTTCGCGGCGCACCTCGATCAAAGGCTCTGCAGCGATTGCCTCGGTAATCCGCCGCGAGAACTCCTGGCGATCGACAGCCAATGCATGTCCAGCAGGCACAGCGCTGGCATCTGCGCATTGCAAGAGCAACGAGCCAGCACGCCGCATCTCTTGCTTTAGTAACCATGGTGCGGTGCTCTCGCTCTCACTCTTGAGCGAGTTCGAGCAAACCAGCTCGCCGAAATGTGCCGTCCGGTGAGCCGGAGTGCTCCGCACAGGCCGCATTTCGGAGAGCGTTGCGCTCACTCCACGCCGCGCACACTGCCAGGCAGCCTCGCACCCTGCGAGACCGCCGCCGATGATGGTGGCTGCCGTTTTCATCGCGTCAGTCGAGATTCTAGTGAAAAGAGCAGCATCGCGCTGAGTACTGCTTTCAGAACAGCGCAGGTGTGATCTTCATACTCATGTCAACTGCTTGCGGCGAGTGCGTTAGAGCGCCGACAGAGATGTAGTCCACGCCGGTTTCTGCATAGCTCCGCACGTTCTGAAGGTTCATGCCGCCCGATGCTTCAAGAGGAATGCGGCGAGTGTGATTGGCGACGCGTTCGACGGCTCTGCGAACGCTAGCAGGATCCATGTTGTCGAGAAGAACAGCCTCCGCCCCATTAGCCAGCGCTTCTTCGAGCTGCTCTAGTGTGCGCACTTCAATTTCGATCGGCTGCGAGCCCAATCGCGCCTCATGCGCCCGCTTCAAAACGCGTTCAATGCCGCCACCGAGCGCGATGTGGTTGTTCTTGATGAGGACGCCATCAGAAAGGTCGAGACGATGATTATGTCCACCACCGCAGCGGACCCCGTACTTGTCCAGCAGACGCAGTCCCGGAACGGTCTTGCGCGTATCGAGAATGCGCGCCTTCGTTCCCGCGATGGCATCCACATAACGCCGAGTCGTCGTCGCAATGCCGCTCATGCGCTGCAACAGATTCAAAATCACGCGCTCGCAAGAGAGGATCACGCGCGCGTTGTGGCGAATCACGGCTATTGCCTGCCGATCGTGCAACCGAACCCCATCGAAGATCTCCGGATGGCTGATTACTTCGTGGTGCCCTACGACCGACTTGTCGAGACCGCTGTAAATCTCAAGGATGCGATTCACAATTCCGAGACCGGAAAGAATGCAGTCCTGTTTGGCGTGAATAGTAGCCGTGGCTCGCATGCGCGGATCGATGCATGCCTGAGTTGTGGCGTCGCGGGTGGCACGATCTTCGAGGAGGGCTCGTTCGAGAATTTCAGTGATGCGCCGGCTGTGCCAATCCAATGTGCGATCTCAGGGGAAAGAATGGGCGCCTAGCGCCAAGAGATTTTACAGTACGACCATCGCTGGCACGAGTCAACGCCGGATCGTCAGACACGCGGCGATTCTTGTTGTTAGGTCGTTTCAGCAAACGAAAAAGCGGCGCAACACGAATCTAAGGGACTACGAGGACAGTTACAGATCTAAGCTCTTGAGATAGTCCCGGAACTCGGGATTCAATTCCGGACGCTTCAGCGCGAACTCCACGGTTGCCTTCAGGAAGCCAAGCTTATCGCCCGCGTCGTGCCGTCTGCCCTCGTAACGATAGCCAAAGATCTTCTCTTGCTTGAGCAGCAAGCGCATGGCGTCGGTTAACTGCAGTTCCCCACCCGTTCCGAGAGGAGTTTTGTCCAGCACGTCGAATATCGTAGGTGTGAGAATATAGCGGCCAATGATGGCTAAGTTCGAAGGAGCCTCCGCAAGCCTAGGCTTCTCGACCATGTTGCTGACTTCGAAGAGGCGGTCGTTGCCCTTGACTGGGGTTGCGTCGATCACGCCGTACGACGAGATCGCCGGTCCGTCCACTTGCTGCGTGGCGATAATGCTCGACTGCGTCTGATTGAACTGATCGATCATCTGCTTCAAGCAAGGCGGATTCGCGTCGATCACATCATCCGCCAGCAGCACCGCGAAAGGCTCGTTGCCGACCAGTTCGCGCGCCATGAGCACCGCATGTCCCAGTCCCATCGCCTCTTTCTGCCGTACATACGCGACATGAATCATGTCCGAAATCTGCCGGACGATAGTCAGCAAGTCGGTCTTCTTGCGCTCCTCGAGCATCTTCTCGAGTTCGTAGCTGACGTCGAAATGATCCTCAATGGCGCTTTTGCCACGGCCCGTCACGATGATGATTTGATCGCAACCCGCCGCCAATGCCTCTTCCACTCCGTACTGGATGATCGGCTTGTCGACAATGGGCAGCATCTCCTTGGGCTGGGCCTTCGTCGCAGGTAGGAATCGTGTACCTAAACCTGCAGCGGGAAATACTGCCTTGCGTACCCTCATTGCCATTCGTGATCTTCCTGCGCAGGTGGCGCGATAAGAGTTTGATGCGTGGTGAAGCGATTCGCGAATTGATTTCGGGACTGAGATGAAACTCTGAATTATAGATGAACCGTCAGTAGCAGTTGAGAGAGCCGGAGCGCCGCTACGCGACTTTGGCCGGCTCGCCTGCGAGCTGCTGCAACAGAGAGGTGATCTGGAAAAGCGCGAGTTCCGCATCGGTCGACTTCAGGGTGAACTGCAAGAGCCCTCCGGGTGAAAACTTCGCTCCCTTGGTGGAAGCCACAAATTGCGCGAGGCGCGTAGGATCGACGTTCGCCCGCTCGGAAAATCGAATCTGTACTGCATCGCGTTTGCGGTCGATGCCTACTACTCCAACGCGCTCGCTGAGCAGTTTCAAAGCGGCGGCATCGAGGAGATTGCTGACTGGGCCGGGCAGTGGGCCATCACG
>QIBC01000165.1 GCA_003225215.1 Acidobacteriota bacterium
ATCATCGCTATCCATCCTCCGAAAATCGCGGAGGGTAGGCACCCCGTTTGTGGGTTCATCAGCGAAGAGCAAAATCAAGGGTAGGGTACCCGGCTAATGTTGAATAGCCTGGCTGACATCAACAAAATGCTCTTGAAGTTTACATCCTGCTGGAATGCCAGCCTTGGGAATGGGAGTGGCCTCTGCGATCGGCGTTAATGCCGCATTGTCCTGTTGCACCTGCACATTGAGTTTCAATGATTTCAAGTTCCCACTTTGAGCGAATCGTGGACTGATTATTTTCAACGTTAAAATCATGCCACGCAGCCGGAATCTTCTCACAGATCCAAAATTCGGGATCAGTGCACATTGTCCCTTCAGTTCGGAAGCGAAGAAGCGTCCTCTACTTTCCCAGTCTCTGCTCTGGTGTAGATCTTCGGTGAGTAATGTGCTGTATTTGTCTTTCTGTGAGATGGAACTCAGGCGACATTCAAAGTCTCCGCTGTAGTCGAAATCGGGATCGCCCGAGTATCCTGCCGAGTGACATTGCAACTTATACAGAGATTTACCAGTTGGAGCGTTGATCACAGTCACTACACTCGTCGTGCTCACCGATGGAACATCAACGGTCTTCGAGAAAGGTTGCACCGCAGGGTAAGAAATCGGTTTCCCCATGCGCCCAAATATGACAGCAGAATTGAGTGCTGGGAATAATAACAGACTTACAACGAGAATCCTCACTTCGCTTTTGTACCAGTAAGGCATTGTTTGAGTGCCTTCGGAACAAAGATATTAACAGGCGCATTCTCCTTCCTATTTTGGAACATGTGCTTACCTGGGCTGGGTGGCCCACTCTTTCACGTTTTCGGTTTTGCGTCGGACTCCCACATCAAGGGTGCCCTGTTCTCGCGCGATGTTCGCGAGGGCGGGGTGAGAGGATGTGTGCAACTCCGGCTTTGATTTTGCTTTTTTGTAGGACCCACCCCATGCGGACGAGTGGCACAACCGCCCACCCCGGGCGTGGCACCCTTAGTTTTCTAGTTGTGGCTCAGGATAATCTTGGTTTCCACTTCGGCGGGTTCATCGAGAACTAGGTAAGGCTGAAAGGTCCATTGCCTCGCCGCGTCCTCAGCAGCTTTGTATGCGTTGGACGGACCCGAAACCGCATGCGCACTCTCAACATGTCCATCCTTCCCAACAACAATCTCAACCGTAACCGAAAAATGTTGCTGCCGAAGAGCGCTTGGCCATTCCGGATACTTTTGATGTAACGGCTTCGGAGACACTCCAGAGAGCCTTTTGCCTTGAAGGATAGTTGCCTCGTCCGGCGGCATGAACTCTTTGTCATCTACATTCGCAATCTCCTCGAGAGCCGTTACATGCAGTTTGAGATGAGGCTTGCCTCCATCGGTGACTTCCACTTCCCTGGCTACGTTGCGGCCCTGAAACGAGGTTATGTCGTTATAGGTCGTTTGAAACCATCCGAATCCGCGGCTGTAGCGAAGGGCTGAACCGCCATGTTCAAAGCAGTATTCGGTTGGACCGGCGCCTGTTTCGGATTGGAGCAGGACACAATCCAGGCTGTGCGCACCAAACGAGCGTTCCAGATTTTTCGTATGAAAGCCCTGAAGCGTAGCGGCGTAGTAGAAAGGGTCAGCAACTTCAGAACGAAGCTGTAGCTCAGTGGTGTTGGGCCAACGCTGATCTCCGGTTCGGAACAACCCTCGATCAGTGGCGTAATCCGTTTGGGTAATGTTGTCGCTCTTATAGCTTATTTTGTATTTCTTTGGTCCGGCCCAAAGTTCGTCCAGCACTCCGCTGTGAACGTTGTCTCCATCTTCGTCGAACTGGTCATAGGCAATAGTGATGTGCCATGGGCGCAGGTCTGCAGACTGCAGGCCATTGAGGGCTGCTTCCTTCTGTATCCACGCAGGAACGTCACTAGGCTCTTGGGCTTTAGCTGTATGTTTCGGCGAAAGGTCAATTGTCGTCGTCCACGAAGTTGCCGGGGGCAAGGCGATTACGGAGTCCGTTGATGCATTAGGCGGCCCGACCATAACTCTAAGTTGCGGAGCTTGATCCGCTGTGCCCGAACCATTTTGGGCTTGAGACGAAAAACAAAAACAGGATAAACAAAGTGAAATGACTAAGGGCTCTTTGTGCTTTATGAACATTCAATTAGGCGATAGTTTGGAAATGCTGCGAACGCAGAGTATACGCCCGGATTATTTTAGCCCTGGCCAGGTGAAGACCTTGCTGTCGCGGCACGCCGATGAAGGGTGGCGCACCCTGCGCAGGGGCAACTCAGGCCAGAGTTCCTGCAACTGACTGTTGCATCGGGCCAAGACCCGACAAGCTATGCGCAATGCTTCCCTTCTTCGTATCACAGTAGCACTCGCATTCTTACTTCAGCCGCTAATTGCGAGCGCCGACGCTAAACAGCAGATCGAATCGCACTTTCACAAGAAGCTGTTCTACATTCGAGGTTTCTACCGTGATGATCAGCTTGTTTATGACGATCATGGGAACGTGCAAGGCCAGCCGCAAACCGGGCCCTGGTCTTTGGCATTGGTGCAAATCGATAAGGTCGAAGTGCGCAGCGACGAATTTCGCCTCCAGGGACGTCGCGGTGCCGCCATCTACGACGCCAAGCAGAAAAAGTTTGAATACATAACTCCCGGGTCGGCGGGAAAAATCAAAATGATCGTACGAGCGCCTATCGGCGCGCTCTCTGACAGCGCCCTGGATGCCCTCTCGGAGCGGATGTTCATCGCGCAACTGACCCAGCAAGATCTTCCGGAAGCATGGCGGGACTTCTTCATGGGAAGACCAAGGATCTCAAAAGATTTTCCGCCGAATGTGCCAGTGCCGAATCTGCAATCGGACGGGCAGCCTGTGTTTCGCGTGTCGCCGAAGGATGGCGTCAACCCACCTAAGCCGCTGGCGACGCCTGATCCCAGTTATGAAGAGGTCGCGCGGCAAGCAAAGGTTCAAGGCACAACTGTTTTGAATCTCATCGTCAACCGGCAGGGACTGCCGGAGCATATCGAAGTAGTCAAGCCGCTGGGAATGGGACTCGACGATTCGGCGATCGAAACCGTCAGCAGTTGGCGCTTCAAGCCAGCCATGATGAGCGGGCAGCCGGTTGCGGTCCTCATCTCGGTCGAAGTTGCGTTTCGTTTGTATTAACAGAAAATTAAACGGAGCAAGAAGCTGGACAGTAAGGCAACAAAGGTCAACACCCGGCCGGGGGCGGCCGACGGTCCTTACGTCAACGGCAACCACAGCCGAGAGCGGCTGGGCCACAAACTATGAACACGCGTTTCCCTTCAGTCATCACCGTGGCAGGCGCGCTTCTATTGGCGCTGCTGGCTGTTCCGCTTGTGGCCCAAAGTGTCGATCGACTCGAAGGAAAGAATGTGTCGATCGCGCAGACGAACTTTAAGGGCCGGAGCGCGGTTCAGGTGACAGCTAAGCCCGAGGCTGCAAACGCTACTTCGTATGCGCTAATCAAGGGCGCGTCTTTTCGTGACGGCGTGATCGAAGTGGATTTGGCCGGCCAGCCTGCTGCCGGCGCCTCTGCCGCGGCTCGCGGGTTTATCGGCATCGCCTTTCGCATCCAGGACGACGGTCACTACGAGTACATCTACCTCAGACCTACGAATGGTCGGGCCGACGATCAAGTCAGGCGGAATCACTCCACGCAATACAGTTCGTATCCGGATTTTGACTTTGCTCGATCGCGGCAGGAGGCTCCCGAAAAGTATGAGTCGTACGTCGATCTGCAGCCCGGCGTCTGGACCAAATACAAGATCGAGGTGGAAGGCCGCAAAGCGCGGCTCTACGTGAACGGAGCGGAGCAGCCCTGCCTGATCGTCAACGATATGAAACTCGACCCGCGGGACGGAGGAGTCGCATTGTTTGTCGGACCGGGCACCGAGGGTTACTTCTCGAATCTGAAGATTACGGCCAGGTAATTCGTAGCTGGGTAGCTCCGAATCAACAAGAGCGCGCCGGGTGCCCCAGTAGTCTCCGAGAGCGCATTCCCGATTCTGGACTTGGCGGAACTAACTTCCGCGGTCATAGGACAGACGGGTGGCGCACGCTCTTTCTAATTCGGCTTCTTTGAGTTCTGTTTTGGGACTCCACAATGCGGCCGCACTTTGCGGCACCCGCATCGTGGGAGACAAAACCAGAAACAAAGCACTGCTTAGTCTACTAATGCGCCACCCGTTCCATAGAAGTTGAACATCTGGCGAACACACCCAAGTCACCCAGCGGCTGCCGCCGCCGGTACTGCTAACACCGCACCACCGACCTCTGCTGGGAGCCCGACCGCCTCCGGCACTTTACTTGTGATTGCCAGCGGTTTGCGCCTCGATCTTCTCGATGGCAATCGCTTTCGAGCCGCCGCGTTGGTATACCTTGCCCGTGGCATTGACGCGTTCGCCTGCAAATGGCAGGAGTTTCGCGTTCTGCCCACTGGCCGGCATTGTTTCCGCAATCGGCCAATAGATGTCGCCATTGTCTGCGAGAATGACGAGCGGTGAACCTCCTTTGGCGCAATCGATCGCGCACTGTTTGCTGACGGGTTTAGTGAGACCTTTGGTAAAGGCGCACGCAGAGTCCAAAACAAAGCCCTTCACTATGACAGTCTGATTGTCAGCGGCACACACGTACACGGCCGTCGCCAGCAAGGCGAAACGAACGACTCTTAAAGTAGCTGTTGGGAATTTCATGCCGCAGCTCCTCCCGAGAATTTACGCCTAAACATAAGCCAAACCCAAACACCACACGGGTCATACGGAAAAGGCACGGACTCAAAAAGATCTGCAATGGATCCGGAAGTTAACTGAGACGCTCACCACAGGGACTAGAAGCCCATCTCAACACTCGCAATGGCACGGCTCCCCTCCGCTTAAGCTATGCCCCGATACACAGATAAGAATCCGCGTTATCCGTGCGATCCGTGTCGCGTGTTGCTTTTGCTCTTTCACACGGTTCGTCCTGCACCTGAAGTCGTACCACTTCCGTAATCGGTTCTTCGCTCAATTCACACTCATTTCACTTTGGGTTAATCAAGAAGCAACGCAAGCTAGGTAGATTCAATTATGCGTCGAGAAAATAGCTTCCAGTCTTCGGCTACCAGCTTCCGGCAGCAGAAGGAGCAACACCCGCGCGAGGGCGGGGTCCCCGACAGACGGCGATTTTCCGTCTGGTGGGGTGCAGGCGGCGCGCGTCGGTCCTTATCTCGCGAAAAGACGCTCTTCGCTTCTTTCAATCCCATTTTGGCAAAGCTGCTTTCCCTGGACAAAGTGCGCGAGCTCTACGAGTCAACGCGCGAGCCGGACGGCACCAACATCTTTAACCGGCTCTTAAAGAAGATGAACGTAGCTTGTTTGGTGAGCGACTCCGATCTGGCGCGTGTGCCGGCTGCCGGCGCTTGCGTTGTGGTGGCCAATCATCCGTTTGGGATTCTGGATGGCATTCTGCTGGGCGCGTTGCTGCTCAGGGTTCGTCCTGATGTGAAGATTCTTACCAACTACATCCTGACTGGCGTTCCCGAATTGGATGAGTACTGCATTCCGCTGGATCCGTTTGGGGGGAGACAGCAGTCGGCAGTCGGCACTCAGCAGTCGGCAAGAACATCTTTGGAGACGCAGCCATTAGCAATTCGCGATAAGCGATTGGCTGAGGCAACGGCAACGCCAACTGTAACGGCAACACCCGCGCGAGGGCGCGCGGCGGTCCTTGCGAATTCGGACGTCAACCAGCGTGGGTTGCGTGGGGCTAAGGATTGGTTGAATTCTGGCGGCATGTTGCTGATCTTCCCTGCCGGCGAAGTGGCTCATTTGCATCCGAAGCGGCTGGCGAAGGGTGTGACTGATCCGGAATGGAACACTACCGCGTTTCGCCTGGCGCGTTCGACTGGAGCATCGGCGCTGCCGGTGTTTATCGATGGCCGGAACAGCGCCTCGTTTCAGCTGATGGGATTCGTACATCCGCGTCTGCGCACGGCGAGGTTGGCGAAGGAATTTTTGCGCAAGCGCGGCGCGAAGGTTGAGGTCCGAATTGGGAATAAGCTGCCGGCTTCTGGCTGCTCGCTGCTGGCTAAACCCAAGGGTAGAGACGCAGCATGCTGCGTCTCGGCCGTGGAGCCTGGCAACGCCCTACAGCTACGTTCACCTTTGCAGCCTGGTAGAGACGCAGCATGCTGCGTCTCTACAACGAACCGCGAAGATCAAAGTCTTGCTTCGCCGGAAACCCCTGGCCGAAAGCCGGCAGCTCCGGTTTCGCCAGCAGCCAGCAGCGAGCAGCCAGCAGCTTCCGCAGGCACCGAATTCCTGCGCTGGAAGACCTATTTGCTTGCTAATCGCGCCGCAAAATCGCGCGCTACCGCCCCAAAAAGCGCTCCCGAAGACCCCAAAACGGCCTCGCTTCCGTTCTTACCGGCTGCAAAACTGCCGCTAATTCCGCTTTTTTCGGCGCCGGAAGCGCTTGCCGACGCGGTTCCAACGGTGCAATTGGAGCGGGAAATCGCGCTGCTACCGTCCTCAGCGTGCCTGGAAAGCGGCGAAGAGTATGGAGTTTACTGCGCTAACGCGCGGGAAATCCCGCATATCTTGCGCGAAATCGGGCGGCTAAGGGAGCTAAGTTTCCGCGCAGAGGACGAGGGAACGGGAAAATCGGTCGATTTAGACCGCTACGACGACTATTACACGCACCTTTTTGTGTGGAATAAGCCCCAAAAAGAGATTGTTGGCGCTTACAGGCTGGCTCCGACAGTGGATATCCTGCGCAAATTCGGCGTTAGCGGCCTTTATACGAACACGCTATTCCGCTTTAAGGACGATTTTTTTGATCTTTTAGGGCCGGCGGTGGAGCTGGGAAGATCGTTTGTGCGCCCCGAATATCAGCGTCAGTACGCTCCATTGCTGCTTTTATGGAAGGCTATCGGGCGTTATGTTGCGCTCAATCCGGCGCATCCGGTGCTTTTTGGTGCGGTTAGCATCTCGAATTCGTACGCGCCGGCGTCGCGAACGCTGATGTATCAGTTCTTTCAGGCGCAGTTTGCGACGCATCCGCTGGCCGCAATGGTGCAGCCAAGGCGCGCTTTCCGCTCGGCAAGGCTCAAACATTGGGATATTAGCGCCTTTAACCGCCTTGTTCGCGATCCGGAAGAGCTTTCGGGTTCCATTTCGGAATTCGAATTTGACGGCAAAGGCATCCCTGTTCTGCTGAAACAGTACCTGAAGATGGGCGGCGAAGTGCTTGCGTTCAACGTCGATGGGCGCTTTTCTGACACGCTGGACGGGCTTATCGTCGTCGATTTGCGCAATAGCGACCGCAAATCCCTGCAAAAATACCTCGGAAGCGAAGGCTCAGCGCGGTTTATTGACTATCATCGCGCGCTTAACGTGCCAGAATTCGTCGCCGAACCGGCGGATTAATAGGTAGAGACGCAGCATGCTGCGTCTCTACCTTCGTGGCTCCGAAGCTTCCCTTGCGTGCTAGAATCCCGCACTTCCCATGCGTACGCGCCACTTACTAACGCTTTGCTGCGTCTTTCTGCTCTCGATTGGTTCCCGCAACGGTCTTATTGCGCAAAATGCGCCGCGGGTAAGCCCCGATAACGACGCAACTTCCGCCAGGAAGGTCGCCGCGAGCACCGCTAACGACGCGGCTTCGAACGCTTCACAGTCCGATCCGCGAATTGGACCTGGCGATTTGCTCGAATTGAAGGTCTTCGGAGCGCCGGAGTTAGGCGGAACGTTGCGCGTCAGTGGCGCTGGTGAGATCACGGTTCCGCTGATCGGCGCTGAAAAGGTTGCCGGATTAAGCCCTGAACAGGCACAGAAGAACCTCGAACAACGTCTGGTAAGCGGCGGATTCCTGCGTGATCCGCATGTAAACATCCTGGTAAAATTTGCGACGCAGGGGATTTCCGTTTTGGGAGAGGTTGCGCGACCTGGAATTTATCCGCTGCTCGGCTCCCCGCGACTTTTTGACGCGCTTTCGGCCGCTGGTGGCGCCACAAACCGGGCGGGAAAGATGATCTACATCAGCCGTCGTGAGGATCCCAGCGCCGGAAGTGCAATTCTTCTGTCGCAGGATCCCAGGCAGTCTTTGGCGCAAAACGTCTTCTTGCAGCCCGGAGACACGGTAATGGTGTCGCGCGCCGGAATCGTTTACGTGAGCGGCGACGTAAGAACACCTGGCGGATATGTGATGAATAATGACGAAAATCTGACCGTTTTGCAGGCCATAGCGCTGGCACAAGGACTCAATCCAACGGCTTCAACAAAGAATGTTCGGATTATCCGCCGCAAAGAGGGCAAATTGCAGGAAATTCCCGTCGAGTTAAAGCAGATTATGACGGCCAAAGCGCCCGACATCTCTCTGGAAAACGAAGATGTGTTGTTCGTGCCGAATAGCGCCTCCAAGTCCGCGGCGCGCAGAAGCCTGGAGTCCGTCGTGCAGGTCGCTACGGGCTTGGCGATCTACCGACGCTGAATCAGAATCAAGCAGAAAATGTTACACATTTAAGGCAACGATCAGAGAGCCGAGGTTAAATGACCTGCGGCCGGGTGTTTGCTGATTGATCCTGGATTCTCAGGAAGTTGAAATCATATCCGTTCAAACAGTACATTCATTCGCGCAAGCGAAACCCGCGCGAGGGCGCGCGTCGGTCCTTCAAGAAAAATGGGTATTGTCCGGATCGACATCACCGCGGCGGAGGAGCGGTCGAAGACGGAGCAGGCTGCCCGTCGATCGTCTTGGGTTCCATGAGTTCCACGCGAGTGCCGTCAGGGTCAAACAGATTTGCTTGGCGTTTGCGATTCTTTCCAACTTGCGTCTTGATTTCTCGACCGTAGAGCTTGCGGGCGGGTCTTTGTTCGAGATCCGGCACAGCTTTGTCCAAGTCAGGAACTTCGAGTGAGAGATGATTCTTTACGCCACGCTCCTGTGCTGAGGGCGTGCCTGTATACAGCATGAACTCCACGTAGTCGTCGCCGTCTGGTACGCGCATGTTCACCCAACTTAGCTGCGTGCCGTTGGAGCTGCCTCGCCAGAACTCCTGAAAACCGAGCAAATCGTGATAAAACTTCATCGATGCGTCCAGATCGTGGACAAGAAATCCAACGTGCATAATGTGGCT
>QIBC01000016.1 GCA_003225215.1 Acidobacteriota bacterium
CGTGGCCAGTAGTTCCCTCACGTTCTCAAACTCTGATTTCTCATGATACCGATTAAGGACGATACGCCGACTTACTCGACGCCTTACATCAACTACGTGTTGATCGCGCTGAATACGCTTGTGTTCCTATTCGAGGTTTCGCTGAATCCCTCGACCCGCAATGCTTTTGTCTTTCAATTTGGAGTGGAACCGATTCGCGTTCTCGCTGGGCTGGGGCTGGCGAATGCCCATGTACCGAACCCATCGGCACTCCCGTTGTTCACATCCATGTTCCTGCACGCCTCGTGGCTACACCTGATCGGCAATATGTGGGTTCTCTGGATCTTCGGTGACAATATTGAAGACTATCTTGGTCATTTCTCGTACTTGGTGTTTTATCTCGTCAGCGGATTAGCGGCTTCGTTGCTTCATGTTGCCCTGAACGCGAATTCCACCGTGCCCAGCGTTGGGGCCAGTGGCGCCATAGCCGGCGTAATGGGGGCGTACTTCCTGCTGTTCCCTGCCGCGCGCGTTTTGACGCTCGTGCCGCTGATTATCTTCTTCACCTTCGTGTGGTTGCCGGCCTGGATCGTTCTGGGCTACTGGTTCGTTCTTCAATTCTTGAGCGGCGCAGCGACTGCCATCGCCTACTCGAGCAGCACCCGCGGCGGCGGGGGAATCGCGTTTTGGGCGCACGTAGGCGGATTTGTGGCCGGAGTCGTGATGATCAAACTGCTGCCGAAGCGAATGCGGCAGAGGTCGCGATACTCCTATTAGTTAGAACGAGTAAATTCATTTCTCGCGCTCCGCCTTCCTTTAATCGCAAGCTGAAGGGCAACAGCACCGCTCGATGATCTCGGCGACCTGCTTTGCCTGGATATTGCGGTCGAAATTTGATACGACATATGCCCTTGCTTTTACTCCCATTTCTTTGCCAACTTCGGGTCGGCGGTGAAGCTCACGTATCGCTGCTGCGAGCATTTCGTCATCTCCTGGCGGTACGCAGACTCCGCCTCCGGACTTCTCAATGACTTCGCGAATCGGCCCCTCAATTGCCACCACAGTTGGCCTTCCAGCGGCCATGTAGTCGAAGACTTTGTTTGGATAGGTTGTCTGAAGCATTGGCGCATCTCTCAACGTCGCAACACAAACATCGGCTACTGCCAGAACCTTTGGCATTTCCTTCTTTGATTGCGCCGCAATGAAGCGAACGTTATTGAGTTGGAGAGAATCGGCTTGAATGCGCAGCCGTGGCAGTTCCTTGCCGTCTCCAACGAGCGTGAACACAATATCAGTCTCATGGCGTAAGCGTGCAGCCGCCCTCAGCAAACAATCGATATCGTTCGCCAAGCCTAGAGCGCCTGCGTACATCACCACGAATTTGTCTCTCAGTTGGTGGGCACTGCGAAAGGCGTCGCCGTTTGCGTCCCGATGGAACAAGGAAACATCGACACCGTTGGGAATCACGGTGATTTTCCATTCAGGAATTCCATTCTGCAATAAGTAACTGCGGTAAGACGGCGAATTAACCACGATCTCGTTTGCCTGAGCATAGAGAAAGTGCTCCAGCTTACGCGCCAGAAATATAAGAACCGGGCTGCGCAAGATCCCTAGATCTATGGCGAAGGCAGGCCACAAATCGCGAATCTCCAAGACGAATGGGCAGCTACGAATAGCTGCAACCGCCCACGCTGAAAGAGCCTGAAACATCGGCGGTGACGTCCCAATCACGACGTCCGGATCTGCCACTCGCAGAGCAGCGAGGGCAGAAGTTATCATGAAACTCACAAACGCGAGCACTCGGCTTAAATAGCTGCGATGCCAACTTCCAATCACGGCAGCTACGCGCTGCTCGATTTCAATATGACCCGGAAGGACAGCCTTTTCCTCTCCGGTGAGGTAGCTGCACTCGCTTGTCACGACTGTGAATCGATGACCCATTTCAACGAGTCTCCGTGCGAGCTCGTAGTGTCTGGTTCCACCCGGGTCATGAGGTCCACAAAACGCTTGATGAATTAGCAGAATATGCACTGAGACCACTCGATTGGGAAGAGTCGCGAAATCAAGGGCAGGCAGATTCCTGCGGCGTAACCGTCTCACGCGAAGTCCGTTTACGCACACGTGGCGTCTTGACCATCGGTTGCATGTAGAAGATCTCATTCTTTCGACTTGAACAAAGATCGAGAGCGACGAGGACAACCAGGGGAAGCATGTTGATGAGGGTAAAGACGAACAGAGAGATCAGTCCATCGCGGAATACCTGAATCAAATTGCACGCAACCAGCAGGTATGTGAAATGCATGAGCGAGAAATAGCCGGCGCGGTAGGCCGCCTCAAACCACATACCAGTGATGTAAGCCAACGTGAACGACATGATCACGATGCCAGGGTAGGAAAAGTTGAGGTAGAACTCTCCGAACATGGTCACGACCATTCCGGTGTCTGCCATGGGACGCGCGCGCGTTGATATTTCTTGCTCATAGCTGGTAAGGCCTGGTTTTTCTGGCCACCACTGCCGTGGCACGGCAACAGTCAACAATCCGGCGTAAGTACGGCCCCAATAAAAGTGCCCGTGCGCGTCGGCCAGAGTGAGAGCACTAGCGAACTGATCCAGGATCGTGAGATCGGGATGATCGCCACGGAAGACATTCACAATTTCGGTTTTCGTGTTTTCCCAAAGCTCTCCTATGGGGTCGCCCGCCTGCAACTGCTGGCCGATTCCCTTTAAGGGAAAAAATAGTAGACCACAAATCAACAGCGCTGCAATTCCGGAAGCGCTGGGCACTCTCCGTCCTCGACGATCTGCGTATACCTGTATGAGGAGAATGAGCGGTATCAGTAAGCGAAATCGGAAATTCCCCTGGTAGATAACCCAATAGAAATACCCGCCCATCGCCGCCACAAGGCCAGGCCGGAATCCGTAGCAATAGATCAAGGCAAGCAGGCTCAGTCCGGCCCATGTCTGGGCAATCACCGACCAGTTTGAATCCAGCCAATCGGTCATTAGCGGTTGAGCAGAAAACCCCGGGAGCTTGCTCCAAAGCAGCATTGCCGCACAACCGACTACAATGCAAACTGTCGCAACAGGCTTCAGAAGTTCTGGTCGAAGCATTCGGGGCCTCGCATCCCTTT
Organism: Acidobacteriota bacterium; assembly: GCA_003225215.1. Taxonomy (GTDB): domain Bacteria; phylum Acidobacteriota; class Terriglobia; order Terriglobales; family Acidobacteriaceae; genus Gp1-AA112. The sequence goes on from QIBC01000016.1 coordinate 3,112, forward strand.
TCCCTGATCCTGAGTTTGCCGCTCGGTGAGCTGCCAAAATCCAGCCACTCGTCATCGCTATCAGAGCAAGATCCGCCAGCATCACGGCCCTTGAAATTTCCGTTTCCGAAACAGGGTTTGCGCCTTTCCACGAGAACAGCGTGGTTGCTCCATTTAAGACTGCAATTGCACGAAGGCTGATAAACATTGCGTGGAAAAGCAGATAAATCGTCGCAGGATGAGTAACTGACATTCTGGTGAATGCGAGCAAGCAAACGAAGCAACAGAGCAGGACGATCGCGTCTAACAGCACCGCGTTGAACAAGGAATGGGCCACGGTTCAGCCGCCTCGAGGAGGCGGCAGGATAGCACAATCTCCGCTTTCACCAGTTTTTGACCCGGTTTTCGCCAGTGGACGTCTGGAGCAGATCCCTGCTTTCCCGCGCTGCACGAAAGCACAATTCCCTAGGCACATAACTTCTTGTTACCAAAGGGAGAACCCGGTTAATATCTGGTTGCATCTTAACTATGGATTCGGAGATGCTGGAACCGACCCGGCACTTAGAGGGGCCCCAAAGGCACATGCGCCGCATTTCTCTAGTATTGCTGTTGATTGTGGTCGCGATATCGGCCCAGGCTGACGTTCACAGCTTGCCGCGCCGCAGTACTGCAAGGCGTCTTTCTTCGCCGCGTCGTCATCACCGCCGTGCCCATCTTCGCCGGCTGCGTTACTACGGACCGCCAGTGGCGCCCGAGTTGCGCGGATCGCGCGATTCCCTGCTCAAACAAAACTCCGAGATCGACTCGGCTGGACTACCGCGCATTGAGGACGATGCGCAGCTCGAGCAGCTGGAAGAACGCGGCGTGCTCGTGCCCATCATCAGCACCGAGTACATGACGGTGAATCCGTACCTTAAAGAGAACCGCCGCTATGCGCGTCCGTGGGCTGTGCAGTTTGTCGACGACATGAGCCTCGAGTTCTATCAGCAGTTCGGAAAGCCCCTGCAGGTTACGTCGGCGGTCCGGACCATGGCGCAGCAACGCCATCTGATGCGCTTCAATCACAATGCCGCGCCGGCCGAAGGCGAAGTAGCTTCTTCGCACTTGGCGGGCACGACCGTGGATATCGGCAAGCGCGGGTTATCGCGCAAGCAGCACAAGTGGGTTGCTGACTATCTGGCGCGGATGAAAGCACAGGACATTATCGAGCCGGAAGAAGAACGCCGCCAAGCTTGCTTCCACATCATGGTGTCGCAGCGATATCCGTATCCAGTGGCAATAACAACCAAGGCATCTGAGATAGAAACTCCACCAGTTGCGCCGGTTCTTCCGCCACCTCAATAAAAACTAGCGTTCTCTGTAATGTAGAATCCTCTAAAGGCCGCACCAAGCGGCCTTTAACCTTCTATCAAGGACAAATCCTCGACGATGCTGCCACGGATCGTGCTGTGCGGGGTGGTGAGCTTCCTGACCGTTTCTTCGCTTATGGCCCAAACTAAACCGGCAAGGAAGCCGGTGAAATCTCCTACGGCAAAGCAGATTCATAGCTCATCGCTGGTGATAGATAGTCACGCCGACACTACGCAGCGCCTGCTCGACGACAACTTCGATATGGCCACTCCGCCAGCAGGAGACAAAGGCAATCTCGATTTCGCAAAGGCCAAGGCGGGAAACCTGGGAGCCGAATTCTTCTCCATCTGGGTTGAACCGAAGGAGTTCAAGGGGCAGTACGCACATCGCACGCTGGCGCTGATCGATTCCGTATATCAGCAGGCGGCAAAGCACCCGGACCAGATGATGATGGCCTTTTCGCCTGCAGACATTGAACGTGCGCACCGCGAGCGCAAACTCGCAGCACTTTTAGGCATAGAGGGTGGGCATTCCATCGAGAACGACATTCACTTGCTGCGCGACTACTACCGCCTGGGTGTGCGGTACATGACGTTAACCTGGTCGAACACAAACGAGTGGGCAGATTCCTCCGGCGATATCAACGACCCTGCCGTGCAGCATCACAATGGCCTCACGGAATTCGGCAAAGATGTGGTCTACGAGATGAATCGGCTAGGAATGATGATCGACGTGTCGCATGTGTCAGACAAAACTTTCTATGACGCCCTACTGGCGAGCCGTGCGCCGGTTATCGCTTCACATTCGTCATCACGGGCGCTTACCAATCATCCCCGCAACATGACGGATGATATGTTGCGCGAAATCGGTCGCCGCGGAGGAGTGGTGATGGTGAACTATTACTCTGCGTTTGTCGATGAGACTTGGCGCCAGGCTTATGAAGCGCAAGCAAAAGAGCGCAGCGCAGCGGTCGACGTTGTGGCAGAGCAATACAAGGACGCCGATCCAGTTACTCGCTATCGCGAAACCGATAAAATCGCAAAGCAGTGGGCGGCAAAGGTACCGCGTCCACCGTTTGATGCGATTATCAATCACATCGATCACGTGGCCAAGATCGCCGGCGTCGACCACACTGGCCTGGGTTCCGATTTCGATGGCACCCCGTCAATGCCGGAAGGCCTGGATTCGGCCGCCGATCTGCCCAAGATCACTGAAGGTTTACTGAAACGTGGATACACAGCTGACCAAATTCGCAAGATTCTGGGCGACAACCTGATGCGGGTATTTAAGGAAGTGGAAGACGTGAGCCGGAAATTGAAGGCCGCCGAGAGACCGTCTCTGGCGCGCCAGATGAGTTCCTCGAAGTAAAATCCAATTGAGAATTTATTGAGAGACACAATGAGAACTTCCCTTACCGTTCTTGTCTGCCTTGCGTCTTCGTTTGCCACAGCCCAAACCAGCACTACTACTTACAAGGCAAGCACTGCTCATCGAACGGCTACGAGTACGCAATCGGCGACTCCTCAAGCAGCTCCCGCTGAGAATCCAAAAGCCATCTTTCACACGACCGCGGGCGATCTTACATGCGAGCTATTCCCACAAAGGGCTCCGAAGACGGTAGCCAACTTCATCGGTCTGGCTACAGGAACAAAGGAGTGGACAAATCCTGAGACCCGCAAGAAGCAGCAGGGGGTACCGCTCTATAACGGAACTATTTTTCATCGTGTAATTCCGAATTTCATGGTCCAGGGCGGCGATCCACTTGGAAACGGCCAAGGCGGACCGGGTTACAGCTTCGAAGACGAATTTTCGCCTGACCTCACGTTTGATGTTCCCGGAAGGTTGGCAATGGCGAACTCTGGACCGGGGACCAACGGTTCGCAGTTTTTCATCACCGAAGTGCCAACGCCCCATCTCGACGGAAAGCACACGATCTTTGGGCAATGCACTCCCGAGAGCGTTGAGTTCGTGAAGCAAATCGCGCGCAAAGCTACCGACCCTCGTGATAATCGGCCATACGATCCAGTGAAGATCAATAACATCGAGTTCACCGGACTGCCGAAGCCCGCGGCGACTGCAAAGAAAGCGACGGCGAAGAAAAGCACCGCAGCTAGCAAAACTGCTCCAAAACAGCCCGCGCCCAAGCAGCGATAAAGCCTGTCAGTCTATGACCATTGCCCAGCAATTGCTTCCGGAATTCGATAAGGAAATGGGCACCACGCGCCGTATGTTGGAGCGGCTGCCCAATGAGAAGTGGGAGTGGCGTCCGCATCCCAAATCGAGCACCATGGGATGGCTTGCAGGACATCTCTCGAATCTTCCGACTTGGGCTAACCATGCTATTGAGCTTGACAGACTCGATATAGCACCGGAAGGAAAGCCGTTGCGGAATCCCCCAATCGCATACCGCGAGAAAGTGTTGGAGAATTTCGATCGCAATGTAGCGGCCGCACGAGCTGCCATTAACGGCGCTAACGACCAGCATCTGGCCGAAGGCTGGACGTTGATCTCAAATGGGCATCCAATATTCACCTTACCTCGTGCCGCTGTGCTCAGAAGCTTTGTGATGAATCACATGATCCATCACCGCGCGCAGCTTGGAGTCTATTTGCGACTAAACGACATTCCAGTTCCGGCGACCTACGGCCCATCGGCCGATGAGACCTGAGTTCAGTCGGCAGCTTGTCTAAATGGTGTCTCCCAATCCTGCTTTTCTTGCCTCTTTGTACCGGGGACCTCGTTTCTTCGACACCATTTCCCGCTCCAGACTTCGCGGCGTGCACAGTTCTAGTTTCCCTACCGTAATCCACTCAACAATGTCCTCGACGCCCACGATGCAAGACAGCTGGGTGAAATACTCACCAGCCGCCCACATTGCTGTTCCCGGGCCTGTTTCAAAATCGAGCATGGTCCCGATGCGCAGCGCAGGGATTCTCTGCTTCACTTCCCGCAACACGCGCGAAATCACAGCGTAAAGTTGCAGGCGAGCGACTGATCAGATAAGCGGTTTGATGGAGATGGTCGAGCTGCGGGCTGCTCTTGCGCCGACGACGATATTCGGACGAAAGCTCCGTAGAAGCGCGCACCGGTTCGGCACGTGGAATTCCCTGTATGAGTTCATCAATGCCTCGTGTCAATTCTGGTGGAAGTTGCATTGAATGTTTATGAGCGGAATGGACCGAAGTCGCCTTCGATGTTTTAGACTACTCGTTTGCACTTGTTACAGCAGAGAGGACATACATGGCTCGCCAATCTGGAACTTATGCGACTTTTGATACGACGATGGGGAAGATCGTCTGCCGACTCTTCGAAAAAGAGGCGCCGAACACAGTCAAGAATTTCACTGATTTAGCTCAGGGAAAGCGCGACTGGAGCGACAACATCAGCGGCAAGAAAAGTCCCGGACCTCTCTACAACGGAACTATCTTCCACCGCGTAATTCCCGATTTCATGATCCAGGGCGGCGACCCGAGCGGAACCGGCATGGGCGGACCGGGGTACAAATTTGCCGATGAAACCAAGGGCTCGCCCTACAAGTTCGACAAGCCTGGAAAACTTGCTATGGCCAATTCCGGTCCGAACACCAATGGAAGCCAGTTCTTCATCACGGTTGCCGCCACTCCATGGCTCACCGGCAATCACACGATCTTTGGTGAAGTAGTAGAAGGTCAAGATGTGGTAGATGCAATGACCAAGGTCAAGCGCAACGCGCAAGACAAGCCCGCGCAGGATGTGAAGATCAATGCCGTGAAAATCGAAGCGGTTGCCTAGCCTTTTCGGTAGAGACGCAGTCTCGGCCGTTCACCCTCGGTTCTCCCGACTCTTCCGTATCTTCATGCAGCGTCGCAAGACGCAGCATGCTGCGTCTCTACTGTGCTTACGCTCCAATTACTTTTACCAATTCCTGCACGGCATCAGCGCTCTTCTTCAGCGCTGCTTGTTCCTCGTTGGAGAGTTTGATTTCAATGATCTGTTCGAGGCCGCGTGCCCCGAGCTTGCATGGAACTCCGACAAATAAACCTTTGATTCCATATTCGCCCTGCAAGTAAGCGGCGCAGGGCAGAATCTTCTTCTTATCTTTGAGAATGGCTTCGGCCATCTCTGTAGCTGCTGAGGACGGCGCATAGTAAGCGCTACCGGTCTTCAGATACTTCACAATTTCGGCTCCTCCATCCCGCGTGCGCTGAACGATACGGTCCAGGGTTGCCTTATCCATTAGCTCCGTAATGGGAATGCCCGCTACCGTGGAGTAACGTGCAAGGGGCACCATGGTGTCGCCATGTCCCCCGAGGACGAACGCGGTTACGTTCTCGACGCTAACCTTCAGCTCTTCGGCGATGAAGGTTCGGAAACGAGCCGAATCGAGCACGCCGGCCATGCCAATCACGCGCTCACGATTGAACTTGCTGATACGAAAGGCGGCCTGCGCCATCGCATCCAGCGGGTTCGAGACTACGATCAGAATCGCGTTGGGTGAATTCGCCACGACTTTACCAACTACGTCCTGCATGATTTTGTAATTCGTGTTGAGCAGGTCGTCGCGGCTCATGCCGGGCTTGCGCGGTATACCGGCGGTGATGATCACGATATCGGAATTGGCCGTATGGGCGTAATCGTTAGTGCCCAGGACGTGGGAATCACGCTTCTCGATCGGCATCGCCTCTAACAGGTCGAGACCTTTACCCTGAGGAACACCCTCAACGATGTCGATCAATACAACATCGGCCAGTTCTTTTGACGCGATCCAATGTGCGGCCGTCGCTCCCACGTTACCGGCGCCAACGATTGAAACTTTCTTGCGCATTCTTTAAAGCTCCTGTGCGATTTCGAACCAAAAACAAGAGCGAACGGAGGACCGAAGCTCACGGAGAAACAAGTTGCCGCTCTCGCGAAATTAGGAATCTGCTGGGCAGCCCCGAGACGAAACAGGTGGCTCTCCCTTCCTCAGTGTCCTCCGTGCGCTCCGCGTTCAAAATGTCTTTCATGCCAAGGCTACTTCACGCCTCGCGCCTGCGAGTGCGGTCATGTTGCCGATCATGCAGCTGGCGAATTCGCTCGTCTTGACCTTGGTAGCGCCTTCCATCTGACGTTCGAAGTCGTAAGTTACTTTTTTCTGACGAATCGTCGTTTCCAGAGCCTCTTCGATTAGCCGCGCCGCCTCGCGCCAGCCGATTAGTTCGAACATCATCACACCAGAGAGGATTACCGAACCTGGATTGATTACGTCGAGATCGGCGTATTTTGGCGCTGTGCCATGAGTAGCCTCAAACACCGCATGACCATCCCCGATATTTCCGCCGGGGGCGATGCCAAGCCCGCCCACTTGCGCCGCGCAGGCGTCGGAAATGTAATCACCATTAAGATTCGGCGTCGCAAGAACGCTGTACTCCTGGGGACGAATGATCACTTGCTGAAAGATCGAATCAGCTATGCGGTCATTGATCATTAGCTTGTTCTTCCACTGACCATTGCCATGCGTGCGATAAATCCTGTCGAGAACGTCCTTCACCTCCGCATAAACGCCTTTGCGGAACTCTTCAGGAGCAAACTCGAGACCAGGTTCAATCTGCTGCGCGTTTTGCTCAGCCGCTAACTGGGGGTTCTTGTCTTTGTTGTCGAGTATCCAGCTCTCCCGCTCAGTCACAATTCGATCGCGAAATTCAGCCTGCGCGACCTCATATCCCCATTCGCGGAAGGCACCTTCAGTAAATTTCTGGATGTTTCCCTTGTGAACCAGGGTCACTGATGGGCGATTGTTGTCGAGAGCGAATTGAATCGCGCGGCGCACTAACCGCTTGGTGCCGGTAATCGAGATCGGCTTGATGCCAATGCCGGAATCCTCGCGAACACGCTTCTTTCCTCCTGCGAGCATCTCCTCATTCAGGAAGCGGATCAGCTTGCGTGCTCCATCGCTTCCCTCTTTCCACTCGATCCCGGCGTAAACGTCCTCTGTGTTCTCGCGAAAGATAACCACGTTCAACTTCTCGGGATGCTTCACCGGCGAGGGTACTCCCGAATAGTGCTTCACGGGACGGACGCAACAATAGAGATCAAGCTCCTGCCGCATGGCTACGTTAAGGGAGCGAATGCCGCCGCCGACGGGAGTCGTCAGGGGACCTTTGATTGAGACACGTAAGTCTTTAGCAGCTCGCAGGGTGTCCTCTGGCATCCAGTTGCGGAACTGAGAGAATGCCTTTTCGCCTGCGAAGACCTCGTACCAGGCAACACGGCGCTTACCGCCATATGCCTTGTCCACAGCGGCATCAAAAACACGCCGGGAGGCCTTCCAGATGTCACGACCGGTGCCGTCACCTTCGATGAAAGGAATAATCGGATTGTCGGGCACGCGATATTGCCCGTTTTCGTAACGGATTAGCGCACCTTCAGATGGAAGAGGAACGCCGTTGTACACAACTGCCATTAGCAACTGCTCCTGTAATGTTATGAGTAGAAAGCCAAGCTCTTAAAGCTAACATTCGCAGCTAGATGGCGCAACGGAGCACTGGTACTCTGGAGGACGGGTCGAGCCCATCCCATGGTCTCCGAATCATTATCCGAGGTTGATCCATGTTCGGGTACACACTGCGAATGCTTACCGGAAAGTCTGCGCTGCGACGCAGACTACAGAAACACTTCCGCTCAGTTCCCCTGCAACAGATCATCACAGCAGCACGAACATTCCCGATCGCTTCGCGGGTTGAGATCCATAATGCTCTCAATGATTTCTTCGCGGCTCCCAAGAACGTCACTCTTTTCGGAATTCACTCCAACATGGGCCATGAAGCTGCCACTCTCGCTCAGCTACTTGCACCGAGTCCAATGCCCACTGACATCGGGCCACTCCAGTACGACGAGATCGACATCGGTGAAGCTCAACCGGTTCGCTGTCTCAAGAATGCTTTGTGGGTGGCGGTCGAGAAGGGTGTGCCATACGCAGTCCTTCTGGCGCCGTCAATTCAGCATGGTCGACCGCTAGGGATATCAGTAGAGATCGGCGTGTCCAGCGGCGAAGCTGCCTCAGAGTTTTCGCAATCATTCTTTCGCCAGCTCGAAACTGGAGTAAATGCCGGACGTGCATACCGCGGCCGCGTGATCTCCTTGGAGCAGGAACAACATTTTCTCGGCCTTGGAGGCGCGGTAAAAGTCCACCGGTTGCGCAAGGTCGAACGCAAGGATGTCATTCTCCCAGAAAAGACTCTTAAGCTCCTCGAGAGAAATATTGTGACCTTCATTCAGGTTCGCGAGCGCATCAAGACTCACGCCTTTTCGGCCAAGAAGGGGCTGCTATTCTACGGTGCTCCGGGCACAGGTAAGACACACACAATTCACCATCTTGCTTCGCAACTTCCGGGGCATACGACCCTGCTGATCACAGCAGAGCAGATCGGGTGGATTGGCGAGTATTTCCGCCTTGCACGTTTTCTGCAACCCTCAATGATGATCATTGAAGACGTCGATCTTATTGCGCGTTCGCGGGATCACATCGGCAGCCCGGGACAGGAGATGCTTCTGAACAAACTGCTGAATGAAATGGACGGCCTGCGGGAGGACGCGGAAATCATATTCATTCTCACCACGAATCGTCCCGACAACCTGGAGCCAGCACTTGCCGCTCGACCAGGACGAATCGATCAGGCGATTGAGTTCCCATTGCCCGATGAAGAATGCCGCGCCAAACTGGTGCGACTATACTCTCGGCGCCTTGAGTTGGATGACTCCGTGGTCTCAATGATCGTGAGCAAGACGAAAGGAACTAGCGCGGCATTCATTAAAGAGTTGATGCGGCGATCTGCACAGTTCCAATTCGAGAGTGGAAAAGATGGTCTGCTGCAAGCGTCGTCTGTCGACGCCGCTTTGGAAGAGATGGTGTTCATTGGCGGCGCATTAAACCTTAAACTGCTCGGAGGCGCCGGAGCTGAACTTGCGAACGGTTCCACCGCTTCGTTCATCGTTTCCCGATCTACTCTGTAGTAGTCATCAGCCCTCAAAACTCCTCGCAGTCCTGACTATGAGCAGCCAACCAATCGTACATCCGACAGAATGGTGGCGCAAAAGTCTATTCCTCGAAGTGAATCGGGATAAAGCGGTACAAGAAATGCGACTGGCGCAAGTTGGCCAATTGTTGGAGGGTTTGAAGGCTCATCACAATAAGCGTTGAGCGACTATGATGTCGGCTCTCCTGTGGCTCTGAGCTTTCGCCTGCTTGCCCGACTGCGCAGTCGCTTGGCGTGAGCCCAGAAAAAACCAACTCTGGAGCTTCTTCCTACCTCCGAAACGTCACTTTAGCCGGTCCTCGCGGGCCGGCTATTCTTTTTTGTCTTATCCCGCGCACCGCACAAGCAGCATGGTTTCGTCATCGTCTTGACGACCGAACTCGAGCGAACGCTTCGGCAGGCCTCAGGCATTCCAGGCAACTGACGATCAACAGCTTCTTTAAAAGTGCTTGATTCGCTTCAAACCTAATTCTTCGCCATGGCCATCGGAAGATTTCTGTAAATCCATCGGTGAGCAGTAGGAGAACATCTCCAGGATCGCACTGCAGTGCTTCGGCCAGAAATTGCTGCTCCGACGAGATGGACGGCGGCACCGACTTACAGAACTGAGCTCTGGTCTTTTTGCGCGCCAAGGCTGGGTGATGGAAATGTGCGTCTCTTCTGATAACAGTACGCAATAGTAAGGGCGGGTTCCATTTCGACAATAAGAAAAGGGCACATAGACTGTGCCCTTTTTGGCTTCTTCCGCAGTACTCCTTAGCGCAGCGCTGCCAAAACGATCACATCCTCCGAAGTCTGAACGCTCTTCGCCATCTCGGCTTCGCGGCGACTGATCCTGAACTGCCGTCCAACTTTCTCACCCTGAAGCCAGATCTGCGACAGAAAGTACTGGTCTCCGTACCGGTGGAATACAAGCCTGCTGTTCGGTGAAGGATTTAAGGTTTCTGCGCTGTTTGCCGAAGCAAGCATGTTCTTTGCAGCGTTTTCGCCACGAATCGCGAGCACGCTGCCGGTGGCCGTTGCGAGCGACTGAATGCTATATGCGCCAGCGGGCAGGCTCGACTTGCCGATAGTGAAGTCGAAAGGAACATTCGCTTTAACGTTGACGCCCTGAGCGTTTGCGCATGCCGCCACGAGCAGCAGGGCAAGAACGCCAAGTAGACTTACGATTTGCCGTTTCATATTGCCTCCGTTTCGTGTTGAGGCGGTGGAAGCAATGCGCATATTCCGTATCGCCTTCACTGCTCCTGCTCTTCGCTTCCGTCTCCACACTTTCCGCGGTAGGTAATTGCAAACCGCGTGCCAAGGTGGTCGAGTGCTGTGATGACTGCGGTGGGAAACGCTTCAACCTGATGACTCCATTGAACATTCCGGTGCTTCATCAGATGCCGCAACTTCAAGCTCCCTGAACACTCGTTCCCATCCCGCGAACCGATTGGTTAATCCAAGTCCAGAAACGTGAACCGATGGGTTGCGATTCTTTCATCCGCTTATTAGAAACAGCAAGGGATGGTCGGGTTTAGGATGTACGTGCCAAAATTTCACCAGGACGGAATACACCACCAAGCCGATCTCGCCTTCCCCAAATAGAACAAATGCCAACGCTTGCGTCATCAGATTTCGCTCGGTGAGTCCGAGCACCACACTAATCGGATTCAGGATGTCAGCAAGAAACGCGATGGTGTTCGCGATCGCCGTCGCTCCGTGAGCGTCGATGACGTAATCCTCGCCCTCGCGCCTGACCTGCACCCGTAGACATGAGTAGAATTCGCTGCGGTTGTCCATCAAACGCACATACAAGAATGCGGCGCGACCCTGTAACTTGAGGTAGCTCTGGACCTTCTTTTTCAGCTCCGCACGATAGTGAGCATCGTCGGCATGGTGCGGAATGAGATTGATCTTCTTTTCGCGTAACGAGTTCCATAGCTGTTCCGACTCATCATTTACAAATTCGAACTCTGAGACCCGCATTTCCGTCGCGCGCAAGTAGCGACTTACAGCGCTGAGAACGAGCAGCAGCAGGATGAAGCAGCTAGCGATAATCACTCCGTCAGGGCGTTCGATGACGTTGGCGACCAACGTGTAAGCGAACACAATCGTGACGATCCAGTAATACGAAGCCTTAGCGTACGAGAAGGGATTCTCTCTCGAACTCTCGCGCGATAGCGCGAGCGCCACAGCCACAGCGGCAGAGAACATCAGCACTAACACTCCGGTCGCGTAAGCGCTCCCCTGGCGATCGACGTCGGCTTTGAAAATTACGGTAACAATCACATCAATCGCGAGCAGCAATAAGACGAGCGGACGGCGATACGCTACCCACGGTGGCGCCATGCCGAATCGTGGCAGATAACGTGGAATCAGATTCAGGAGTCCGGTCATCGCCGACGCGCCGGCGAGCCATAGCACAAGAATGGTGGAAAGATCGTAGAAGCTGCCGAAACGGTTTCCAATGATCTCGTGTGCCAAATAAGCAATGGCGCGCCCGTTGGCGGGACCGCCTTCCTGATACGCACTTTCTGGAATCAGCAACACCGAGACGAAGCTGGATAGCAATAACAAAATGCTCATGATCGCCGCCGCAGTGACGAGCAGCTTGCGCGTGTTGAGAATGCGTCCGGCAGGTACAGCGTAGTTGTCTGCCGCCTGATCCTCTGCGCCGCCATTAACCAGCGGCATAACGGAAACCCCGGTTTCAAATCCACTCAGGCCTAATGCTAATTTGGGAAACACCAGTGCCGAAGCAACAAAGATAGCGGTCCAGTCCCCATGCCCATGTAAAGCCCGCGTCCAGTTCTCGAGCAGCTCCGGACGCTGATACACGATGCTTCCGGCATAGAGCAGCACCCAGATGTTCAACGCGATGTATGGAATCGTAGTGGCTGCGACCACGACAATGGCTTCTCGAAATCCGGCGATGAAGACGATGGCTAATAGCGCGAGCAAGATGAGCGTCACATCAAGCGTGTGCTCACCAATGAAGCGGTGCAGATACGGATTCTGGGTTGCGTGCCGCGCGGCATCGGCCGCGGAGAGCGTCATGGTAATGACAAAGTCGGTTGCCGCGAATCCAAGCAAGATCAGAACAAAAATCTTGCTCTTCCATCCTGAAAACAGATTCTCGAGCAACGCAATCGAGCCCTGGCCGGCATAGGATCGCGCCGCGACTTCCGAATAGATGGGAACAGCGCCAAAAACCGTAACCAAAACAAGGATGCCGGTTGCGGGAACCGAGAGCGCGCCAGCGGCAAGCAATGCGATTCCCGGCTGATAACCGATGGTCGAAAAGTAATCGACACCGGTGAGCCATAGTACGAGATACCACGGATGTGTGTGGTCTGCGGGCTCAGCGATATCCAGCGGGCTTCCGCTGAACAGGAAGCGAGTAAGCGCGTTGTGACGCTGCGGCTTGGCTTCAGGAAACCGAACCGTTGTTTCTGGCAAATTCAAAAACGTGACACCGAGGAATGTTGGGATGCAACGCTCGGACGCAGCTCAAACCTTATTGACACAGTTGTGGATTCACCTCGCACTTGATGTCCTGGCAGCTTTCGTTTTTTGCGGCGCAATCAAGTGCCAGGCCTCGCTAATATGCGCTGCAAGATCTTCATCGCTAATGCGCTCCAGTTCGATACCAAGCCAGCCTCGAACACCGACGTAAGGCGGCTTAAAGTAGGTCTTAGGGTCGCTCTTGATGAGCGACGGTTGGAGACCAGGCTGCGCAGCAATCCATACTGCCACATGTCCATCGTTATGGTGATTATCGGCGAACATTACGAAGACCTTCTTGTGCACGAAGAAAGTTGGCGCGCCATGTGAGAGCTTTTCCGTGGTGCCAGGCAGAGCAGTGCAGATTCTCCGAACCCGCCGCAGGTGCTCACCATCGGTGTCGCGTTTTATTCCCCGTATGGTACCCAGATGTTTTTTACTTGAACCGCGTGCTGCAGGAACCATCGGCCCTCCGCCTGGTTATTGTTGAACCAATCGATGACTCGGCCCTCGTTGGTAAAGACTTGCTTCAGATTTCCAATAGACAGCAACTTCACCTGCGCCGCGCTGGCTTCGTCGGTAAACGACCATATGGCATCGACATCGTCGTGTTCAGCGACGACTTTGGTCAACTCGGCCGCCCGTCCCGTAACGATGTTCACAACTCCCGCAGGAAGGTCGCTCGTATCAAATAGTTGATACAGATCGCTGGTAATCAGCGGATATCGCTCCGACGGAATCGCCACAACGGTATTCCCCATCGCGATTGCCGGAAGTACCAGCGAAAGGAATCCAAGCAGCGGAACTTCAGGCGGAGACGCGATGCCAATAGCGCCGACCGGCTCGTTCATGGCTATCGAAACATTGCGGAACGGAGGATTGTGGACTGCCCCGTCAAATTTATCGGCCCATGCGGCATATGAGAAGACGCGTTCAATGCTCTGAGCCACCTCGCGCGCAGCCTGCTTCTCGCCCACTACTCGCGCCAGGCGCGCGCTTATTTCATCAGCCCGCTGGGATAGATTCTCGCCGACGTAATACAGTACCTGTGCACGATTGTGAGCGGTCGCCTTTGCCCAGCCTTCAGCTTTACGTGCGGCTTCAACCGCATTGCGAATGTCCTTGCGATTGCCGAGCGGAGCCTCGCCGAGCAGAGTTCCGTCACTTGCATGGATGGGAAAGCTGTATCCCGAATCGGGACGACTCTGTTTACCGCCGATATAGAGCTTTACCGTACGGTCGATACCCGGACCACTAGTAACAGATTCGTCTTCTTCCGCAACTTGGCTAGCCGCAGGTGCTGATGACTTAGGTAGCGCGGCGGCCTGCTTGAACCATGCCGGCTCCAAGTACTCAAGCAAGCCTTCTCTGCCGCCCTCGCGGCCGTAACCGCTCTCGCGATATCCGCCGAATCCGCACGCCGCGTCGAACAGGTTGGTACTGTTCACCCAAACTACGCCGGCTTTGATCTGCGAGGCTACGTGCAGAGCAACGTTAATGTTTTCGCTCCACACGCTCGCGGCCAGACCATACGTCGTGTTATTCGCCAGCTCCACGGCCTCGCGCAGAGTGCGAAATGTCATTGCCGCAAGCACTGGCCCGAAGATTTCTTCCTGCGCGACCGTCGAGCTCGGATGAACATTCGTGAGCAGCGTCGGTGGATAATACAAACCTTTCACTGGCAACTGCGCACCGGGCTGGCTGCAGGTGGCGCCCTCGGCTACTCCTTGATCGACCAGCTTGCGAATTCGCTCGAGCTGAACCGGGGCAACGATGGCTCCAATGTCGATGGCCTTATCGAGAGGTAAGCCGACGCGCAAGGTCTCCATACGCGCGCGGATTTTCGTGACTAGAGATTCAGCGATGCTCTCCTGCATCAACAGGCGCGATCCCGCGCAGCAGACCTGTCCCTGATTGAACCAGATGCCGTCAACAAGCCCTTCTACGGCGCCATCGAGATCGGCATCGTCGAAGATGATGAACGGCGATTTACCGCCCAGTTCGAGCGACAGCTTCTTATGACTCTGGGCTGTGGCTTTGCGAATCGCGCGTCCAACCTCGGTCGAGCCGGTGAAAGCGATCTTGTCCACATCGGGATGCTTGACCAGCGCCTCGCCCGTGCGTCCATCGCCGGTCAGAATATTGACCACACCCTTTGGCAGTCCAATCTCCTGACAGATTTCTGCGAATGCGAGCGCAGTAATCGGCGTAAACTCCGCCGGCTTCAGAACCACGGTGTTTCCGGTCGCCAGCGCGGGCGCGATCTTCCAGGCAAGCATTAACAGCGGGAAATTCCACGGAATCACCTGCCCCACAACTCCGCAGGCTGCGTATCCTGGAAACTCCTGATGCAGGAGCTGCGCCCAGCCGGCATGATGATAGAAGTGGCGCGCCACAAGAGGTATATCGATATCGCGGCTCTCTCGAATCGGTTTGCCATTGTCGAGCGTCTCCAATACGGCAAGCCGGCGCGAGTGCTTCTGCACCTGCCGTGCCAGGGCATACAAGTACCGTGCCCGCTCATGAGGCGTGAGCGAGTTCCATCCTGGGAACGCAGCGCGAGCCGCTTTGACCGCCGCGTCAACATCGGCCGCGCCTCCTTGAGCAACACTGGCGAGCTTGTCTCCGCTCGCTGGATCGGTAGTGTCGAAGTACTCGCCTTGCATCGGTTGCTGCCAGCCGCCGTTTATGAAGTGTCCGAACTTGCGCTTGTGACGATCGAGCCATGCAAGCGACTCTTTCGGGTCCTCAAGTGCCGGACCGTATTCCATCGATGCGAACTTTTCGGCAATTTTGCTCATAGAATTTGACTGCGTGGTTCCGGCCGCCGTTTCACCCCAGCAGCCGCAACACCGGCCTCCGCCGGGGATCCCGCCGGCCGGTTCGGCTGGCGATTTCCATGTTGTTGGACAAGACGAATAGTTGACTCACTCGCGCAGTCGTTTGCTTACAAGATGCTCGCATTTAAACGCGCTCCTGGTTCTGCACACCGCGTACCGGCCGAGGGCGGCCGGAACCACGTAAGCAAAGACTACTCAATTCATTCATGCGATCGGATGTCTGTAATCCGCCGAGTAACGACCCGTGGCGTAATACTCGAGCTGCCGTTCAATGTCCGCCAGCATTCCACTGGCGCCAAAGCGGAAGAGATTCGCGTTGAGCCAGCGGTCGCCGAGTTCATCTTTGATCAACGCGAGCCAGTCAAGCGATTGCTTGGCCGTACGAATCCCACCCGCAGGTTTGAATCCAACGATCATGCCCGTGCGCGTGGCGTATTCGCGAATAGCGCGTACCATGACGAGCCCTACGGGTAAAGTTGCGTTTACCGTTTCCTTTCCCGTGGAGGTCTTGATGAAATCCGCGCCAGCCATCATCGCGACCATGCTGGCGCGGGCAACGTTGCGCAATGTGGCGAGATCGCCGGTGCCGAGAATCGCTTTCATGTGCGCTTTGCCGCAGGCTTCTTTGAAAGTTGCGACCTCGTCGTACAAGGCTTGCCAACTCCCGCTGAAGACATGTGCGCGGGTGATGACGATGTCGATCTCCTGTGCTCCGGCATCCACCGAGCGACGGATCTCGCCGACACGTTCGGCCAACGGGGAAAGTCCGGCGGGAAACCCGGTTGAGACAGCGGCCACCTTGACCCCGCTGCCTTCAAGAGCGCGAACCGCGGTCTCGACAAAGCTGTGATAGACACACACAGCGGCAACCTTGAGCTGGAAGTCGTCCAATCCCAACTGCTTCATGATCGAGTGCTGTACCGGCTGCTTCGCCTTCGCGCATAAGCGAAGGACGCGCTGATGGGAGTCGTCGCCGGAAAGCGTCGTAAGATCCATGCAGGTAATGGCGCGCAGCAGCCATGCCACCTGCCACTCCTTCTTCACCGTGCGCCGCGTAACCAGGCTTTGCGCCCGGCGCTCCACCGCGCTGGTATTCACGCGAACGTCTTCTACCCAGTCCAGATTGAGTGGCACACCGCAGTTGGGCTGCAGCTCGCCTTTTTGGATCGGCGTGGTATGCGCCTCGGCAATACGGCGTTCGAGGTCGGTTTTCACCGCCATAATTGTTCTCCACTAACAAGAAGCGTGACAATCATAATGAGGCTTTGCGGAGTTCAGTATTAGATTACGCAATGATACGCGCCTGATTTTCGTACTAGTCCATGAGGCAAATCCACGATTGGCCGATTCCCAAACCAGAGAACGATGCTGACCTAACTCTGAAAGACGTTCCCCTCCCCCCCTTTTTTCACGTAAATTCTCGTTTTAAAGGACTTACGGGTAGAACCAACATGTTTGCAACACAACATCTTCGATTGTGGGTATCGAGCAATCGAACATCTTGTGTTTAGGGGGAGAATCTTTCCAGGTTTTAGGTAGATTTTTTGGGCTAGCTTCATCTCCATGGGGAGGTCGTAGAGCCCATTCCTTTACCATCGTGCAGTACCCTCCCAGTCTGGAACGCTGGCGTGCCATCCACACCTCCTTGCTATGACACAGAGCAAGCGAAGTCAACAGAGCAAGCGAGGTCCTTCGTTTCTATCGCGGAGATAAGGTGACGGAAGAAACGTCTTGTAGACGAGGAAGAAAAATCGTACTCGGCGCAGTCCACGATTACTTCGGTTGCAAGCCGCGTTAGAACGACGGATTTTCAATCCGTTGCTTTACGAAAACTGTGGAAATCGAATTTAGTAATACCGCTGACCGACATTGATTGCGCGATGCTGATTACGTCGTTCCGGCCGTCCTCGGCCGGGCTTTTGATTTTGATTTCGCCATTTGCGGTCGGAATTCCTGACATAGTCGCCAGAGCGAGTAATCACGGAACTGCACATGTAGAAACCGGTCGAGCGCGGCCGGAACTACAAAATCACGTAACCAAGTCGTAAATGCTCTTTTTCTCCTCGGGGACGAGTCCAATGGCATTCGTGACTGCCTTTCTGCACCGTTGTTGTAAACTTTCCGGTTTCAAAATGTTCACCTACCATGGGCTTCCCGCCGGAACGTCCGGCAAAGTCTCAGCAAACGAATTCCTTTAAGGAGCGATACGATGCGTAAACTCCTGAGCCTGGCGCTCGGAATGATTTGTAGCACCGCTGCGATGTCGGCACAGACAGCCGACGAGCTGGTCGGCAAGAACCTTGAGGCCAAGGGCGGAGTCGACAAGATCAAGGCAATTAAGACGCTCAAGTATTCGGGCAAGTTCCAGCAAGGAAGCTTCACCGCACAAGTATCAGAAGAAGCAAAGGCTCCTAACAACATCCGCGAGATGTTTACGGTTCAGGGCATGACCCAGATCCAGGCTTACGACGGTAAGACCGGCTGGCAAATATCTCCTTTCCAGGGCCGGCGCGATCCCGAGATGCTCGGTGAAGACGATCTGCGCGACATCGTTGAGGATGCCGACTTCTATGGTCCGCTGGTGGACTACAAAGAAAAAGGCAACGCCCTGGAGTACCTCGGGCACGACATGGTCGATGGCGACGACGTGTACCGCTTGAAGGTCACGCTCAAGAACGGCGACATCGTTTACTACTACCTCGATCCGGACACTTATATTGAGATCCGCACTGAGCGTCAGCAGTTCATCCGTGGCGCGGTGAAGGAAAGCCAGACTGATCTTGGCTCGTACAAGCAGGTAAACGGCGTGTTCTTTCCGTTCTCGATCGCCAGCGGTCCCAAGGGCCGCCCTGAGCAGAAGGGGACGGTAACCATCGAGAAGATGGAAGCGAACATCGATATTCCGGATTCGGGATTCAAGATGCCGGCTGCTCCGGCAACGCCTGCTGCCAAGCCCGCGGGCAAGCCGGGCGTGGAATAGAGAGATTGTGCTTGCGAGTCACTCCTAACCCGACTGTCATCCTGAGCCCCTTGATGTCAGTACCGGCGGCGGTAGCCGCTGGGTGCGTGAGGAGACATGGTGATAGACACATGCGACTGACCCAGCGGCTACCGCCGCCGGTACTGATAGC
Organism: Acidobacteriota bacterium; assembly: GCA_003225215.1. GTDB lineage: Bacteria > Acidobacteriota > Terriglobia > Terriglobales > Acidobacteriaceae > Gp1-AA112. The sequence continues at coordinate 21,895 of QIBC01000016.1, forward strand.
AACAACCGAGCTGCAGCACTGAAAGGACTTCTGCAAAATGACTTCGAGCACCAAATTGGGAATGTACTTGCGCCTCCTAATTGCCGTCTGGGTTTCCCAAATTCTCCTCGCCAACGCAGCCCTCGCGCAGCAGCCTGAGCCAAAGCCGGTCCGCTTTGATGCCGGAACCATCTCCGGACTTCCCGCTCGCAACATCGGCTCTGCAACCATGAGCGGGCGCGTTGCGGCTGTAACCGCTTTTGCCGATAAGGGCCGCCTGACCGTCTTCGCCGGCGCCGCAAGCGGCGGTGTTTGGAAGTCGGTGAATGGAGGCAGCAGCTTCCGTTCCGTTTTCGATCAGCCATCTGTGCAGTCGATCGGAGCGCTGGCCGTTGATCCCACGAATACGAAGATCGTGTGGGCGGGCAGCGGCGAGAGTTGGATGCGCAACAGCGTCTCGATCGGCGACGGCATCTACAAATCGGTTGACGGCGGCGAGAACTGGACGAACGTTGGCTTGAAAGACTCAGAGCACATCGTGAAGGTGATCGTGCATCCGAAAGAAGGCAACACAGTATTCGTCTGCGCGACCGGATCTGCCTTTGCCGACAACGATGCCGGTGGCGTTTATAAGACGACCGATGGCGGCAAGAGCTGGCGCAAGGTGCTCGCCGGCGCAAACCGTTCTACGGGTTGCGGACAGATGTCGATGAGCCCGCAAGAACCGAATACGCTCTATGCGAGCACGTGGGATTTCCGCCGCCAGCCATGGACCTTCCGCTCCGGAGGTCCGGGCAGCGGAATCTTCAAATCTACCGACGGCGGAGAGCACTGGAACGAGATCACTGAGAGCAGCGCCAAAGGGCTGCCGCCGAAGCCGTATGGCCGTATCGCGATCGCAGTAGCTCCCTCGAAGCCGCAGACCGTGTACGCGATGATCGAGTCGACGGCCAGCGCGCTCTATCGTACTGACGATGGCGGACAGAACTGGAAGAAACTCGACGCCAGCCAGTACATGGTGTGGCGTCCGTTCTACTTCTCGAATCTGATCGTCGATCCCAAGAATGAAAACAAGATATTCAAAGTCGATCTTGTTCTCCTTTTGAGCGTGAATGGTGGAGAGAGCTTCAGTGCGGTTTCAAATCAAGCGCACGGCGACTTCCACGATGTGTGGATCAATCCCGACGATCCCAACACGATCTTCGCAACCGACGATGGCGGGCTCTGGCGCAGCTTCGATGGGGGAACGCGCTGGGAGCACCAGATGAACCTGCCGGTCTCGCAGTTCTATCACGTGAGCGTGGATAACGAGATTCCCTACCACGTGTACGGCGGGCTGCAGGATAACAGCTCATGGGTAGGTGACTCTTCGTATCCAAGCGGCGTCACCAACTCGCGTTGGGAAAACATGTATGGCGGCGACGGTTTTTGGATGTGGGAGGACCCCTCCGATCACAATTACATTTACGCGGAAGCCCAGGGCGGCGAGATCGGGCGCGTAAATCGCTGGACGCATGAATCGCGCGCGATTAAGCCTTATCCGCAATACGGCGAGAAGAAGCTCCGCTTCAACTGGAACACTCCAATCCAGATCAGTCCT
>QIBC01000166.1 GCA_003225215.1 Acidobacteriota bacterium
CTCGGTGCGCTTCGTACCACGCGAACAGCTCGACCGTCTCGCACGAACCAAGTCGCATCAAGGAGTGGTCGCGGTCGTAGCCGGCAAAAACTACTCCGAACTGGATGAAATCCTGGCTCATAAAAAAGGTGAGCACAGCTTTGTCGTCGTACTTGATGGAGTAGAGGATCCCCATAACCTCGGCGCACTGATCCGCACCGCTGATGGAGCCGGAGCAGATGGAGTTGTGATTCCTGAACGCCGGGCTGCGGCTGTTAATCCAACGGTGGCAAAGGCATCGGCTGGAGCTTCCGAGCACGTGAACATCGCACGCGTGGTCAACCTGGCACGCGCACTTGAGCAAATGAAGGAGCGCAGTCTCTGGATCGTTGGTCTCGACGAGCGCGGCGATCGCAGCTATGACGAACTTGACTATCGAATGGATTGCGTCATCGTGCTGGGAGCCGAAGGCCATGGCTTGCACGATCTAGTACGAAAGAAATGCGACTATCTCGTTTCGATTCCCATGGCGGGAAGGGTTTCTTCGCTGAACGTCTCCGTGGCGGGTGCAGTAGTGATGTATGAGGTCGCGCGGCAAAGGCGTGCGCTCCCCGCGACATCCGTAGCTGAGCGTCCGGCAGGACAGCGTAAGGGCCTCGGTTCGTGAGATTGCTCATCATCGCAGTCTTAGCTCTCGGGCTCTTAGGTAGGGGCGCAGCAGGCAAGCTTGTCCAGATTCATTCCTTGGAAATGCTTTTGAAGGGGCACGGCTTCAGCGCAAGCGCAGCCGTGCCATCAGCCCAGACCCGGAATCGGGCTTCAGCCCCGGAGGTGGTTCCTCCCAATTTAGAAAGATCCCCTCAGTGGCTGAAGCCAGTTTTCAAGCTCGCCCAAACGGCACGGCTGCGCTTCGCTGAAGCCGTGCCCCTTCAAAACCTAGGGAAACCCGGAAAGACGCCGGCGAATTTGGACAGCCCTTCGTGCTGCGTCTCTACCCTTCTCGCCAGCGCCACTGCACAAGCGCCTCAGGAATCAGCGAAGCTCGATCGCAACGCCTTTACGTTCCTGAATTGGAACCTGAATCTGCGCATCGAGACGCAGGCAGAGTCGCTCTTCGTCCGGGGCAAAATCACCCTGCGTAATGATTCGGCTCAGCCGCAACGCCAGCTTTCGCTTCAACTTTCATCTTCGTTGACATGGGCATCGATCAAGCAGAATGGCAACGCAGTTCCCTTCACTACGTCTAAAGTCCGCTCCGATCTCGACCACAGCGGAAATGTCCAGGAAGCGATTGTGACTCTGCCGGAACCGATAGCTCCGGGGGCATCGCTCGAAATAGAAGTGGGATACAGCGGAACGATCTCGCTCGATACCACTCGACTCGCTCAACTTGGGGCACCGCTAGCGATCCGAGCCGCCACCGACTATGACCGGATTACGCCCAGCTTCACCTGCCTGCGCGGCGTCGGACACGTGCTCTGGTTCCCGGTGTCATTGGATCCGGCATTCATGAGCGAAGGCAATCAAGTTTTCGAAGAGACCAGCGCGTGGGCGGTGCGACACTCCCTGTCAACCATGAAGGTAGAGGTTGAAACGGATGATCAAAACCGGGTTTTGAGCAACGCCCAGATGGTACGCATTGAGTTCTCAGGCGCGGTGCAGACCAATGAGCACTCCTGGAAGCACCTCGGCCTGGCTGGACCTCTACTGGTAGCTGGACCCTATGAGTCCACTGTAACGCGACAAGAGACTGGCAAGACGGCGTTCTCCGTGCACTCCCTTCCTGACCGCCAGACCCAGGCGCACTCGCGCATAAGACCCTGTGGTCGCCACGCGCATGGATCTATGAAGGAGCAGCGCATCTGGCCCAGGCACTTATGCGTGAACAGCAGGATGGCCGCGCCGCCGCTATCGGCTACATGCAGCAACGACTCACGCCGCTCACGCTAGTAGACTCCGGCGCTCTTGAAACGGCAAAAAGCGACAGTCTGGTAAACACCACGCGTGAAGTCTTCTTTCGCACCAAGGCAATGTACGTCTGGTGGATGCTGCGCGAGATCGTCGGGCAGCGGGCTTTGCTCGATTCATTGCAGCAGTACGATCCCGACGCCGATAAGGAACCGTCTTACATTCAAAGGCTTCTGGAAAAGAACTCGCATAAAGACCTGGAGTGGTTCTTCGACGACTGGATCTATCAGGACCATGGACTTCCCGAATTCACCGCCGGCAACGGATATGCGCGCCCAAGCCTGCAGGGGATATTTCTTGTCTCAGCCACGATCGAGAACAACGGAGCAGCCGGCGCGGAGGTGCCAGTGATCGTGCACACCGACTCTGGAGATGTGCCGACTCGCCAGCGCGTTCCGGCTCACAGCAAGGTAGCCGTCAGAATCGAGGTCGGCAGCCGGCCCATTGATTTGACGGTCAACGACGGAAGCGTCCCAGAAGCGGATCGGTCTGACAACACCACTCCAATAAAAATAGGACATCAATAGAAAGGAAGCTGAATGGCCTACATCCAATTCCTCGGCGCCGCCGGCACCGTGACCGGATCCAAACATCTGATCAACACCGGGGATCTCCAGGTGCTGGTCGATTGCGGTCTCTTTCAGGGCCTCAAGCAGTGGCGCGAACGCAATTGGCAGCCGTTGCCGATTCCGGCAAACGAGATCGATGCGGTTATTCTCACCCACGCGCACCTGGACCACTCTGGATGGATTCCGATACTCGTAAAGCAGGGTTTTCGCGGAAGGATATACGCCAGCCCTGCGACCATCGATCTCTGCGGCATTCTGCTTCCCGATTCCGGACATCTGCAGGAAGCGAGCAAGAGACTCCTTTTTACCGGCGATATCGGCCGGGTGCGCGACGACCAGGTCTCTCCCGGAAAGGTCCAATACTCAGGTCCGCGAGAACGCGAGTCCGCCGACATTTTGGTAATGGAGTCCACATACGGGAATCGCCTGCACCCGACTACCGACGTTCGGCCGGAGCTGGCGAAATTGATTTCTGATACGGCTGCGCGAGGCGGCACAGTCGTAATTCCGGCATTCGCTGTGGAGCGCACGCAAAAGCTTCTCTTCCTCTTGAAGGAGCTCATGGAGGAGAAGCAGATTCCGAAGATTCCGGTGCACATTGACAGTCCCATGGCTATCTCGGCCATTCAGGTCTTCCTGAAGCACTCCGAGGAGTACACGCCGCGGACGCGCGACTTGATTGCGCGCTTCGGGTCTCCCCTGCAATGGGATGGATTCCACTTCGATCAAAAGCAGGAAGACTCACGCAAGCTCAACGACGCGCGCTATCCCATGATCATCATCTCGTCGAGTGGAATGGTCACCGGCGGGCGCATAGTTCACCATTTGATCCATCGCCTTTCGGACCCGAAGAACACCGTGATCTTCATCGGCTTCCAGGCGCCCGGCACACGGGGAGCACTCATCAAAGCCGGCGCAGCATCGATCAAGATGTTTGGCGAAGACGTCCGCGTTCGCGCGCAGATCGCCGCGCTGGAGCAGTTCAGCGATCACGCCGACACGCCGGAGCTGCTGGAATGGCTCTCGACATTTGCGCAGAAACCGTCCGAAACCTATCTGGTTCACGGCGAACCTGCTGCTGCCTCGGCGCTGCGCGATGCGATTGCGCAAAAACTTGGCTGGAAAGTAAACGTGGCAGAGTGGTTGCAGAAAGTGGAGATCGCGGAGTAAGGAACATGCACCGATCCTGATGAATTCTTCCAACGGTACAGCAGAGCGAGCCCTCGATAATCCACGCGCTACCGCCGCTCCTGGCAGATTTCAGGCTCAAGTCCTGAGGCTTCAGTCAGATAGGAATCCACAAGCAGGTAACTTTTTGCGATTACCACGAAGTTACTACAGAGGTCTTTACAGCGGCAGAGACTCACAATATTCTCCTTCTCGAAGGCAGTTCTGGGGGAGGGCTGCCGGGCGCTTGCGGCTTTCGAGCCGGCAGGCGCTTTTAATTTTTTGGGAGTAGTTTGACCACCGGGGAGCAGTGCAGCATGTTGCACCAGCTCAAGGGCTTTTCGCGCGCTTGCTACTTTTTCCGTTGTAACGTCATCTATTACCTTGGTCGGATAATCCCGCGGCTGAGATGCTAGGATTGGGTTGATTATTCCGATCAGGGAGAAACTCAATGGCGATAGATACAAAAGGCGCATCCACAACGCCCACGACCGACAAGGATGCTACGCGACCCGGCAGCAATGGCGCGCCGGTCTCGGCCGGCGGAGCGGTGCTTGAGGTTACTGATGCAAGCTTCGAGCAAAACGTGCTCAAGTCGGAGCAGTTGGTAATGGTGGATTTTTGGGCGACCTGGTGTGGGCCATGTAAGGCGCTGTCGCCAGTTGTCGACGAAGTGGCGCAGGCATACAGCGGCAAAGCCAAAGTCTACAAAATGAATGTTGACGCCAACAACTCAACACCGATGCGTTACGGCGTACGTGGAATTCCAACACTGCTGATCTTCAAAGATGGCAAAGTTGCGGAACAGATCGTTGGGTACGTTCCCAAAGATACGATTCAAAAAGCATTGGATAAGCACGTCTAAGAGAGCTGCCGTCCTTCTAAGCTGCTTAGCTTTAGTGCCCGAGTAAGAGCGCGCCATGCCGGCGCGCTTTCTTTTTGCTTTGGGTAGAGACGCAGCATGCTGCGTCTTCACATGCTGATCAGCGACTTCAATTGAGTGGGCAACGCATGTATCCCCGGCAGACGCAGCATGCTGCGTCTCTACCTACTACTGCTTTTCCTCATTTCCCCTTAGAATCATCGGTCGCCGGAACAGCACGGTACGGCTTCCGCGCGGGAGGATGAGCTTTGGCTACCATCACTGAACCAAAAGCCCCGGATGCGAAATTTGAACCGTATGTGTCTCCCGGTACGAAACTCAAGGAATTCACTCCGCGTGCGCTGATTCTCGGATCGATTTTCGGAATTCTCTTTGGTGGTGTGACAGTGTACGTCGGCCTGCGGGCTGGCCTCACGGTTTCTGCCTCGATCCCCATTGCCGTGCTCTCGATCAGCATTCTCCGTGCGTTTGGCCGGGCCACGATTCTAGAAAACAACATCGTGCAGACCACCGGCAATGCTGGACAGTCTGTAGCGTCCGGCGTGATCTTCACTCTGCCTGCTCTTATCTTTCTGGGATTTCAACTGGAAGTCGCGCGCATCTTCTTGCTCAGTCTCGTCGGAGGACTGATTGGCGTGTTCTTCATGATTTCTTTGCGGCGGCAATTGATTGTGAAGGAACACGGAACTCTCACTTATCCCGAGGGAACTGCGTGCGCTGACGTTCTGATTGCCGGAGACCGTGGTGGCAGTTTTGCGGGCCGTGTTTTCTGGGGACTCGGACTCGGAGCCCTCTACACTTTTTTCCAAAATGAGAATTTGCTCGCTGCCTGGCCGAGCACGCCGACATGGGATATCAAGCAGTACGCGGGAGCATCGATTCGTGCGAACACGACCTCCGAGTACATGGGTGTGGGATACATCATTGGGCCTCGAGTGGCCGGAGTCCTTCTTGCCGGTGGCGTCTTTTCCTGGCTTGTGTTGATGCCGGCAATCCACTTTTTTGGTGCAGGAATGACGACTCCGATCTATCCCGGCACAGTGCCGATTTCGCAAATGTTGCCAACCGATCTTTGGCGCACTTATGTTCGGCCTATGGGAGCAGGCGCCGTGGCTTGCGCTGGGTTGATCACGCTCCTGAAGACAATGCCAACTATCGTCTCGGCCTTGCGCACGAGCATGAAGCAGCTGGGTGGAGAAAAAGGCGAGCGCTCGAACTTGCGCACCGAGGACGATCTGCCGCTCTCAGTGACTGTGGGCGGGTCGGTGCTGCTGATTATCATGATGTGGGGATTCCTCACGTTCAAGCCCGTTCCTGGCGCGCAGACTTCGCTCTTCGCCAATATCGTCGCCTCCATCTTTGTCGTCATTTTTGGATTCCTGTTCGTTACCGTCTCTTCGCGTATTACCGGCCTGATTGGCAGTTCGGCAAATCCTGTTTCAGGAATGACGATTGCGACTCTCATGGCCACATCGGCAATATTCCTGGCATTGGGATGGACGGCTCCCGCCTTTGGCGCTCTGGTGCTGACGATTGGTGGAGTGGTTTGCATCGCGTCATCGAATGCCGGCGATACTTCACAAGACTTGAAAACAGGCTATCTGATTGGCGCGACCCCCAAATGGCAACAGGCAGCCTTGCTGATCGGAGTAACGATCTCAACTTTCGCCGTGGGTTACACGCTGACTGGAATGAACAAAGGTCTTGAGGAATTTCGCCCGCTGGTAAAGCAAGTAGATCTCGGTCATCTACCGCCAGGAGTCACTATCGAGGAAACCAACGGCCAGCGCGCCTTCGCCCGCGATCGCTTCAGCTATCGCGATGCCCAGGGACAAACGGTCACCCTCCCCGGCCGTGATTACTATGTACTGAATTCGATTAATTCTTCTGAGATAGCTAGCGGCAAATATCTTTATAATCCCAAATCGGGACAGATAGAAGTGCAGTGGATTCAGGGTATCGGCAGTGAGAAAGCGCCGGCCCCACAGGCGCAGTTGATGTCAACAGTCATAAACGGCATTCTCACCCGTAAGCTGCCATGGGGACTGGTAATGCTCGGGGTGTTCCTGGTCATAGTTGTCGAGTTGCTCGGAATCCGCTCCCTCGCCTTCGCTGTGGGTGCCTACATCTCGATCGGAACCACGCTCGCGATCTTTGCCGGCGGCGCAGTGCGTTGGCTGGTTGACTCCGCGGCCAAGCGCGCCGGAGAAACGCCGGCGGAGAGCGAAGTCAGCCCCGGTTCTCTGTTTGCCAGCGGACTGATCGCTGCCGGCGGCATCATGGGCCTCGCCGGCATCGGAGTAAAGCTCATATTTGGCGCAGATAAGCCCAACCCGCTGGACATTAGCTCGGGGCTGCCGGCTATGGGCTTTGGACCCATTGCCCTGAACGTGGTCGCTGTAATTGCATTTCTCGTGCTGGCATGGTCGCTGTACTACTACGCTCGCAAGCCACTAGAGAGCGTTGAGCACGTGGCTGCAAGGAAATAGGTGATTTCCACGGATCTTCTTAAAGCGTTCTGATCGCAATTCGCGCTCAAGAAAGCGCTGTCCCACTGTCCCGCGAACCCTCGGATCCGGGGAGCGTGGGACAAGAGTGTGATTCCTTGATGGGGCAAGCACAACGAAAAGCCCCATGTGGACAAGGGCGGGATTCCTCTACGACACACCTCTCTTCGAATCGTCGTCGTCTTGACCACGAAATACCAATGGCACACTCAGCTGCAAAACCCGTTCGCGGAGTTCCTCCGTTTCTTGTGCCGCACTTCGCGCTTTCAGCAGGTCTGCGATGGAGATAATGCCGACAACCTTCTCGGGCTCTCCGCGCTTCACGACGGGCAGCTTAGTAAATCCACTACTCGCCATGCGCTGAACGACCGTCGTGAGACGCTCATCGCTGTATGCGGTTACAGGTGTTCCAATGATGAGTGCGGAGAGTGATGGTCCCTTGCGGCCAGCGACGAACTGTTCGAGGTCCCAGCGCGGAACTACGCCAAGCATCTTCCTATTCTGGTCCTCAACCGGGAACAGACGCTGCACTCCGAGGTTGTCAGTCACCTGCAGGGCCTCGCGAAGCTGATCGAGCGATGCATCCGGCGTGAGTCTCGCGATCTGGGTTCGCATCACCTCTTCCACTGCGAGGCTCTCCATGGGATCGACGATGTACTCGCGCGAAAGGTGATATCCGCGACGGCTTAGCTTTTCCGTGAGGATGGACCTGGGCAAGGTGAGCACGACCAAACCGTACGACACCAAAGCCGAGATCAGAAGCGGCAGCAGCACGCCCGGATCGTGAGTCAATTCGAAGGCAAAAACCACCGCCGTCAGAGGCGCACCCAGCGCACCCGCAAGTACGGCCGCCATGCTCACTAGTGGCCACAGACCTGTGCCGTAATGAGGCAGGAAGCGAGCTTCCAGACCTCCCAGCGCACCTCCCATCATCAACAAGGGAGCCAGAACACCGCCTGAAGTACCGGATCCGAGCGAAACCGACCAGATAATGCCTTTCACCAGAAATATGCCGAGCAAAACCTTCAGTGTGAGGTCATGATCGAGCATCGAGGCAATCACGTCGTATCCGACGCCGAGAGCCTGGGGGAAGAAATATCCACCGATTCCCACTGCCGCAGCGCCAATCGCAGGCCACCACATCCAGTGCACCGGCAAGCGAGCGAAGCCGTCTTCAACCAGATAGATTGCTGAGCTGAGCAGCGCGGCAAGGAGCCCAGCCAGCAACCCAACAAGCATGCAAGCGGCCAAGCCCATCGCATCCATCGCGATGTGGTGTTCCGGAATGGGAAAGAGCGGTCCAACGCCGAGCAGGTAGTGCCTGGCTGCTGCGGCTGTGGCACTGGCCATCGCGACAGGAATCAGGCTGCGCGGCTTCCATTCGAATAACAGCAGCTCCACCGCTAACAGGACGGCCGAAACAGGCGCAGCGAACGTAGCCGACATGCCCGCTGCGGCGCCTGCAACCAGCAGCGTCTTGCGCTCGGCGCCGCTCATATGGAAGAACTGCGCGATCAGCGATCCGACCGCGCCGCCTGTCATGATGATCGGACCTTCCGCGCCGAAAGGACCTCCGGATCCGATCGCTATCGCCGCGGAAACCGGTTTCAACACCGCAACCCGCGGTTCCACTTTTGCTCCGCGAAGAAGGATCGCTTCGATCGCCTCCGGAATTCCGTGTCCACGAATACGCTCCGAGCCGAAGCGCGCCATGATCCCGACGATTAAGCCGCCGAGAATCGGAACAAGAATGACTAAGTATCCGAGGGTGTTTTGCGCCGGCGAGGTGAATTCGAGGCTAAAGCGATGAAAGAAAAAGAGATTGGTGAAGAGGTAGATGAGCTTCAGCAGAATGAGCGCGAGGAATGCGCCAACAACGCCGATTCCAATGCAGATAAACGAGAGAGGGATCACCCGCAGGTCAGTCGTGAAATCGGCCAAACGGGGCACGCTAGCAGCAGAGTGAGTGGTCGACATGGGTCTCGAGCAGCGCAGTTATAGCAAGCAAGAGACATCAAATCGGAGCTACTAACGCTGCCTAAACGACTAGTTTACCGCGATGGGATCGCGAGTTTCAGGATCGTTCGCGCGAAAATAGGGTTCTACGCTATGCTTTTTGGTCGCTTGCGCGGCCTCTTGAGGCATTTCTGAGCCATTTTGGGGACATAAAAACTTGATTGCAAGGTATACGCGACCCGAAATGGGGCGCATTTGGAGCGAAGAAAACCGCTTTCGCGCGTGGTTAAAGGTGGAAATCGCGGCCACTGAGACCCTGGCCGAGGCCGATATGGTCCCTCAGTCGGCCGCTAAAGCCATTCGCGAGCGCGGTGACTTCGACCTGGCGCGCATTCAGGCGATCGAAGCCGAGGTGAAGCATGACGTGATTGCGTTCACTACGGCGGTGGGGGAAAAAGTAGGTCCCGAATCGCGCTGGCTGCATTTCGGTCTTACGTCGAACGATGTAGTCGATACGGCGCAGGCACTTCAGATTCACGATGCTTCCTTGATCATTCGTAACGATCTCGAGGCGCTCAAGACGGTCCTCAAACGGCGGGCATTCGAGTTCCAGAACACTCCAACCATTGGAAGGACGCACGGAGTTCATGCGGAGCCGACGACGTTCGGACTCAAACTGGCCAACTGGTACTCGGAGATCGAGCGGAACATCGAGCGTTTTGAGCACGCTGCTGAGGACATGCGCGTCGGAAAAGTATCAGGTGCGGTGGGAACCCTCGCGCATTTGACTCCGGAGTTGGAAGAAAAAATCTGCGCGCGGCTCGGATTAAAGACGGCCGCGATCTCCAGTCAGGTGATTCAGCGCGACCGGCATGCGTTCTTCGTGGCAACTCTGGCAGTCATTGCGAGCACTTTAGACAAGATTGCTGTCGAGATTCGCCATCTGCAGCGCACAGAAGTGCGCGAAGCCGAAGAATACTTCAGCGAAAAGCAGAAGGGTTCGTCGGCGATGCCGCACAAACGCAATCCCATTACGTGCGAACAGATCAGCGGGCTGGCGCGGGTGGTGCGGTCGAACGCGCAAGCGGCGCTGGAAAATGTGCCGCTATGGCACGAGCGCGACATCTCGCATTCATCGGTCGAGCGCATTATCCTTCCCGATTCGACAATTCTCGTCGATTATTTGCTGCACAAGACTACTCACTTACTCGACACACTGCTGGTTTATCCCGATCGCATGCTCAAGAACCTCGAGAGCAGCGGCGGCCTGATCTTCAGTGGACAACTCTTACTTGATCTGGCGGAATCCGGCATGTCGCGTGAAGATGCCTACCGCCTGGTGCAGAAGCACGCGATGGAAGCGTGGAAGAACGGCAACAACTTCCGCGATGCCGTGCGTAACGACGCTGAGATTCGCGGCAAACTCTCTAATCAGCAGTTAGAGAGCGCGTTTGATCTAAAGCGCCAGCTCGGCAACGTGGGAAAGATCTTCGACCGCGTTTTCTCACCACGGAGGCACGGAGACACGGAGAAATCGACTAAGGAACATCAGGCAAAGCAGTGATGTCTGCCCTTTGATGTGCGATCTGCTATGTTGAATGCCTTTTACAGGTATGCCGGAAATACCTCACAATTTGACGATCGCGGCTACTGGAGCGAGTGGCGCAATCTTTGCGCGCGAGCTGTTGCGCGCTGTTGAGGCCGATCCGCGAATTACGATCATCAATTTCATCGTTTCCGATAACGCTCTGCGAGTCTTTGCTGAGGAGCTGCAAATTCGCGGGCGCAACAATGTTGTGACGCAACTGCTCGGCAGCAAGAGCCTAAAAATTCAGCAGCAGGGAAACAGCGATATCGGCGCCAACGTGGCCAGCGGATCTTATCCCACAGACGCGATGATTGTTCTCCCGTGCAGCATGGGAACGCTGGCACGTGTAGCGAATGGCCTCGCGGGAAATCTCATCGAGCGCGCGGCCGATGTTTGCCTCAAGGAAAAACGCCAGCTGGTGTTGTGCGTGCGCGAGACTCCGCTGAACAAGATCCATATCAGGAATATGTACCGGGCGGCTGACGCTGGAGCCACCATGTATCCGCTGATTCCCACTTTCTATAACCTTCCTCAGTCGCTGGAGGAGATGGCTCGGCAATTTGCCTATCGGGTGTTGGCGCATATTGGATTGCGCCAAGAAGAGGCCTACCGATGGAAGGACGATTGAGCAAGCGTATTACAGCACCTGCTTCATATCGCAGGGTTGATTGACAAGTCACTTCAGATCGGCTTCGTCGATTCCAATGGTGATCGCTGCTGCGGAGCGCCTGAAGGCTGAGGCGATCGCCACGCTCGATCTAAGGCACTTTTCAGCCGTTTCGATCAAGGGTAATCCGCGCCTCTTACCTCGCGACCTGTAGAAGATCACGGCAACATGCTGTGTCTCGTTGATGTCGGCTGGCACTCAGAACAGTAGTTTCGGAACACGCATCCTCGCAAAGATGCAACATGCTGCGTCTCTACTGGCTCTGCTCATTCTTTCACGGAGATTCCC
>QIBC01000167.1 GCA_003225215.1 Acidobacteriota bacterium
TTCATCGCAAGCGCATTGGCCAGCGACTCATGACCATCGTGCCGTTCGATAAATACGGGATTGTCCGGAGCGACTTGATCGATCCAGTCATGCGTAGGCAGTTCAGGCGGTGACCAGTTCTGCTCGTCCCACTCGCCTCCCAGGATCCATTCGCCTTTCTTGAGTTTCCTGGCCTGTGCGGCAATACGCTGAACAAATTCGTCGTGAGTCTTTGCGTCAGTGAGCTGCACCTGGTCCAGTTGAAAACCACCCGAGACAAAGTGGACATGAGCGTCGTTGAAACCGGGCAGTAGCAACTTGCCGCCCGCATCGATGATGCGTGTGCGCGGGCCACGCCAACCGTCCATTTCTACCGAAGTACCGACGGCAGCGATGCGCTGATTCAGAATGGCCACTGCTTCCGCTTTGGGATGATTGCGATCTACAGTCCAGATATTCGCGTTGGTAATGATGGTGTCGGCCGCCGGATGCTCCTGGGCGAAAGCAGGTCCGGATAACGCAGCAAGAACCAACATCGCAGTAACAAGCAGCATCGTAGAGACGCAGCATGCTGCAGACTTGTCCAAAGTAGCTCCAACGTAGAAGAGCAGTGCCGCGATTTTCGCGGCACGGTTGAGAATGGCCCGGGATGCAACCCCGGGACGTTTATTTCAAGCGCTTAGTCCAGCTTCTAGCCGGACGACTGACTTGCCTTCCAGTTGGGGATCGATTTCAGTCGTCCCGCAAACGACGCGGGACTCAAACTCACAATCCCCAAACCCGGATTTTCACTCCGGGCTAATTTCACACGTGGTGCAAAAGACGCGGCACTGCGTATCGGTTGAAGCCGCTCTCTTGGCAGCAGACATACTTAGCGTTCGCCCCAGTGCAGTTTGCTGCGGAGTACATCAAAAAACTTTTGTCCATTCTTCTGTCGCATCAGTTTCACACGATATTTGGCAAGCTCACATTCCACACGATCGCCACTTTGGATCGGAATGCTGAGCTGTCCGTCCATGGTCAGAAACCCTTCTTCTTGCCCCACAAAAATTTCGACGAGAACCTTGGAGCTCTCTTCAACCACGATGGGCCGGTGCGTTAAGGAATGGGGAGAGACCGGAGTAATCACCAGAGCCTTCACGCCCGGAGCCAGGATCGGCCCCCCTGCGGCGAGTGAGTATGCGGTAGATCCGGTGGGAGTGGCCACAATGAGAGCGTCGGCCTTGTAGTCCGTCACGCGATATCCATTGATGCTGAGTTCAAAATCCGCTAGCCTTGCCGCCGTCGCCTTCACCACGACATCATTCAAGGCTTCGCATTCATGGACGATCTTTCCCTCGCGAATCAGCCGACAATGCAGCATCGAGCGTTCGTCAAGGACACAACACTGCTGAATAATGCTTTCTAGATGTACGTAGAGTTCCGAAAGAGAAATCTCAGTCAAGAATCCCAGCGAGCCGAGATTCACGGCGAGGAGTGGCACCTGGGCGTGGGCCAGCGCCCGCGCCGCTGCTAGCAACGTCCCGTCGCCACCCAGCACCACTGCGAAATCCGGCTTGTAGTTGTGCAACTGGTCGCGCGATGCGCAGGTGCAGTCTGACACATGGCCTGATGATTGCGGATCAAGAATCACCTCGTATCCATGCCGCTTCAGCCAGTCGACTACTCCGGAAATTACCTCTTTGAGCTCTGGCTTGTTGGGTTTGGAGATGATGGCAGCGGCAGGCATGGACAGAAACGATTTTCTTAGGTGAATCGTGAGTGTAACAGGAACTCGCGGTTCCCTTCTGCTCCGAGAATCGGTGAATCAATCGATTCGATGTCGGTGCCACGTAATTCAATAACCGTTCGCTTCACACGTTCAACAGCTCCGAGCTGGGCGCTTTCGTCTCGGACAATTCCACCTTTGCCGATCGACTCGCGTCCCGCTTCGAACTGGGGCTTCACCAGCACAATGGCCTCGAGTTCCAGTTGGTGAGCGGTTTTTTCCCGAATCGCGGAAACCACCGCGGGAATAACGAGCGTTGCAGAAATGAATGAGACGTCCATCGCAAAGAAATCGGGTTTCGTGTGCAGCTGCTGTGCTGTCAGGTAACGGGCATTGGTTTTCTCGAGTAGCTCCACACGACCGAAGGTCTTCACCCAGCACCCGGAGTGACGCGTCAGTTGCGATGGAGGTACCCGGTTTTTCGACTTTCTGTTCGTTCACCAGCACACGACCAGCGAGAATCAGCGCTTGGGCCCGTTCGCGGGAAGGCGCCAGGCCACGTTCCAGCACCAGCTTGTCGAGCCGTAGCTTCATCGAGCACCGCGCCATCCGAGTTTGACTGCTAAGACTGCCGCAGCACGCACAGACACATGTGCAAGCTGCTGTTTCTACAGTAATCATCGTGCTTCCCGAGATTTGCGTGCCGCTTATCCACAAACTTTTCCTCACAATTGAGGAAATCGTTTGATGGAACACGTCGGCACTTATGGCTCGCTTCGCAGGCTTGGTTGAATTGTGACTGCATTAGAATCGAGTGCTCATGCTCCAGAATGAAGAGCAAGTTCCAAAGCATGCCTTCAGCTTAACCATAACGGAAGCGGGCAATCAGCACACTCCGATTATCTCGGCTGGGAAGCTGAAGGAACTGTACACGTTAATGGCTCGCTTGCGCGCTGCCGACCCGAAACGGAAAAGTCGAAGGGGAAAGACTCGACGGCACTGCTTTGGGGAAGCTTGCGAAGTTGCAGCTGTGATAGACCTTCGTCCTGAAGACGCGGTAACGATTCTCCCCGATCAACGTGTTGCTCTGCTAGCCTCTTCCGAAAATCAGCCCGACGGAAAGCTTCGTGGAAACTCCGCAGCCGGATGGAGCGTGCTCGAAGGAGGCAATCGAGAGCGTCTCGCGATGGCTGCCGGCATCGCCTTCGCCCAACGAATGGAGCGCAAAAACAGCGTGGTGGTCGCCTTTGCAACGTCGCCCGACATTGCCGGCGCCGCTGATTCTGTTCAGTTCGCCCACAAACAGAATCTTCCGATTATTTACTTGGAAAAGACCGGCGCGAACGTTCCCAAATTAAAGCCCATCCCGCACAACGTTCCCTCGATCCCTGTCGATGAGAACGATGCAGTAGCCGTTTACCGCGTCGTGTACGAGGCAATTGATAAAGCGCGCAGAGGCGCAGGGCCAACTTTGATCCGGTGTTTTGAGCTTCCGCTCTCCACTAAAGCTCGGGTAAAGGATCAACGTACAGATCCGATTGCTTACATGGAGCACTACCTGCGGAAACGAAGTCTTTGGAGCGATGAACTTCGCTCCTAAGTCAACGCTAATCCCCCATCTACCGCGAGTATTTGACCGGTGATGAAGTCGGGGCAGGTAGCAAAACACAGAACTGCCTGTGCCACATCCGTCGCAGTGCCATTTCTTTGCATAGGAGTTTTCTCGGCGAAGCGCTCCAGCGTCTCGCTTCCTGTTGCGGATTCTCCCTGATCAATCATGCCCGGAGCCACGCAATTGACGCTTACCTCTGGAGCCAGTGCTTTGGCCGAAGTTTGCGTGAGCATGTGCAGCGCCGCTTTTGACGCACAGTAGTGAGCATGCGTCGCCCACGGACGGATGCCACCGAGCGATCCAATGTTGACGATTCTGCCGTGGTGGCTCCGAAGTTCATACATGCATGCCTGGGTCATGAGAAAGGCACCCCGGACGTTTACCGCGAACATCTCGTCCCATTTCTCGACAGAAATCTCGCCGAAGTTGCGGGTCTGATAGGCACCGGCGTTGTTCACAAGTAAGTCGAGTTTCCCAAGCTGGGATATCGCCTGTTGCGCTCCGGGTGAAATCGCCTTGGCATCGCGGAGGTCGCAGCGCAGGGCAACACCATGCACACCAAAGCCTTTGATTTCCGCAGCCGTCTGGATTGCTTCCTGAGCTGAATTGAGATAAGTGATGGCGACGTCTGCTCCCGCACGCGCCAGAACCAGCGCGATCTCGCGGCCGATCCTCCGCGCTCCGCCGGTGACGAGCGCGGACTTGCCCGAGAGCGGAAGATCTTTGCGATTGCTCAGCGTTTCTCCTCAACAGGCTTCGGCTCCGCCGGCCAGGAGATCGAATTTCCTTGCAGCAAGGCCACTGTCTGCTCCAGGCGCGAGCTTCCATCATGAACAGCGAAGCGCAAGGGCTTGCCCGAGGGATTGTTGCTCCACAAGCTCACACCCGCGTATTGACCGTCGCGACGAAGAATGTAGTACACCATCTCTACATAGCGGAGACGATTCATATCGTGGTTGTAGTTACGGACGATCCGCTGCAGCGCCTCCATTCCCGCTTCGCGCGGCGACATGCCGCGACGCATGTTTTCCACGATCGTGTGAGCGCCCGCGATCTTAATGTTCTCCTCTCCGCTTCCGGTGGCGCCTGCTGAACCTACGTCTTGGTCGCAGTAACAACCCGCGCCGACGACGGGCGAGTCTCCTAAACGCCCAGGGAGCTTCCATGCCAGGCCACTCGTCGTTGTGGCTCCCGACATCTCACCTTTTTCGTTCACGAGCGAAACATGAATGGTGCCGGTTGGAGGAAACAAGATGTATTCTGCGGCACGCTCGCGCAATTCCGGCTCAATGCCGAAATCGGCCGCCAGCTCGATCAACTTCTTGCGCTTTCGCTCCAGTGTGATCTGCGGAGCTTCCGGGGTCTTCCAGCGTGTGTCATCGGGACCCGCTCCCCACCAGTCCTGAGTTGAATTCGTCTCTTTCCATAACAGCCACATCTTGCGCGAAGGCTCCGTCAACAGGTTCTCGCGCGGATGTCCCATTGCAACCGCAAAACGCTCCGCACCTTCTCCACAGAGCATTACATGGCCTGTGTGGCGCATCACATCACGCGCCACTAGACAAACATTCTTGATGTTCCTTACCCCGCCGACAGAACCAGCCTTGCGCGTGGGCCCATGCATGCAGCAGGAGTCAAGTTCCACCACACCTTCTTCATTGGGAAGCCCGCCGAGTCCGACCGTCTGATCATTGGGATCGTCCTCCTGCGCCTTGCAAATGTGCAACGCCGCATCGAGAGTATCCTGGCCGTCTTTCAACATCTGCCAGCCCTGGTCGATGGACTGCTTTCCGGTGACTTTTGTGATGATTACCGGCTGCTTGGGCTTGGGCAATTCTCTGGCCTGAGAGGCTTGTCCTGGGGTCTGGTTCCCATTTTGAGACTGCGCGATGGCGTCGCCACCGATTGCCAGGGATGCGGTTGTGACTGCAGCGTTGGACAGGAACTGCCTGCGGGAAAAGCCCATGCACGGTCCTCCAGGGAAAGAGAAACCGACAAGGATAAACCGAGCTGCTGGCTTCTAGCTACTGGCTGCTGGCCAAGAGCAAAGCCAACACCAACATCCCACACCGATGAACACAGATTAGACGGATCAACCGGGATGTCTCGAGCAGAAACCACATTCGTGACCTCAGCCATTTCCTTCGTGACCTTCGTGTTCGCTCTTGGTTTTGCTGTTGGTTTTAGCTAGCAGCAAGAAGCTAGAAGCCAGCAGCTAGTTACGCTACCTGCGAACTATTCAGCAAATGCTTCTTGAGTGCATTTCCGTTCGGCAGCTTGTGATCGACGAGATCGCGGGCTGCCTTAATGGATTTCTTGATCTCTCCGGGATCGCGCTTTGATACTTCAGCGATCTCTTCGATGGTGAAGCCTTCGATGGCGAACAGAGTGAAAGCCTCGCGCTGCTTGGGATTAACTCCGGTAAGGGCTTTTTCGACTTGATCGATGAATTCGTCCGAAAGCGCCACTGCTTCGGGTGTGCTGATGTCACGATTTGGCAAAACGTCTTCGGTGCTGAGCCTGTCGTCGGGCTGGTGGAACTGCAAGTAGGCATCGTCTGTACCGCTTACATTGGGCTTCCCTGCCGGAAGTTCAAGGTGCACGGTGCCGGTTTCGTCGCCGTTACGCGAAGCCACGGTTGAAATGGCATTTAGCGCAAGGCCATAAAGCCAGCGTTCAACCGAAACTTTGTCGGGACGTTGTTCTTCACCTGACAGCGCCGTGGCAATCGCTTCATCAACAACTTCCTCGCGCCTTACCAAGTTAGGCTGCAGCATCCCGGTGACCTCGCGATAACGCAGCTCGCGGTCGATAAACCGATTCAGGCGTGGCAGCTCTGTGGCAACGTATAGATCGATATCTCGGCTGGCGAGAGTTACGCCGGGAGTCGGTCCGCCGTTCGTGACGGAAGCGACGGTCTGCTCGAAGGGCACGCGGCGATGTTCCTTCGACATTCTGCGCCATTGATGACGATTACGCAGCAGATCCTTATGCGCGTTGAGTTGGTGAATAAGATCGTGGAAGGTGCTCTTAACCGCGCCCACCGCGGTTGGCGCCGTGCTTTGCGTCGCCATTTGCCCGGAAGGCAACCGCAGGTTCAGCGAGACAGTAATGCCTCCACCTTTGGTTGAACTCTCGGCAACAATTCCGTGCAAGTGCACGAGGTCAGGCCGAAACACCTGGAGGCGTTTGGCGAGCTTATCGGTTTGTTGTTTGATTTCTCGCTCGGTGTCTCTGTTCTTCGAGGCTTTGTAGCTGAAGTGGACGTTCATTTACGCCTCATGCGAGAGCCAGCTCAGTCCACAGTCGTGGGCACGAAGCGCGCCGGCCCCGGCTCAACCTTCTCTTGTCGCAGATTTTACACCTGTTAAGTGAGACGCAAAGGTAAATAGATGTGTTGCACTTTTCGTGCGAAAAGACGGCTATACGATTGCCACCGGTATCGAGCGAGGCACCTTGAATTAAACCGCGACGGTGAAGGAATCCTCGGTTCGGACAACTGGGCGATATAACGTATCCCGCTCCACCGGAACGCGTCCGGCTTCGCGAATCAGTCGCTCCAATTCCTGCCGGCGCATGCCCTGCGGTGTTGTGGCTCCGGCGTCGTGATAAATCTTTTCTTCGATCACCGTGCCGTCCAAATCGTCAGCCCCAAAACGCAGTGAGATCTGCGCAATTTTGGGCGTGAGCATCTGCCAGTACGCCTTGATGTGGGGAATGTTATCGAGCATCAGGCGTCCAACCGCGATCTGCTTGATATCCGACATGCCGGTAGTCTTCGGCAGATGTTGCAGCGGCGTGTTGTCCGGATGAAATGCCAGCGGAATGAACGTCTGAAAGCCATGCGTCTGGTCCTGCAGATCACGCAAGCGCATTAGATGATCTATGCGGTCTTCTTCATTCTCGACATGGCCGTACAGCATTGTGCAGTTTGATTTCAGCCCAATCTCGTGAGCGGTGCGTGCTGTATCGAGCCATTGATCTCCGTCGATTTTATGATCGCAGATCACGCGGCGCACACGATCGTTGAAGATCTCAGCGCCACCGCCGGGTAAGGAATCGACGCCCGCACCCTTGAGCTTCTTGAGCGTTTCGCGAATCGTGAGCTTTGCGCGCTTGGCCAGAAAAGCAACTTCAACCATGGTGAAGGCTTTCAAGTGAACTTGCGGAAAGCGTTCCTTCAGTCCCGCAATGAGATCAAGAAAATATTGAAACGGCAGATCGGGATGCAATCCGCCGACGATGTGGAACTCGGTAACGGCTTCCGAGTATCCAGATGCTGCGGTCTGCCACGCTTCGTCAAGCGCCATGGTGTAAGCGCCGTCGGTGTCTTTCTTTCGTCCAAACGCGCACAACCGGCAGGCGGCGACGCAAACGTTTGTGGGATTAATATGGCGATTTACGTTGAAGAACGTAGTATCGCCCCACAACTGCTCGCGCACGTGATTGGCAAGCCATCCGATGGCCAGAATGTCCGGCGAGCGATAGAGCGCGACTCCGTCTTCAAAGCTCAAACGCTCCTGTGCAAGCACCTTTTCGGCAATAGGGCGCAGCCGAGCATCGTCAGTTTGGAAGGGATGACGGGCAGAAGAACGGGGAGCCGAAGTAGCAGCCGAAAGCATACTTGACATTCACTTGATGATAGCCGATGGAGGAGGCAGAGTCAGCAGCGACTCCTGATGGTACAGTCTGAAAATCCTGCTGCTAAAGCAATAACAGGGAGAATAATAGGGAGTTTTTCGAATTCAATATCGAAATCATCGAATTCTGCCCAAAATGCGCAAATTTCAGTCAAAACCAGGGAATTAACAGGGATTCTGTGGATTTCCTCCTAAGCCATAATCATCAAAGCGCTTAGTGCCATCTAGAAAGAAGATTCAGAAAAATAACAGGGAATGATATAGGGAGTTTTTCGAATTCAATATCGAAATCATCGAATTCTGCCCAAAATGCGCAAATTTCAGTCAAAACCAGGGAATTAACAGGGATTCTGTGGATTTCTTCCTACGCCATAATCATCAAAGCGCTTAGTGCCATCTAGAAGAAGATTCAGAAAAATAACAGGGAATGATCAGGGAGCCGCCTGCTGCCATGACCACATTTTCCGCAGCTTCAGAAGTCAATGGCCACACACAGAATTCCTGGCATTTTTCAGCAACCTGCTAGAGGATCATCCTTGACCGACAGAAGTTAGTCGGCTCCCCTTACAACAATGCCAAGCGAACAGCCGGACAAGTCGCCAAAAAATAAATGGGTAGAAATTGAGAGCTACATCCAGCTCGGTGTTCTGCTGCCGGCCGCTACATTTGTAGGCTGGCTGATTGGACATTTGCTTGATCTCCACTTCCGTACCCACTGGATTTACCTTGTTGGGCTCGGATTTGGGATCGCGGCGGGATTCGTCCAGCTTTTCCGAGTGGCATTGAAAACGGGCGATGACTGAACCGACGCCGGGCCCGAATCGGCCGCGCACAGACGAAAGCTTTTTTGCCGCTGCCTATGAACGAATCGTACGCATTCTCGCAGTACTACTTCCCTGCTTAACAGTGGCCTTCTGGATATTCTTCAACCATCGATTCGCGGTGGGTTTCCTGGTTGGTGGAACGATCGCAATCGTAAATTTTCTTTCGCTCAAGAGACTGGTAATTGCCTTCGCCGATCGCGTGATAGCCAGCTCTGGTGAACGGCGTTCGTCAGGATTGGTACTGCGTTTCCTGCTCCGCTACGGCATCGTCGCCGTCGCTGGCTATGCTATATTCAAGAGTTCCGCCATGAGCGCGTACGGCCTCCTGGTCGGGCTCGGAATTCCGGCGGTCGGCATCATGATTGAGGCCGGATACGAGCTGTACGGATCCTGGCACCGCGGTTATTGATCGAAGCTTCAGCTTAATTCCAGAATGACAGAAGAATTGTTTTTTACGCACTTTTTGAACCGGTACTTTGGCGGAATCGCCGCTCGGATTCTGTCAGCGGTCGGCGCGCATCCCGTAGTTGCGGGTGAAAAGAGCCCGTACTTCTTCACTTACAATCCTGCTGCCCCCATCACGAATTTTTTCGCCATGGAGGTTCTGGTCGTCTGCATCCTCCTGGCCCTCTTTATATGGACTCGATCGCGGATCTCTGTCGATCGTCCCGGGGCAATGCAGCACGTATTCGAAGTGGCTGAGGAGTTCGTCAATCACCAAAGTGAAGAAATCATTCCCGCGCATGGCAGTGAGAAGTTCACGCCATTTTTGGTCGCCCTGGGAATATTCATCCTTATCAGCAATCTGATCGGCCTGGTACCTGGGTTCGTGTCGCCGACAGCCACTCCGGCCGTGCCGTTAGGATTAGCAATTGTTGCGTGGCTTTACTATCACTGGCACGGCATCAGAAAACAGGGCGTGCTGAAATACGCGAAGCACTTTACCGGACCCATGCCGCTTCTGGCTCCCCTGATGATTCCGATTGAAATCATCAGCCACATCGCTCGCATGATGTCGCTCACGATTCGTCTTTATGCGAACATCTTCGCCGGCGATCTGGTAACGCTCGTATTCTTCTCGCTGATTCCGATCGGTATTCCGGTGATTTTTCTCGGCCTGCACTTATTTGTCGCATTGCTTCAGGCATACATCTTCGTGCTACTCGCGACCGTGTATCTCGCCGGCGCAGTGGCCGAAGAACATTAGGAAGAATCGGGTGATCGGGCCATCGGGTGATCGGGTGAAGTGAAAGGCGGAGCTATCAGCGATCGGCTGTGCTTTCGCCAACGAATGAACTTTGGAGTAACGATGAAACGGCTTGTAGGCAAGAGCCTCCAGGTTTTACTTCACCCGATCACCCGATTCTTTAAGTTCTCGCCAGGCGGTCCTGGCTTGAAGCTGCAAGTGTGAGGGCGCCAGCTCGGTGAGCGTCAACCACCTCCTTGCAGCAATTCATAGTACGGAGCACCAACCATGCGTAAGTTCACCTTCTTTTTTCTGGCAATGACGATCCTGTTCATTGCTTCGCCGCTCTATGCGCAAGCCGGAGCGGGGACGCCAGCCACCTTCAACTGGGCAATTCCAATCGGCGCCGGTATTGGAATGGGAATCGCCTCGGGTCTCTGTGGCATCGGGCAAGGACGCGCTACCGCTTCGGCGGCAGAAGCGCTGGCTCGCAACCCTGGGGCACGCGCGGGAATCCAGCTCTTCCTGATTCTCGGCCTGGCACTGATCGAGTCGCTCGCGCTGTACACGCTGGTAATCATCTTCGCAAAGACATAGGTAGAGGCGCAGCATGCTGCGTCTTGGCGATGCGGCATGAAAGTGCGACAGCGTCGTCGATTCCACTCTGCCCTCGGTTCGCCGAGGGCATTTTTTCTTTGCCGCTACAATCGCATAGTGGCTGCGGTCCTCGAATTCGAAGGCATTAGTAAACGGTACCGCTCGTTCCTCGGACGAGAGCACTGGGCGCTTAGCGACTTCAGCTTGAAAATGGAACGCGGCGAGATCGTTGGATTCCTGGGTCCGAACGGAGCGGGAAAGACAACCGCAATCCACATCGCCTTGGGACTAGCCTGGCCTACCGCTGGACACGGCACGCTGCTTGGGCAAGTGTTCGGCGCCGTTTCAAGTCGACGAAAGCTCGGATTCTTAGGCATGCTGCAGAGAGTTGGAATCGCACAAGCTCTGATCAATGACCCGGAATTGCTCATTCTTGACGAGCCGACGTCAGCGCTCGATCCGCTCTCACGACTCAAAGTGCGGGAACTTCTATTACAGCATCGCACTGGTGGAAAGAGTATTTTCCTGAGTTCGCATCAACTCTCAGAAGTTGAACGCATCTGTGATCGTGTGATCTTCGTCCAAAAAGGCCGCGTCATTGCAAGTGGCCGCACGCAAGACTTACTGAAGGAATCCGATGAGTTTGAGATTACCGCGTCAGGACTTCGGTCTGCCCCGCCGGAGACACGGAACAGCCACACTGAAAATGGACACCTGGTATTTTCGACGACAGCGGCACAGCAACGGTCTGCGATTGAGCAAGTCTGGTCAGCCGGCGGGACTGTAATCAGTGTCGTACCCAAGACGCGAACAATGGAAGAGTTGTTTGTTGAACTAATGACCAACTCAGAATCCGGGCGTCGGAAGCCGCAATGATTCCTGTCCTGCTTCTCGCCAAGAATTTTCTGCGGCAAAACCGCTGGCTGCTGCTAGCCTTTGCCGCCTTCCCATTCCTGCTTGGAGCTTTCCTATGGTCGCCTCATCACGCTGCCAGCCAGCAGGACGTCTCTGAAATCGTGCAGATGGAGGTTCGTTATGGAGTTGTCGTGCTCGCCTTCCTTGACAGTTCGGCAATCTACAACGAGAAACGGTCGCGACGAATCGTTGGAGTGCTCTCAAAAGCGGTAACCAGGGAGCAATACCTTCTCGGGCTGTTGCTGGGCTCGGCATATTTTGCGGTGACGTACTTCGCATCGGTCGCAGCCGCAGCCCTCTGGCTGATTGGGGTCTCAGATCTCGCCGTCGGCGCTCTTTCATCCATGTTTGTTCGGGGTACCCTCGCGGCGTTGTGGACGGCTTCCGTTGCTCTATTCTTGTCAACTTTCGTTTATCCGTTTTTTGCCGCCGCCATTGCGGCAGCATTGGCCTTTGCGCCATTTGCGCTCAGCCATGCAAATACATTTCTTGCGCCGGTTGCGGCATTGCTGGGCGCTTCCGATTCTCTGGTGAGATCGATTCCAATCTCCGCAGGAATGATCGCGATTGCTGAATCTGCGATCATCCTTCTGCTTGCTGCTCAAATTTTTGTGCGTCGAGACGTAACCGTGAACATCGAGTGAATTCCGCTATATCCGGGCAACGCCGAGAACCGTTATGCCGGATTCGGCGCCCTCAGCTTCAGCTATAATCGAAACAGATTTGTTACGCGCTGCTTCGCCAGATTCCCCCAACCCTGGTCGCTGGGAATCCATGGACAGGACGGATGACTGATAACAACAGTGGAAAAAGCAAACCCAGAGTTCTGGTCGTGGATGATGAGCGCGTAATTGCCGATACGCTGGCAATCATCCTGAATCAAAACGGATTCGCCGCAACCGCCGTCTACAGCGGCACAGGAGCGATCGAAAAAGCTCGCAGCGAACGGCCAGACCTGATTATCAGCGACGTCATCATGGACGACATGAACGGCATCGACGCCGCCATCAACATTCGCAAGTTTCTACCCTCCTGCAAGATTCTTCTCTTCTCCGGCCAGGCTGCTACCGCAGATTTGCTGGAAAATGCCCGCGCTCGAGGACACCAATTCGAAATCCTGGCCAAACCGGTTCACCCGCAGGATCTGCTGGCTAAGCTTCGGGACTAAGCGAGTAGACTTCAGCCCGAATAACTTCCAGGCGACGTCCCGAGTACTGGTGCATTTATCATTGGTGCCGGGAGGGGGAATCGAACCCCCACAGGCCTTTTAAGCCCTGCGGATTTTAAGTCCGCTGCGTCTGCCAGTTTCGCCATCCCGGCTCTTCAGAAATTCAGTGGGCAGGGCAACCATGCCAGCTACTCCACATGCTCAGTTTGGCACACAGGCTGGATTGCGGCCAACCGATTCCTAAAATTCATATTTAGGAGCCAGCTAGAGGCGGACATGACCGGAAAGGGCCCTCGAAGTAGCGGGCACTATTCAGGCTGATCGCATGGCGGCATGCGATCAGATCATCACACCCCGAATCGGGAAAGAAGCCGGAAGCAACCGTGTTCGACAGTAGTTCACGGCTCGAGGAACTCATGTGGATCAATGGGGGTGGTTTTGCCGTTTACAGTGACTTTAATAGTATTCTTGTAGCAGTAGTTTTCGTTCTTCGTGTTGGCAGTAACCTGAGCGGTCACGATGTTCCCCGCGGGCGATATCTGACTAATCAGTGATTGATCGCCCTCGGCCGGCCTATCCCCCTTTGTGTGATCAGAACAAAGGACTCCGGGCATATCAGGCACCTCGATTGATTCGCCATTATCTCCAATCCATTTAATTGTATCCTTATGATGGACCTCGATGGCATAGTCTTCATCCCAACCGTTCACCATGCCCGTAAGATAGCTGATCGGAATAATGCAAGTTTTCTTGTCCTGTCCGGTTCGGACGGGACAGTCCACAGTTTCCAGGAGGTTCCCACTATGGTCCTTTCGCTGATGATGCGTGACTTGCCTATTCAGACTTCTGCATTTGTAGAGCAGGACGCCGAGGATAGCCACCAGGACTACGAGTACAAGAAGCAGCGCGTTCTTCATTGGAGTTCTCCAATCCGAATGTAGTGAAGGGCCGAACGACTGAGCTCAATGTACGTCTGTGAGGTGCGACTTGAATTCCGGCGAGTTCCTTAATTCATCCAGTTCCAAAGCGCTATCGATCTCAGCACGAGAGTATCCGCGCTTCATTGCCGCCTGCAACCACGGGATAGCTTCGTCCTTGTCCCCGAGTACGGCATGAACTATGCCTGCAAAGTATAACGTTTCAGCATCGTTTGGACGAAGTTGAAGGGCCTTATTCAACTGCTGGAGAGCTTCGGCTCTTTCGCCTATCATCGCGGAATACTCTGCCGCGAGAGTATACACATCAGCGTCTTGTGGATTTACTTTAAGATCGTCGGCCGCGAGTTGAAGCGCCTTCTCCAAGGGGCTCCGGGCCAGATCGCGCTTAGACGGATAGAAGTAATAGGCCCGCCCCAGATTGCCAAAGGTCTGGATCGTATGGCTCCCCATGGCGACAGCCTGCTCAAACGACGCAATTGCCTCCGGAAAGCGCCGCAGAGCCAAGTAGCTTAATCCCAAATTGGAATACGCTTGATAGGAAGGTCGAATAGTAATCGCTTTCTGTAAAGCATCAATAGATCGCGCGTAGTCGCCGGTATTGTAATAGTCCGCCCCAAGGCTAAACCAGTAACGCGCATCTTCAGGAGCCAGCTCAATTGCCTTCTTGTATTCGGCGATGGCGAGCGTGTACTTAGCTTCGCGCCGATATAGATGCGCGAGCTGGCCGTATCCACTGGCGTACTGCGGATGAATACTGATCGCCTTCTTGTATGTCTCCTCAGCATCTTGCATGCGATTCAGCTCAACGAAGGCTGAGGCCAGTCCGCGATAGGCTTCGTCGTCGTTCGGATTGGCTGCAATCGCCATCTGAAAGTCTGAGACAGCCGCCTGGTACTGGCCGATTCCGTGATGGACTACTCCGAGGCAGACGTTCCCCTGGGGAGACTGCGCGTCCAAAGTTAGAGCCCGTTCACAGGCTGAACGAGCTTTATCCACGAGCGACGGTTCCTTAGTAAGCCGATACTTTTCGAAGTTTGCGAGACCCAGACCGGCAGAGGCTCGAGCGTAACCCGGGTCGAGAGTAAGGGCCTGCTGAAACTGCACGATCGCACTATCCACGTCCTCAGGAACGGTCTCGTTCTCCAGGAATCCAACTCCGCGAGTGTAGAGCCGAAACGCTTCCGCGTCCGTAGTGCCGTGTCCGTGCTGGCCAACGCCCTTGTGCATTTCGATCTCGAGCATCTGCACAGTTTTTTCGATTACCTGATCCTGCAGCGTGAATGTATCGGAGACACTGGCTTCAAGTGTTTCGGCCCGCAACAGCCGCCGCGTGGCCGCATCAACCAATTCAAGGCTGACGCGAGTGGTGCCCTTAATGCGCTGAAGGTTAGCGGCAATCGCAAGATTTACACCCATTTTCTTGTGAGCATCGGCTATGTCCTCGACGCGTTCTGCCTTTATTTCCCGCGGCGAGACTATCTGTACGGATTGCGCGGCTGTGATTTCCGTCAGCTTGGCTGCGACTGCCTCCGCAAGACCCTCATCAAACGCCGGATCGTCATTATTGCTACTCCGAAATGGCATCACTGCAACATACTTATTGGTTGGAACAGGATGCAGTTGGCGATCTATCCAGCCCGCGATTCTTCGGCGCTCAAGCCCGATGATCAATCCAAAGACGAGTACGAGGACTGTCACGATCGCAATACTCAGAACGCGGTTGCCGGCGCTGGACGCTATGGCCGCGTCGATCGCCTCCAGATCGCGCAGCATCTCGCGTGCGGACTGATATCTGCGCTTTGGATCCTTTTCTAAAGCCTTGAGTATTACCGCCTCGAGCTGCGGGCTTACATCCCTATTAATTTTGCGGGGTTGCGTTATTGGACGATTGAGGATCGCATCGATGAGCAGCGCACCCGATTCCGTAAAGGGCAGGCGTCCAGTGCACATCTGATAGAGGACCAGGCCAGCGGCATAGATGTCGCTGCGGGGATCGAGGCGCGTGCCTCGAAGCTGCTCCGGTGACATATACGCCAACGTGCCAGAAAGAACGGTACTGTGAGTCTCGGTGGTTAAGTTGTGTGTCTTGGGCTCTTCCTCGTCGTGAATGTGCGCCAATCCAAAATCGAGGATCTTCAGAAAGCTGTCATGCGTGAGCCGAAGGTTTGAGGGCTTCAGGTCGCGGTGAATAATGCCCTTCTCGTGGGCGGCTGCAAGTCCGCGCAATAATTGCATGGTGAGCGAGACTCCGAGCGTTTGGGGAACCGGCCCGCGGCTCAGCAACTCATCCAGGCACGCCCCGTGAATGAGTTCGACTACCAGGAAGTCGCAATCGTCCTGCGTATCGAATTCAAAAATAGTCTCAATATTGGGATGGCTGAGTCGCGAGAGAGCAAGCGCCTCGTTGCGCACGCGGTGTCGTGCAATGGCACTGCGGATACTTCCGGGATTCAGGAGCTTGATGGCTACATCGCGGGCGAGCCGTTCATCATGCGCGCGGTACACCACGCCCATCCCGCCCGCGCCGATCTGCTCGAGGAGGCGGTAGCGGCCAAGCATTCCGCCGGAATGGATCGTGGGCGCAGACATAGGGGGACATGCTTGCGTCATCCTATGTCGGGAACAGACGGCGGTCAATCGGGAATCAGTTACCGGGGGCGATTAGCCGCTGGGTTAATTACAAGACCGTCCAAATTAGCTGGCGTGTTTCTTGGTTTCCTCAGGTTTTGAAGGGGCACGGCTTCAGCGAAGCGTAGCCGTGCCGTTAAGACCGGCCTGAAATCCGGCTTTCAGGTACTCTTTCTAAATTGGAAAAAAGCGCCGGGGGCTGAACAGGCTGCGGAAAAATGATGGTTATTCCAAAATGGAACACCTCAGCGGCTAAAGCCTTATTGAAAACTAAGCACTTACCGGCACGACTCGAAGTCGTGCCCTCCCTACAGCGGTCTCGATGGCATTTTTCTGCGGCCTGTGAAGCCCGATTCTAAGTCTGGGCTGATGGCAGGGCGCTCCGCTTGCGCTGAAGCCATGCCCCTTCAAAGCCATTTCCGCAAAGCTAATTTGGACAAGCTTAGGGTTAGTCATACTTCTCTTGCTCTCCCGCTAGTGGGCCACCGACGCACCCAGCGGCTACCGCCGCCGGTACTTTGCTCCATGATTAAATAGAACCCTCTCATGTCTTTCTTTCGCAGTGATAAACGCACTCCGGAGCAGATGCGTCCGGTACGAATTACGCCTGATTACATCGCTATGGCTGAGGGATCTGCACTCATTGAGGTTGGACATACGCGGGTAATCTGTACGGCGTCGATCGAAGAAACGGTACCGGGATTCCTGCGTAACAGCGGGAAAGGCTGGATTACCAGTGAGTACGCTATGCTGCCACGGGCGACGCTCACGCGAACTCCACGGGAATCGAGCAAGGGGCGCGTCGGGGGAAGAACACATGAAATCCAGCGCCTCATCGGCAGGTCGCTGCGAGCTGTTGTGGATTTGTCAAAATTGGGTGAGCGGACCATCTACATAGACTGCGACGTAATCCAGGCCGACGGCGGCACACGCACGGCGTCGATTACTGGCGCTTATGTAGCGTTAGCGTTGGCACTTCGCCGGCTACTCGCGGCCGGAACCTTAAAGAAATCGCCGTTGCGCGACACCGTGGCAGCAACGAGTGTAGGCATCGTCGATGGCGCTGTGCTCCTCGATCTCGCCTATGAAGAAGACTCCCGGGCAGAGGTGGACATGAACCTGGTCATGACCGGGGCTGGTCGATTCATAGAGCTGCAAGCTACCGCCGAACAGGTCGCGTTTGATGACCAACAACTGGCGCAACTGCTGCAGGTCGGTCGACAAGGTATTACCGACCTAATGGATCTGCAGAAGGTGGCCCTCGATCAAGCCCAGTAGCACTGCCGAAGGCAGTAAGCTAGAATCGGCGTCGCAATCATCCAGACTTTCTGGCCCGATCGCGATTTACTGGCCAGACGAGACTTCCGAACCGAGAGACGTAGCATGCTGCGTCTTCACAGTTGTCTCGCATAATCTCAAGAAATTCCCAAGGAGGAATTCCCGTGAAGTTGACACCCGGAAAACTCGCCGGAATGAAAGCGGTCTCCGATTCTCGCGGCGTAATTGCCGCCGCCGCCATGGACCAGCGCGGATCGCTGCAGAAGGCTCTTGCCAAAGAAAAGGGCGTGCCCGATGTCCCCGAGAGTATGCTCGAGGACTTCAAGAGCATCGTTACTGAAGTGCTTACACAATACGCCAGCGCTATCCTGCTCGATCCGGAATATGGATTGCCGGCCGCAAAGCGCCGCAGCAAAAAGTCGGGCCTGCTGCTTGCGTACGAGCAGACTGGATACGACAACAACCGGCCCGGGCGCATTCCCGACCTCCTCAATCATTGGTCGGTCCGCCGGTTGAAGGAAGCCGGCGCGGATTGCATCAAGGTACTTATCTACTACTCACCGTTTGACTCCAAAGAAATCAATGACGAAAAGCATGCCTTCGTTGAACGCATCGGCGATGAATGCCGTGGACAGGACATTCCGTACTTTCTTGAATTCGTCGGCTATGACCCGCAAAGTGGCGATGAAAAAGGCTTGGAGTACGCGAAGCGCAAGCCTGAGAGCGTAATCCGCAGCATGGCCGAGTTCACAAAAGATAATTACGGCATTGACGTCATGAAGGCCGAAGTGCCAATCAACATGAAGTTCGTCGAAGGAGTGAGGAGCAACGCAGGAAAAGGTTCCGCCTACACACGCAAAGAAGCGATGGAGCTATTCCGCAAATCGGCAGCCGTTGCCACGAAGCCGTTTATCTATTTATCCGCCGGAGTAAGCAACGAGGAATTCGCTGAGACGCTGGAGTTAGCAGCCGAATCAGGTGTCAAATTTAACGGAGTGCTCTGCGGACGCGCAACCTGGGCCGCTGGGATTCCCGTATTTGCAAAACAGGGAGAGAAGGCTTTCGTTGAGTGGATGAAAACCGAAGGGGTTAAGAACGTCCAGAACGTCAATGAAAAATTGAAAGCCGCGACTCCCTGGTATGAAGTCTACGGAGCAGAATTGAAGGCGGCTCTCGCGTAATTCTTCGTCTCTGAATCAGGAGCCCAGCCGCTCATCGCTGGGCTTTCTTTTTTGCCACGCATGGAGACATCGACATTCTTGCCCACAGCATCGTTCCTGTTTGGAGGAGCACGCAATGCCAGAAGCAATCACTCTTGAACGCGCGAGGAGAGACAAAGAACAAGACAAATCGCCGAGCACGCAGGCGGGAGAGTTTGTACGCGAAGAAATGGATCATATCCGGGAAGGCAAGCACGGCGCGAGGAGCACAAAACAAGCGATCGCGATTGGCTTGTCGAAAGCACGCAGAGCTGGGGTTCAGCTAGGTGCTCCGAAAATCGGCAAGGCCTCAAGTCGCACCCGCAAGCAAGCGCAGCGAGATCTCGCGAAAGGCCATCGGCGATCCCGGACTGTTTCGACGCGCCGCTCGCAAGCAACTGAAAAGGCTCTG
>QIBC01000017.1 GCA_003225215.1 Acidobacteriota bacterium
AGGTTTGCGGGGAATTCATCTCCGGCGAAGCATTGCCGATTCTAAAGTCACTGCTCTCCGATGGCGGACTATTGGCCGATGCACCTCGCATCAAGGGAGCGCGAATATTTCTCGACGGCCGAAAAGTCGATTTTACCGTCGACCCCGCAGCCATAAGCCTTTCACGTCATGTCTTGGATCTGAATCTCTGGAACTCAGCCATTGGAGCAGGTGTTTACGGCCGCTCTCGAACGCGAGTTACCGGAGTCGAAACGGGGGAATCACTGTTTTCGATCAGCTGCGAGGGAGAAACCCTGCATGCGCGGGCGGTAGTTAACGCGGCTGGGAGATGGTCGAACCTGGTCCACTCGAAGCGAGTGACTGGCGATCGCTGGATTGGACTTAAGCAGCACTTTTTTGAGAATGGCCAAGCTCCTCACTGCGATCTTTACTTTTTTCCTGGAGGCTATTGCGGTGTTCAAAGCTTGGGGGATGGCACGGTCAATGCAGCCGCAATGGTACGAGCGGATGCGGCGCGAAATCTTGCCTCCGTCTTCAAGGAGAATCTGGACTTGGCGAAGCGCTCTCGAAAATGGCGACCGGCGACTGAACCGGTCGCTACCTCCCCACTGTTGTTTGGTGCGCCAAGAACTTCCGATGCGGAAACAATTCTGGTCGGCGACGCTGCTGCCTTCATCGATCCATTTGCCGGCGATGGCATCTCAATCGCTTTACATAGCGGACGTTTAGCGGCGGTCAGCCTCGCGCCATATCTTCGAGGTGAGTGCTCGCTTCAGGTAGCTTTGAGTAGTTACGACCGTGCTTACCGTGATCTTCTGGAACCAGCTCTGAGAGCTGCCGCCCTGCTCCGCTTCTTGTTGCAACTTCCTAAGGCCCTCAGGCTCACAGCGCTCTCGCTAATCCAGTTCCCACTACTCGCACGTTTGGCAGTACAGAAGACACGCTTGCGAAAGGCCGCGTGAAGCGGACTACGGCTGCGAATTCCCATTTTCAACCTGGCCCATGAACTCGGGCGTAGTGACATGGCCCGATCGATTGATTCCGTCGCGGCGCAATACTCGCAGGAGAGTCAAACAGAGAATTTTCAAGTCGAGCCATAAACTCTGGTGATCGACATACCAAAGGTCGAGCGCGAAGCGTTCCTCCCAGTCAATCGCGTTCCGGCCATTCACCTGTGCCCACCCGGTTATGCCTGGCAAGACTTCGTGGCGTCGCTGTTGTTCCGGGGAATAGCGATGGAGGTAATGCATCAGGAGAGGACGTGGCCCGACAAGACTCATCTCGCCTCTAAGGACGTTCCAGAGTTCTGGGAGCTCGTCGAGGCTGCTGCTGCGCAGGAAACCGCCTAATCGTGAGATCCGATGTTCGTCGGCGCAGGATTCGGATTCGTATGCAGGAGACATGCTCCGAAATTTGTAGAGTACAAATGGCTGTCCTCTGAGCCCGGGTCGCAGTTGGCGAAAAAGAATTGGACTCCCCATAGTTGCTCGCACGCACACAGCAATCACGAGCATCAGTGGGATCGCCAATATCAGGCAGAACGAAGCGACCACGAAGTCAAGACTCCGCTTCCAGATTTGTGAAGAGCTTTTGCCCAAAGTTACAGTTCTAGCCAGAGTCTAAGGATTCACGACCGGATAGAGCTTCGCATACAATCTCAGCACATACCAGAGTCTCCGGGATTTGGAATCGGGGCGGATCCCTATGCGTAGAGTGCTCGTACCTATTCTTCTGGCCGGCTTAAATTGCTATGCTCAAATCCAAGCTGCAGGTGCACCTCCAAATTCTCCGCCGAAGGGCCAAGCCTCCACGGCGAATGCCAAAGCTGAAATCTCTGGTCAAGTGCTCGATGCAGCGACCGGTCAGCCATTGAAGAAAACTTGGGTCACGGCGCGTGTCCTCGAGAAAGGCGGGCGCAGCGGTTCAACTGCCGTGACTGACGCTGAAGGCCACTTCTTGCTCAAGGATCTCGATGCCGGGCGTTACATCCTGATGGCGCAGCGCAACGGGTATGTACCCCAGACCTACGGCCAAAAGAATGCAGGCGAGCAGGGCACCACCCTTTCTCTGAATTCTGGCCAAACATTGACGGATATTATCTTCCGCCTCATGCAAGGTGGCGTGATCTCCGGCCGAATTGTCGATGAAGACTCAGAGCCCTTGTCTCGTGTTCAGGTGCAGGTGCTGCAATTCAGATACATGCAAGGACGTCGTCGACTCGTGCCTATGGGCAGCGCCACGAGCGACGATCGCGGCGAGTATCGAATTTTTGGTGTCCGTCCGGGACAGGTGTATGTCAGGGCCACGCTTCGCGGATTGGGAATGTACGCTGGTCGCGGAGATGTCGTTGATTCTTCCGCGCCTTCGGAAACAACGTCCTATCCACCGGTTTTTTATCCCAACGTAACGGATGCGAGCCAGGCTCTGCCGCTTACGGTGCGCGGCGGTGACGAACTTCATGCCGACCTTTCGCTGAGCCCGCAGCGGTCCTACTCGGTGAGCGGACGCCTTGTTGGCGGAGCGCAGGGAGCACCTGAAGGCGGAGTATGGTTGATGCTCGCGAAGCGTGGACAAAACGAGTTCGCATTTGGTCCGGGCCTGAATACGGGCGTGCGTGAGGACAACACATTTACTTTCAAGCATGTGCTGCCCGGCTCTTATAACCTTATCGCGCAACGGCAAGACGAAAATCCCTCCGCCAGCGCAGTAATTGAAGTGGATGTACGCGAAGGAGACGTGCAGGGCGTTAGTGTCTCGCTCTTACCAAATGTAGATGTAAGTGGACACGTGACCTTCGAGCATGGCGTCCCCACGACGAAGGCAACTTCCATTCAGATTAAGCTTTCACCCGAAGATACGCAGGATCTTATGCGTGGTGCATACGCCCACGTGAACGACGACGGCTCCTTCACGCTCCATGCGGCCCCCGACGAACGATACAAAATCGCTGCGTACGGTGGACCTCCGGAGATGTATCTCAAATCCGCAACCGCCGGCCGTGACGACGTACTGGAGAAAGGGTTCAGTCCAGCCACGAACCGAAGCCTCGACTTGGTATTTGCTCCGGGAGCCAAGCTTAGCGGCGTAATCTTCGGTACCGACGATAAAGCCGAGCCTGGCGTAACTGTCCTTCTCGCTCCTGAGCAACGCCTCAACGGGGTGTCGGTGTCGAATCGATTCCTGGCCGTAACTACGGATCAAAATGGACGATACCAGATTCAGGGGCTGCGGCCTGGCAGTTATTGGGTTTACGCATTTGAGCACATCGAACCCGGGGCTTACGATAACGAGGAGTGGTTGAAGGGTTTTGCCGAGCAGGCACGTACCGTGCGACTTTCGGAAACTGGTCAAGAGACTCTAGATTTGAAACCCATTCCCGCTGGCGCCGAAACGCAGCCGTAAATTGAGTGGTTCTGTCGGTCTTTCGGGTGTAAAGTAACGCATTCCCTCGCTATAATTTGACCAGCATGCCGAAGTACTCAATTGTCGTCCCTTTTCACAACGAGCAGGAGAACGTCACCGTTCTCTACGATCGCCTGAAAGGGGTCATGGAAGCATATTCCGAGAGCTTCGAACTGGTATTTGTAGACGACGGAAGCACGGATCTTACCTTTCACCTGCTGAGCGAAATTGCCGCGATCGACAGCCGAGTCACTGTCGTAAAGCTGCGAAGAAACTTCGGTCAAACATCCGCACTGGCGGCTGGTTTCGATCATGCCTCCGGCGAATACATCATTGCGATGGACGGAGATCTGCAACACGATCCCAACGACATTCCCGGGTTCATCGAAAAGATCGGCGAGGGCTATGACATCGTCAGTGGATGGCGCAAAGAACGAATCGATAACTTTGTCCTTCGGCGTGTGCCTTCCCGTTGTGCAAATTGGCTGATGGCTAAGCTCAGCGGCGTCGATATCCACGATTTCGGCACCACCTTCAAAGCCTATCGTCGCGAGATCATCAATCAGGTGCCGCTTTACGGTGAACTGCACCGCTTTATCCCGGCACTAGCGTCTTGGTATGGCGCATCTATTTGCGAAATTCCCATCCGCAATGTCAATCGCGAGCGGGGCGCCTCGCACTACGGAATTTCCCGGACCTTCCGCGTCTTCTTCGACCTGATCACGATCCGGTTCCTGCTGAGATACCTCTCGCGCCCGCTCCATTTCTTCGGAACCTTCGGAGCAACCGGCATTGTTTCCGGCTCGATAATCGCCCTGTGGCTGGCGCTACAGAAGGTGCTTTACAACACAAATGTGATGGACGATCACGGCCCACTTCTCGTCTTTGCCGCAGTGTTGATTGTCGCTGGCGTGCAGCTTCTTGCGCTAGGTTTGCTGGGAGAGATGCAGGTGCGCCACTATCACGAGCCTGCCCGGCGGGCACCTTACTCCGTAGATCGAATTCTTCGCTCGCATACCGGCGAGACGGTCAACGACTAGCAAATTCCCTTTCTGGCTCATTAACGGAAAAGATCTGTCATCCTGAGGCCTGTGTTGGCCGAAGGATTTCCCGCGATGCGTCAGGTGTCGATGCTGCTTCACGGCTCTTCGGCCAGAGATACGTTTTCGACTTAATAGTCAGCAATCGCCGCACTCTCGCCAAAGTGCCAGGACAGAGCGCTTTAGACTGACGCATCGCGGGAGATCCTTCGGCCAATACAGAGCCTCAGGATGACAGATCCCCAGGGTCGTGGTTCTGTCGGATTTGTCTTATCGCGTGAAGATGTCTTTGATCGCCTGCTTCATCACCTGCCCGCTTACTTCTGAAATCGCATCGGTGAGAGGGATATCCTTGGGACAAGCTTCGACGCAGTTCTGCGCATAGCCACACTCCTGGATTCCGCCGTCGCCCATGAGCGCATGCAGGCGATCTTCCTTCAAGGCTGCGCCGGTGGGATGAGTGTTGAAGAGCCGCACCTGCGCAATGGTAGCCGCACCAACGAAATTCGTCTTGTCATTAAACTGCGGGCACACCTCCATGCAGCAGCAGCACGAAATGCATCGTGACAACGGATAGGCCTGCTCCTGCTGACGAGGCGTTTGTCTTGGACCCGGCCCTAGATCGTAAGTTCCATCTATGGGAACCCACGCCTTAGCCCGTTTCAGGTTCTCGAAAAGGACCGAACGATCGACAGCAAGGTCACGTATCACCGGAAATTTCGAAAGAGGTTCGAGGGTGACCGGTTGGTTCAAGTTGTCGATCAGAGCAGAGCATGCCATACGGGCGCGGCCATTGATGCGCATCGCGCAAGAGCCGCAGACCTCTTCGAGGCAGTTCGAATCGTAGGTGATTGGACGCGAAGGTTTGCCCTCCCGAGTTACCGGATTCGCGGCAATGTCCATCATTGCCGAGATCACGTTCATCCCGGGCTTCCAGGGCAAGGAGAATTCTTCCCAATATGGATTAGAGTCGGGAGATGCCTGACGCTTGACCTTGATGATGACAGTCTTACCGTTTTGGGCCATTTCTCTCCAGATAAGTGTGATGAATGTTATTCCCCGGATGTCATCTCAGTACTTGCGTGGACGGGGTTTGATCAACGACGTGTCCACAGGCTCGAATTCGAAGCGGGGTTCATCGGCATCGGGTGCGAAATATGCTTTCGTCGTCTTAAGGAAGTTCGCGTCGTCGCGTTCGGGAAATTCCGGCTTATAGTGTGCGCCTCGTGACTCGTTGCGCAGCGCCGCACCTTGAGCAATCACACGTGCGAGCTGCAGCATGTTGTAAAGCTGGCGCGTGAAGACGAAAGATGTATTTGCCCACATCTCTTTGTCGCTGAGATTGATGTGCTGATAACGCTCTAGTAATTCCACAATCTTCTCATCGGTCTTCGCAAGCGCCGCGTTGTAGCGGATCACGGTAACGTCTTTGGTCATGATCTCGCCCAGCTCACGCCAGATGCGGAAGGGGTTCTCGCTGCCTTCGGAACTCATCAGTCGAGCGTTGATCTCTTGCTGACGTTTGCGTTCCGAATCGAAGGCTCCATTTACCGATGTATCGGATTTAGTTTGATTCTTGGCATAGGACACCGCTTGCGGACCCGACACGAAGCCGCCGTAAATGCAGGAAACCAGGGAGTTGGCACCCAGACGATTGGCGCCGTGATAGCTGTATTCACATTCTCCGCAAGCGAAGATCCCAGGAATGCTCGTAGACTGCTTGAAATCTACCCAGAGCCCCCCCATCGTGTAGTGCATGCCGGGGAAAATCTTCATGGGCGTGTCGCGTGGATCGTCGCCTACGAACTTCTCGTAGATTTCAAGTATTCCTTCAAGCTTGCGGTCGAGCGTTGCGCGATCGATGTGGGTGAGATCGAGATAGACCATCGGCTGGCCATCGATCCCGAGGCCATGCTCATAGACAACCTTGTGGATGGCGCGAGTGGCCACGTCGCGTGGCACCAGATTTCCGTACTTCGGATACCACTCCTCGAGGAAGTACCAGCGCTCCGATTCGGGAATGCTCTTCGGATCGCGCTTGTCGCCGGCGGTCTTTGGTACCCAAACGCGGCCACCTTCGCCGCGCGCGGACTCCGACATGAGCCGCAGCTTGTCATCTCCGGGAATCGAGGTTGGATGCACCTGGATAAACTCGCCGTTCGCGTAGTACGCGCCCTGCTGATACAACGCAGACTGTGCCGATCCGGTGCAGACAACCGAGTTTGTGGATTTTCCGAAAATGGCTCCGATGCCGCCCGTTGCGATAATTACTGCGTCAGCAGGGAAGGTGCGGACTTCCATTGAGCGCAGATCCAGCGCACAGATTCCGCGACAGACCCCTTGGGCATCGAGAACCGCGGAGAGGAACTCCCAAGTTTCAAACTTGTTCACTCGGCCTTCCGATTCGTATCGGCGTACCTGCTCATCGAGCGCGTATAGCAGTTGCTGGCCAGTGGTCGCTCCGGCAAATGCGGTGCGATGATAAAGAGTGCCGCCGAAGCGACGGAAGTCGAGGAGTCCTTCAGGAGTGCGGTTGAACGGAACTCCCATCCGGTCGAGCAGATCGATGATCGCCGGCGCCGCCTCGCACATATCTTTCACGGGAGGCTGATTGGCGAGGAAGTCGCCGCCATAGATTGTGTCGTCGAAGTGCTGCCAAGTACTATCTCCCTCGCCTTTGAGGTTCTTGGCAGCGTTGATGCCGCCTTGAGCGCAAACGGAGTGCGAGCGCTTTACCGGGACGACCGAGAACAAATCAACATTGCCGCCGCCTTCAGCGATCTTGATAGTGGCTGAGAGTCCTGCCAGCCCGCCGCCTACTACTACGATTTTCGGATTTGCCATTTACGATTACGATGAAATCAAGTGCTTGGTTATAGGTTAATTTCCTAGGAAGGCGAACTTCTGTTCAACTTGATGGTTGCTAGTCCACGGGTTGAGCTTCCACACGTTTCGCGGTTGCCGGGTCGGTTCCCATCTTGCGCCATTCCGGATTATGAGGAGCCACAAATGCTTTTACGGTAACTAGTCCGATCACTACAAACAATAGCCCTATCCCAAAGCAGACTACGCCGGCTCTCCGCCTTGCCTGTTCTCCCTGTGTGATTCCCCATTTGGCACAGAATAGCCAAATTCCATACGCAAAGTGCCATGATGCACACACGATCGCGATGATGTAGAAAGCCAGCATCCAGGGATTCGTTAGTTCATGCTGCACCTTACCGAAGCCTGCGCCGGGATACTCCACCAGATGAACTCCCGTAAACCGTAAGCTGTAAACGTGCTGGAGGATGTATGCGAAGGTAATAAGTCCTGTCCAGCGCTGCGCCGTGTAGAGCCAGTTTCCTTCCCAGGGATAAGCAACGACGTTCGATTGGCCTCTGTACCAAATAAAAATTCCGTACAGCGCGTGGTAGAGGATTGGAATGTAAATGAATCCCCATTCCAGAAATGGTACGAAGGGAAGGGAATTTAGAAACTTGATCTGAGTGGCATACGCATGAGGCCCATTTGTGGCGTAAGCGTTGGAGACAAAGTGTTCAACCAGAAAGGCGCCGATCGGCACGATGCCGCTGAGAGAATGCAGGCGCCGAAGGAGAAACGAGTGCCCCTCGCCTGCGCGCAACGGCTTTACCCCCTTCCACTGATCCTGCTCATAGCCGGCGCTCGGAGGCGCTGCCGTTGCCATCGCGTTGCGAGTCTCCTCAGTTACTTCCGAATATCGATACC
This sequence comes from Acidobacteriota bacterium, assembly GCA_003225215.1. Taxonomy (GTDB): domain Bacteria; phylum Acidobacteriota; class Terriglobia; order Terriglobales; family Acidobacteriaceae; genus Gp1-AA112. Next base: position 8,172 of record QIBC01000017.1, read on the forward strand.
AAACCTTTCATTATCTGGTTCCGCTCGGAAGTGAGTCAAATAAGTGTGTTGGCGGGGCAGCGGCTCATTTAGAGAAAGACTGTTACTGCCACTGGATTTGTCGGCTTGGACACTCCCTCAGACTCAGGCATTGCCATCCTCGCTCCGCCGCGAAGCTGTTCATGGTATCGATCATTTCAATGCGGAGCGGTGGATCTGCTGTTTGCTTGCGGCACCATAAGCCGAAGAACAGCAGATCCCCGGCACAAAAAGCGCGCTAAGGATGACAGTCTCATATAAATTCGGCGGAGAATTCTCCAACTGACCTATGATCGTTAAAATCTGTAACAAGTGTTGCAACCCAGTGGATTTTTAGTGTGCGAGTCGATTTGTGTCGATCCAATCCAGAAACAAGCTAAAGGCCTTTCCTCGGTGGCTGACTCTTAACTTCTCTTCGCGAGAGATTTCCGCGAATGACTTGTTCAGCTCAGGAAAATAAAATAGTGGATCATAGCCGAAACCGTTGCTTCCTTTAGCGGCGCGAAGCAACACTCCACGAGCCTCTGCATTGAAGGTCTTGAGTGTTTTGCCATTCCGGGCTGCGGCAATGGAACAGACGAAGGCACATTGTCTGCGGGAGTCGGGAACGCCTTCTGTTCTCTCGAGCAAAAGCTGATTGTTCGCGGCATCTGGGTGATTCGTGATTATGCCTGCGTCCTCCGCGTATCTCGCCGATCGGACGCCCGGCTCTCCACTGAGCGCATCGACCGTGAGGCCGGAATCATCGGCGATCAGAATCTCTCCGCCCACGTCACGGCTGTAGTACTCAGCTTTTAAGCGTGCATTCTCCTCGAAAGTCACGCCTGTCTCCTCAGGCGCATCGATTCCCTCGATCCCCGGCAGCGGACGAATGTCCACACCATGCTTTCGAGCCGCAGCCGCAAAGTCGGCGAGCTTCCCCTTGTTCGAACTGGCAACGTAGATGAGCGTCATCAATCTCGATCATAATTTGCGCAGCGCCGGGTTCCTCTTCCTCCTTTACACTTTTGATATGACAGTCGTCGTTAATGGCGATCCCAAAGAATTTCCCAGCGGACGGTCTCTTGCTGCGTTTATCGAGCATCTCGGGTTGAAAGGCGATCGTATTGCTGTGGAACTCAACCGGGAGATTGCTCCGCGTAGTCGCTGGACTGAGATCTCACTCGCAGACGGCGACCGTTTGGAGATTGTGCACTTCGTGGGCGGTGGACTCGATTACTAGAAACCAGACCTCCAGTCTCCCTCACGCATTTCTCGCACATCAAGTTTTCTCGTCACGGCTTCGCACCTTCTAAATCAACTGATATCACTTGACATGAAACACCCAAGGTGTATTTTGTTTGAAACATTTCTGTTGCGAAATGTTTCAAGCTGATCGATGCGGACTCCATCACAAACCGGCAACGGCCAAGACGTCCGAAGCCTTGAAGGCCAGGAGTTCACGTCGGCCGACGTGATCGAGCTCACCGGCATTACGGCGCGGCAGCTTCAGTGGTGGGATGAGCGCAAGATCGTTGTTCCGCAGCGCCGGGGAAGAAATCGCGTCTACAGTGTCGATGATCTCGCCGAGGTAGCTGTGATCTGCGAATTGCGAAACAAAGGATTCTCACTTCAGCGAGTACGGCAGGTGATGCGCTATCTGCAGCGCGAATTAGGCAAGCGGCTGGTCGAGACGGTGACCTCGGGCAGCGAATATCACCTTCTGACGGATGGCAAACGAATCTACCTGGAGAACTCTGAACGGCAAATCGTCGATCTGCTCAAGAACTCACGCCAACCGCTGCTTTCGGTCTGTCTGACCGATGCGGTGCAGGAGGTCCGTGCCCAGGTTCGTAAGCGCAACGGCATGCGACGTCCGCGAAGCGGGGAAGAGCGATCGAATCAAAGCAATCGGCGGCGTCTTCGGCGGACGGCCTGAGCGCAATCTGCCTTAATTGGTCGGAGGTGACCATGGTGGCTGAGCTGAACATCCTGACGGAGTGGATTCCCGAACAGATGCAACCCGGCACGGTCTTCGTGCTCGAGAACGCCGGAGAAGTGGGTAAGAACGAAGATCCTTACTGGGCCGTGCTCGCCTGCCCGGCATGCGGCACTCTGGGACTGATCACGCGCCGTCAGATGGCGGGGATCACTCCCGTAATTTGCGGTTCAGACCAATGCTCGGCTCACTTTTTTATCCGGGATGAGGACGTGCGAGCTTGTAAGCCAAATTAGCCGTTCCTGCTATTGTTGTTGTTGAGCAGCGGCCGCGGTTATTGAGATGGGAACCTGTTCGACGATTTCGATACCGAACCCTTCTAGTGCGGGCACTCGGCGGGGATGATTAGTTAACAGGCGAATACGCCGCAGATTTAGATCAGAGAGTATCTGGGCTCCCAATCCGATTTGGCGCTGAGTTCGGCGCTGATGCTCGGGGTTTCGGGCATCACGACTCTCATGTTCAAAAGTAAGCGCACTGCCCCCAACCATCTCTCTCACATTGAAGCCTTTAGCCGTCTGGTGCAAGTAGATAATTGCTCCGCGACCGGCGTCAGCGATCATCTTCATCGAGCGATCTAGTACGGCATTGCATTCACAGAGAGTGGTTCCGAACACATCTCCCACCAAGCAGTGGGAGTGAACTCGCACCAGAACGGGACTGTTTCCTTCGCCGGCATCCCCGTACAGCAGAGCAACATGCGACTCGCCCCCATCCACTTCTGACTCGTAGGCGACCAGGCGAAACTCGCCGTAGCGCGTCGGCAGAATGCCTTCTCCGATGCGGCGGATGTAGCGCTCGTGATGCATGCGGTAGCGAATGAGTTCAGCCACGGTCAGCATCTTCAACTCGTGTTCTTTACAGAACTCGATCAGATCGGGTACGCGCGCCATAGTGCCATCTTCCTTCATGATCTCGCAGATCACGCCGGCGGGAATAAGCCCAGCCATACGCGCAAGATCTACCGATGCCTCGGTCTGTCCGGCTCGCACCAGCACGCCGCCCTTGCGTGCCCGTAACGGGAAGGTATGCCCGGGCTTCACCAAATCCGCTGGCCGACTTGCCGGGTCGATTGCAACCTTAATGGTGCGGGCTCGATCATAAGCGGATATTCCTGTAGTGACCCCGTCCCGAGCATCGATGCTCTCCGTGAACGCTGTCCCGTACTGCGATGTGTTGTGGGTGGTCATCATCCCCAGCCGCAGGTAGTCAAGGCGATCTTCGGTGAGTGCCAGACAAATGAGCCCGCGACCGTGCTTCGCCATGAAATTGATCGCTTCGGGAGTAGCGAATTCCGCCGCGATGGTGAGGTCGCCTTCGTTCTCCCTGTCTTCATCGTCCACGACCACGATCATGCGGCCTTGCCGAATTTCAGCGACAGCAGTCTGGACGTCAGTGAAAGGACTGTTCATGACCTACATCCGAAGAAGTGACTCCGATTCTAACAACATGGGTACGTCATGCGGCTGAACGCGGAGCTGCCTGCGAGCGCTCAGGACGGCGCCAAAAACTCAGTCCGCTGGCGAATAGCGATCGGACAGCGCGGGCAAACATTCGAATGAGAATCACGGTAAGGATCAGAAGGACAATCGCGATCGCGGCTGCCCAATAGGGATGTACGGTTGCAAACCAGGTAAGACCAATTGCCGCCGTGTCTTCACCTACGCTCAAAGCCATATTCGAAAACGGTTCTGGCGACGGCGTAACCGCCGCTCGCGCCGCGAACTTTCCTGTATGTGCCACTCCGGCAATCACGGTTGCCAACGCAGTACTAGCGATCTGAGCGCCAGGACTGAGCTGCGACGTCGCGGCATAAGCAACCAACGCCGCCAGCGGAATCCGCACGAAGGTATGCAGGCTATTCCACACAAGATCGAAGGCTGGGATCTTGTCTGCAAAGAAATGCAACACGAACATGGCGAGCGATACCGCGATAATCCACGGATTTTCAATCAGGTGCAGCGCCGGGGGAAGGTGCACTACTTGAAAATGGCCCAGCAGTCCGAGGGTCCCACACATCGCATATACATTCAGTCCTGCGGCAAAACTGGCTCCGATGACGAGTGAAATGATTTGCGATTCGCCGAGATTCATATGGCCGTACTTATTTTCGATGAGCCTGTCGCGGAAAGCCAGAGATTCTGTCGAAAAGGAAAAAGCCGCCGGAGTGGCGGCCTTTCCAGCGATCAACTCTGATTACAGAGTCGACTCGATCTCAAATCCCCAAGCTTCCAAGAGGGGCTCAGGAATGTACTTTGAATTCTTGTTCTTACGTGCCCACTCACGCAGACGCGTGGAACGCAGATACTGGTCGGGCAGGAGCTTAAACTCCTTCACCGCCTGTTCGAACGACGTAACCACAGGAACTACCGGGCCAATCGGCTCCGGCTTTCCCCAGTTCGGATTTCCGCGACGCTTAGCCATGATTTCTACCTGCCTTTATATGATTATTCTTTCGATTAGTAGCTAACCCCTCTGGATTCAGATAAGCACGATGAACTTAGAATAAAGCCGTTGCTCTCTGGTGGGCTCAGAGCGACCCGTAAAACCTCCGATATTATGAATAAATTTCGTTAAAAGCAATGAAAAATTGTAGATTGCTGCACGTGTTAGGCCAAAAGCCCTAGAGCGTGAGATGCATAAACGGCGCAAATTTGCGTCGCCGCATGCGAATAGAACGGGAATTTGTCCGAATTTGCGTGGAAAACAATCGAAAAACAGCGAAACAGGCCCGCTCTGTCAAATTCTTTAAGCTGAGGCCTTCAAGAGTGCAAAGAGTCCAAACCAGACTACTGTGATGGCGTGCCAATACCAAGCGGTGATGTCTACCATCACTCGCCTTGAGTCGACACGTTGCCCGGCGAAGCCCGCGATCATGCACAGAATTAGGACAACAATGCCGCCAAGCAGGTGGAGTCCGTGCAGTCCAGTCAGAAAGTAATAGAACTGACTGCTGGGCCCGCTGCCAAGGAAGACTCCCTGAGCTCTGAGTTTGGTCCATGCGTCGAGCTGTCCAGCGATGAAACCCACGGCAAACGCGATCCCTAAGACCTGCCACGGAAAAGCCCGCCGGAGGGCGGACCGGGTGATACCGAGCCATTCTTCCATGAGAGCTTCATCGCGAAAATATTCCCGGCGTGCCAATTCCAAAGCCACGCTGCTGAGGACCAATAGCAGCGTGTTCCACCATAGTAGGCGCGGGATCGAAATCGGTTTCCAGACAGGAATGTAGGTCTGCGTCACGCGGTCAAAGACAGTTTGTCCGCGCCGCAAACAGAGATAACCGATGGAGAGAGTCGCAAACAGGGCTACCGAAGTGGTCATCAGCACTGCGAGAGCGACTCGCGCTCTCTTCAATCGATCCCTGGGATCTGGCGTCGGCTGGCGATTCCACTCGCCATCACCGCCGCCTCCGGTTGGAAGCTTGCTATGTGGACCGCGCCCGCCGGAATCCGGCGCACTAATGTTCGAGGGAACCTTGGTTTCTACTGCAGACATAGCAGATACGCCGGTTCAATTTGAGCACGGTTGCGGTTTCCGCGCTAGAAGAAGTCACAATAGATGCGGAGGAGGTGCAACGCAATGGCTTTCAGCCATCTGACCAGGTCTCATATTGCTGACGGCCGAATGTCGGCCGCGGGCCGCCGAACCCCAGTTTACCGCGTCACCTGGACTCGCGGTTTCTCTTGCTCCCTGACCATATTCACGAATAGCTCATGGACACGTGTGTCGCTGGACAATTCAGGGTGAAAAGTTGCGGCAAGAATTTTTCCCTGTCTTACGAGCACCGGGTGTTGCTCGCGTTCGGCGAGCACCTCGACTCCAGCTCCGGTGCGCTCTATTCGGGGTGCGCGTATGAAGACCATCTCCAGCGGTGGTCCATCAAGCTTTGTTGGACCAGTCATGATCGAACTGTCGATCTGACGACCATATGCATTTCGTTGAATTGCAATATCCAGGATACCCAGGCTTTCCTGCGTTGGATTCCTGACTTCCTTCGCCAGGAGTATGGCTCCGGCGCAGGTGCCGAAAGCGGGCTTTTGAGAAACAAAATCGCGGAGTTTGGCTAGAAATCCTTCGCGGTCGAGAAATTTCAGAAATGTTGAGGACTCCCCGCCGGGGATCACGAGGCCGTCAATATCGTCCAACTCCTCCGGTTTGCGGACCAGCACGCTGCGGACACCGAGAAGGCTCAGCGTTTGACGGTGAGCATCGTAGTCGCCCTGTAGGGCGAGTACCCCGATTGTGATCTGATCGGACACGTTTACTTTCGATGAGTAGGCGAGCGAAAGTCTTCAGGACACCCGAGTGCTTCCTAGCCAAACGGCTTCCCCAACGGGATAGCAATGCACGCGAAAGCGCTTACCATCCGCGCTTCTGCAGCATATCCGCTTCCGACAGGGCAGCGACGGCGAGTCCCTTCATTGCACCGGTGCAATCTTCGCTCGTCTCGAGTAAAACCTTGGGATCGTCGAAATGCGTAGTTGCGCGCACGATGGCCCGAGCGCGGATCTCCGCTTCTTTTGCAGGAGCAAAGTTTATGGAGTCGCTCATGAAAATGCCTGAGCCGACGAATACAGCTTCGGCGCCAAGTTGACGCACGAGGGCTGCATCTGCGGGAGTAGCGATTCCACCTGCTGAGAAGTTGGGAACGGGAAGCTTGCCACTCTTCGCCACCATGCGAACCAATTCATAGGGAGCGCGCAGCTCTTTCGCAGCGGCGTACAATTCCTCTTCGCCCAAGACTGTAAGGCCACGGATATCTTTCACGATCTGCCGCATGTGCTTTACGGCGTGAACGACATCGCCGGTTCCAGCTTCGCCCTTGGTCCGAATCATGGCAGCGCCTTCTGCGATGCGGCGCAAAGCTTCTCCCAAATCGCGGGCTCCGCATACAAATGGAACCTTGAAGGCATGTTTATCAACGTGGTGAGCTTCGTCTGCCGGCGTTAGGACTTCGGACTCATCGATGTAATCCACACCGAGCTCCTGGAGGACTTGCGCCTCGGTGAAATGTCCGATGCGACACTTGGCCATGACTGGGATGTCGACCACCTTCATGATCTCGCGGATCACAGCGATCTTGGCCATGCGGGCGACTCCGCCCTCAGCGCGGATCTGAGCAGGCACGCGCTCCAGAGCCATGACGGCGGCAGCTCCAGCGCGTTGCGCAATCTCAGCTTGCGCGGCGGTGGTGACGTCCATAATCACGCCGCCCTTCAGCATTTCCGCAAGACCAGTTTTTAGTCTCAGACCATTCCCATTCATGTCAGACATAAGCACTCTCCACACGCACCTCTCCCTCCGGTCGATTTGACTGGATGGAAGGGAACCTTAATTTTAACAGTTCGGCCGTGTAGAAGTCGGAATGCCCGGACCGACCCAGGCCAGGTAAGCAATCCGGAATTGCAAGCCTGGAATTCCCGTCGCAGGGAAATGAGCAGGGAATAATTCCCGCGAAAAAAATTATCTGTCACGGGAGCCGCATAAACACAGGCGATTTGCAATTGGGCAGGGAATTTGCAGGGAAACAGCAGGGAATTCTTGATAGCCGAGATCTCGCGAAGGTCGGGTCCTGAAGCCACGGTTTTCGCATTGTCCGCTCATTGGCCCCCCATTTACCTTGCTACGATACAACCGCCGAGGCAGTCAACATCTTCTTCGCACCGCTGTTCAGCGATCCATATTTAGTCTCCCTGAGTTGGGCCGTGAGTTTCGTTTTGGTTTTTCTCCTGGTCGCATCGGCGCTGTATCGAAAGCGTATCTTTTTTCAGGGTGTAAACGCACAATTTGTCAAAACGAGGGTTGCCGGATGTCCCACTCATTCGCGCATTTCCAGTGACTCATGGCTCCATCCATTGCTCCCTCCAGGTATTGGAGATGCCTTTGACGCACTGGGTCAGTCCGGGTCACTCGTACTTAAGCGCCGCAATAGGGTCCACAGCCATCGCCCGTCGCGCGGGAACGTAAGCAGCCGCCAAGGCGACCGCAATCATCAGTGCCACCACTCCTGCGAAAGTTCGCGGATCGTAGGCGCTCACGCCGTATAGCTGGCTTGATATTGCGCGTGTCAAGGCAAGGCTGCCGAACAATCCAAGCAGTAATCCCTGCGCGATCAACACGGCCGCTTCGCCCATGAGCTTTGACAGCACTGCTTCGCGAGAACAACCAAGAGCCATGCGAATCCCAATTTCTCTGGTGCGCCGGGCGATGCTATAAGCAATCGATCCGTACAGTCCAATAGAGGTGAGCACCAATGCCAGAGTTCCGAAGGTGCTGGTGAGGAACGCCAGCGAGCGGTCGTCTCCGAGACTCTCCTCCATCACCTCGCGCTGTGTCTGCAGGCCCACCAACGGCAGCCGGTTGTCGACAGCTTTCACCTGCTGCTGCACCGAAGCCGCCACCCCAGTTGGATTGGCTGGTGTTCGAATCTCGAGCACCGCCTGTCCGCGCATTTCCTCGGGAGCCTGGGCAAATGGAACGTAGATAGCTCTCGGAGAACGATGCGATTGCTCGTCGCGAAGGCTGGTGTGGATGTCTTTGGCGACTCCCACAACCAACAGACGATCCTTGAAGGTCTCGTCATTAAAAGCAAGCTCCTTGCCGATTGGATCTTGGCCAGGGAAGTAATCGCGCGCAGCGCTCTCGCTGATGATGGCTACTTTTTGTCCAGCAGAGTTGTCGGTATAGGAGAAGTCTCGGCCGAGCAAGAATGGAATCCCCATCGACTCAAAAAACTTTGGTGCGATGGAGTTGCATGATGCCTGCAGATGATCGGCTGGGATGGCGCCTCCCGGGTGGTTGGCCAACCTGCAGCCCCAATATCCTCCGGCGAGCAGTTCCATTCTGGACAAAGTGGCAGACTTCACGCCGGGCGTTGCGTTCAGGCGCTCGAGAAGATTCCAGTAGAGAGTTGTTTCCCTTTCTCCTTCATAGCCAGCCATAGTTGGAACCACGGATGCGACCAGAATGTGGTCGCGATCGAATCCGACGTCTTCCTGGTGCAGCCTGGTCAAGGTGCGCAGCAACAATCCGGCGCCAATCAGCGAGACCACCGACAAGCCAACTTGTGCGGCGAGCAGCCAATTTCGCAAATAGCTGCGCGATCGTGAATCGGACTGCGTAGATGCTGTGCTCAGGTTGGGCTGGTCCTTTTTCCCGAAAGCGGTCGCTTGAAGCGCAGGTACAAGCGCGAACAAGAGTGTCACTATGAATGACAAGGCGGTTGTGAACACGAGAACGCGCGAATTGGGGGAGATCGCCAATGCCCGGCGTCCAATGACGATGCCCGATGCCTCGGATCCCCACCATGCCAGAAAAAATCCGACGCATCCGCCGCTAAGGCTTAGAAGAAGTCCCTCGGCAAGCAACTGTTTCACCAACCGGGCGCGGCTTGCTCCCAGTGCCAGGCGCAGAGCGATTTCGCGTTTGCGCGTCATTGCACGCGCAAGCAATAAGTTTGCGACATTGGCGCACGCGATCAGCAGAACGAAAACTACGGCGGCCGTCAGGATTCGCAGTTCCGTTGAAAAATTGCGATAACCGCCTCGGCCGATCGGTATCAGCTCGATCTTGCTTTCGCGTATTTCACGCTGCTTCAATGCGGTGAGCGCCGAGCCTTCGGCATTCTGCAATCGCTGCTGGTACGCAACCGTCATAGCGGCCGCAACTTCGGTCGGATTTGCCGGCGGAGCGAGCCGGCCGACGATGTCGACAGTGTTATTGTCTTTCAGCGCCAAACTCTGATGCAGCGCCATCGGAATCCATATATCGGGCGCGCTATGAAATTTCAGATCGGGATAAATTCCAATAATCTTCAGCGCGATGTCTTTCGCAATGATGGTCTGCCCGATCGCCGCAGGCGAGCCGCCAAACTCTCGCTTCCAATAACCGTCGCCAAGCACGGCAACCGAAGAACTGCCAGGCTTATCGTCTTCTGGAGTAAATCCTCGGCCGAGTACCGGCGTGAATCCCATGACCGATTCGAAGTTGCCCGAGACAAATCTGTTAGCAACAAAATCAGCCTGCCCATTCACCGCGATGGATGCGCGACCACCGTCAGTGGCAAATATTCCGGCAAAACCGATGCTGTGATCGCGCAAATATTCGAATGTCGGAATGGGAAAGGCGTCATGAAGTCCGCGAGGCCGGAGCTGCACCAACTCCTCCGGATGAGGCACAGGAAGACTGCGAAGCACCTGCTCATCGATTGCGCTGAAGATCGCGGTATTGCCCGCGATTCCAAGCGCGATCGTCAGTACAGCGATCGCAGTAAAGGCCGGAGTGCGCCACAACATCCGAATTCCGTAGCTAAGATCGCGAATCATAAGCAAAACGCCCTGCGGTGGCGGGCCGCGAGTTTCATGCCTCAGCTATTGAAAACTATCGACAAAAAAGCACTCCTCGTGCCGTTCTTCCCGACTTGTAACCTACACATTTCACACCATACCCAGTCGCTCGGCCGGCTCAGCATGCTGCTACGATGCGCGTTGGCGAAGACCGGTGTTCGGATGTGAACAACGGAATGAGTGCATAGTTGTTCCACGCAGCTACTCTAGATAAGGCTTCATCACGTTTTGCCACCGGCAAGCCTTCGCTCCCGCGGTCGCGGAAAAAATTGCAGGACTTCAGAAACAATTCGCTCACTGTGACTATGCGCCACGCTGAGCGAACTTTTCCTTCAACTTCTCCGGATCAACAGCGATGAACACGCCTTGGCTTCGCGCCAGCACCTGGCCCGCTTCGTCGCGGATCTCGGCTGCGTTGAAGTGGCGGCGTCCCTGGACTTCGCGCTCGGTTCCTTCCACCAGCAACGTCTTGCCGAGTGGAACCGGCTTCACATACTCGATCGCCATCGATGAGGTCAGTGCTACTACCGAGCGAAGCTTGTTGACCTTGCCCATGGCTTCGTCGAGCAACGTAGCGATGATCCCGCCGTGCGCATGTCCGGGAGGGCCCTGATATTTCCTGGGCAGCTTGACCTCGCACCAGGCGCGATGATGGCCTTCGTCGAAGAAAAACTTCAGACGCATTCCTTGAGGATTGTCCTTCCCGCAAGCAAAGCAGTGATTTTTGGGGAGCGCAAGGTGCTTAGTGTTGTGGCCCGAGAGACGTTTAGACATTTCAAGAGGATTATAGGTGTCGTTCCGCAGAGGATGTGAGAATGTCCGCGCGATTGTCGGGTAACTTCAGTGCTCGCTTGGTTTGAAGAGTCAGGAATCCAGGGACCGACGCGCGCCCTCGCGCGGGTGTTTGTTGTGGTGCGAGGAATGATCACGGTAAATTCATGACCTCGAAACCCCCCTTAATCTCTTTAATCCACTACAAAAACCCGCGCGAGGGCGCGCGTCGGTCCTGATCCCTTGGCCTTCGGAGCTTGTCCTGAGTGCAGTCGAAGGGTGTTCGCTCCTCCCGCAGGCTGCTCCGGTGGACCCCAGCCCTGTAACTTTCCACGCACTTCCTGTATACATTCCGTTTCACTTCTGTTCAGGAGCTTGCGCTTGCGAAAATTCGCGTCTTTGTGTGCCTTCTTGCTCACTATTCCAGTATTCGGCCTGGCCCAGGACAACAATCCACCAACACCACAAACCACCCCGTCTTCCGATCAGGCGGCGGCGACGCAGGAAAAAGCCTCAACGACGGCGAAACCAGGACAGAAGAAGGAGGCTGACGAAGAAGTTCCTCCGGGACGCAAGCCAAAGCGTGCCGAAGTAGCTGCCGCCCCGTCGGAATCGACTCCTACGACGAAGCCAAACGAGAAGAAGCCCGCCGATCCACTCAGCTCGGCCGATACATATAAGGGGTTGCGTTTGCGGAACATCGGCCCCGCATTTGTCTCCGGTCGTGTCACGTCGCTGGCGGTGAATCCGTTCAACCGCGCGCAGTACTACATTGGAGTAGCCTCAGGCGGAGTCTGGAAGACGGACAACGATGGACTCACCTGGAATCCGGTTTTTCAGAATGAAGGCTCGTTCTCTATTGGGGACGTGAAACTCGACCCACATGATCCAGCGATCGTCTGGGCTGGGACCGGAGAGAACAACTCTCAACGCAGCGTCGATTACGGCGATGGAGTCTACAAATCCGAAGACGGAGGGAAGAGCTGGACCAACGTTGGCCTGAAGCACTCGGAGCACATCGGTCGAATCGCGATCAGTCCGAAGGACAGCAACACCGTCTTCGTCGCCTCTGAAGGTCCGCTCTGGTCGCCCGGTGGCGATCGCGGCCTCTACAAGACGACGGACGGAGGCAAGACCTGGAAGAAGGTCCTGAACGTAAGCGAGAACACCGGCTTCGCCGATGTTGCGATCGACTCCGACGATCCCGACACGATCTATGCCTCCGCTTATCAGCGCCGCCGCCACGTTTGGACTCTGATCGATGGCGGGCCCGAAAGCGCTATCTATCGCTCCGTCGATGGCGGCAACACTTGGAACAAACTGAAATCTGGCCTGCCCACGGTCGATTTGGGACGCATCGGTCTCGCCATCTCGCCCGTCGATCACAACGTTGTCTACGCGACGATCGAGGCCGCAGAAGACAAAGGTGGCATCTTCCGCTCGTCGGATCGCGGAACCACATGGGAGCGCCGCAATCCATACGACACCACGGCGATGTACTACGGCCAAATCTTTGCCGATCCGAAAAACGTTGACCGGATTTACGTAATGAACGTGCTGATTCGCGTTTCAGACGATGGCGGCAAAACGCTGCACAATCTGGGCGAGAAGTACAAGCACGTCGACAATCACGTCATCTGGATCGACCCAGCCGACACAAATTACTACCTGGTCGGCTGCGACGGGGGCGTGTACGAGAGTTTCGATCGCGGCGCGAATTGGAGCTACAAGAACAATTTGCCTGTCGCGCAGTTCTATGACGTCGCACTGGATAATTCAAAGCCGTTCTACTACGTCTACGGCGGAACACAAGACAACGAGAGCGTCGGGGGACCCTCGAGGACTTTGAAAGTCAGCGGCATTGGCAACGAAGACTGGTTCATTACTCAGGGTGGCGACGGGTTTCGTTCGGTCATCGATCCCGACGATCCGAATACGGTATACGCAGAGTACCAATACGGGAACCTGACGCGCTTCGACCGGCGCACCGGTCAGCAGATCGGGATTCAACCGCAGCCGGGGCCGGACAATATCCCTTTCCGCTGGAATTGGGACTCGCCGATCATCGTCAGTCCGCACTCGCACACGCGGCTGTATTTCGCCGCAAACAAACTATTCCGCAGCGACGATCGCGGCGATACCTGGAAGTCCATCAGCCCTGACCTCACACGGCAGATCGATCGCGACAAGCTTCCGGTAATGGGACGCATCTGGGGACCGGATGCGGTGGCCAAGAACGCGTCCACTTCCTTTTACGGGAACATCGTGGCGCTCGCCGAATCGCCGCAGAAAGATGGTCTGCTCTATGTCGGAACCGATGATGGCCTGATTCAGCTGACAAACGACGGGGGAGGGAATTGGGCCAAGTACGACAAGTTCCCCGGCGTGCCGAACATGACGTATGTGAGCCGGCTGCTCCCCTCGCAGCATAATGCGAATGTCGTCTATGCGAGCTTTGACAACCACAAGATGGGCGACTTCAAGCCCTATCTGCTCCGGAGCAGCGACAGCGGTCGCACATGGAACTCGATCGCCGGCAACCTCCCAGAGAACGGAGCCGTGCTTGCCATCGCAGAGGATCCCGTCAATCCGCAGCTTCTGTTTGCGGGCACGGAGTTCGGGCTCTTTTTCTCGCTCGAGGGCGGGGGACACTGGACGCAACTGAAGGGCGGAATGCCGACGATCGCGGTGCGCGACATCGCAATCCAAAAGCGCGAGAGCGACGTTGTGATCGCGACGTTTGGTCGCGGCTTTTACATCCTTGACGATCTCACTCCGCTCAGAAACGTAAACTCACAGGCGCTTCAACAAACAGCCATACTCTTCCCAACTCGGGACGCGTTGATGTACATCGAGCAGCGTCCTATCGGAGGGAAGCGCGGCCATCTCGGAGCGACGTACTTTGAAGCGGACAATCCACCCTACGGCGCAGCCTTCACGTATTACTTGAAGGACAAATTCAAGACCAGAAAAGAAATTCGCCAGGAGCAGGAAAAGAAGCAGTCGAGCAATCCAGGCGGGCAGACCACCGACAGCAACGCAAAGAACAGGAAGGTGGAGGACCAAAAGGGGACTGCGTCACTTAGCTATCCAACCATGGATCAGATTCGCGCGGAAGCCGAGGAGCAGCCGCCTGCAGTGTACCTGGTAGTTTCAGACGCAAACGGCACGCCGATTCGCCGGGTAGCTGCGTCGAATGAAGTCGGCATCAATCGTGCCTCGTGGGACCTTCGATATCCTCCTTCGGAACTTCACACTCCCTCTCCGGATGAAGCTGACTTCGGGGAGTTCTTCCAGCCTCCTACCGGACCTCTGGTGATGCCTGGACAATATTCCGTGTCATTAGAATCGCGCGTCGACGGCAAGACCCAGCGCCTCGCTGGTCCGGTGCAGTTCAAGGTCAATGCGCTCGGCGCCGAGCAGATGAATGAGGCAGACCGTGCGGCACTCCAGCAGTTCCAGCAGAAGGTCTCGCGACTCGATCGCGCGCTCACCGGCGCCGTTCAAACGGGCGGGGATGTCGACAAGCGTCTGACTGCCATCCGGCAATCGCTCCGCGATACTCCCGGCGACATGTCGTCGCTGGTCGCGCGTGCAGACGACCTTCAGAGCCGCCTGCGAGACATCATGCGAGCGATGCGAGGCGATGCAGCGCTACGCAGGCGGCAGGAAAATACTCCCGCAGCTATCAACGACCGTATCAACCAGATCGAAGATGAAGAACGCTTTTCGATCAGTCGTCCGACGCAGACGCACATCGATTCCTACAACGTTTCGGCACAGCAGTTTGGCGAGCAACTATCCAAACTGCGCCAGTTGGTCGACGTCGATCTGAAGAAGCTC
>QIBC01000368.1 GCA_003225215.1 Acidobacteriota bacterium
AACACGCGCGGCTTGCTCTCCGATGAGATGCAGCCCATAAGCGGAATGCGCGAGCGCCTTACTGGAGCGGATAGAGCCGGATTACAACTCTGCGTTCATGCGATCGGTGATCAGGCGATTTCGACGGTGCTCGACATTTTTCAGGAAGTCCAAAAAACAAACGGCAATCGCGATCGCCGGTGGCGCATTGAGCACGCTCAGCACATGGCTCCGAAAGACTTTCAACGCTTCGCTAATCTGCACGTGATTGCCTCCATGCAGCCCTACCACGCCATCGACGACGGACAATGGGCAGAGCGGCGCATTGGTCCCATTCGTGCCAAGACAACTTACGCCTTCCGAACGTTCCTGGACAATGGCGTCCGTCTCGCATTCGGCACTGACTGGACGGTGGCGCCTCTGAATCCCATGTTGGGATTGTACGCAGCCGTGACCCGTGCCACACTTGATGGAAAGCATCCCAACGGCTGGGTGCTGGAGCAGAAGATCAAAATCGAGGAAGCGATTGAGGCCTACACGCTTGGCTCTGCGTACGCAGAATTTCAGGAGAGGGAAAAAGGATCCATCACGCCCGGCAAACTCGCTGATCTGGTGCTGGTGAGCGACGATCTCCTGAAAGTCGATCCGCGCGCAATTCGCGATGCCAAAGTTGAAATGACGATGGTCGACGGCAAGATCGTCTATGGCGGACCGCCACAGTAGCCTTCCGGGCTCTTTCATGTGCCAGCCGAAAACGGTAAAACCACAACGGACACGAAGGAAAATTGTTTGGTTATTCTCCGTGTTTCTTGGAGTCCTTTGTGATTAATGAGCTGTTTATCGCTTGCTCTCCTTCGATCCAGTTTCCAGTAGACGTTTCGTGAGCAGCACCAAGCCGATGATTTGAGTCCACTCTGAAACGATGTTCCCAACTACTTGTCCCCATTTGGAATTTGTGTCCATGGACTTGAATAACACGATCCAAGCAACTCCGGTCACCACTAGAAACATTGTCAGCGAGTGATCGTCCAGAAAACAGAGCACGCGATTAAGGGGCTCATTCGGCGGCTTGCGACTCTCGGCGGAGCCTTTTTCGTACATGTGCTTTGTTGCCAGGACTGTAACCAGGACTCCCGACCAGTCGGCGATGGCGTTTCCGAAGAACGATCCCAGATGCGTGCTGGGATCGGCGTATATATAGAGCACCGTCCAGAGCAGCAGGATCGCGGCCGTAGTGAGGCTGAGTGAGTGCCGGTGCAGAAACCTTTTCTTGCTTCGATGTGCAGCTGTCATGCTCATAGATAAGCTCTATCTTTTGATCGTACTTTTTGGGCTTGAGCAGTCTCGCGGGGCGGCGGCTAAAGCGCGACGATCGTTCGTGCTCTTGGCCCAGGTAGAGACGCAGCATGCTGCGTCTCCACGATGCTGACTGTGGGTACGAAGGCAGTGCTGCTCTAGCAGGTAGCCTGATGGAGACGCAGCATGCTACGTCTCTACCTGGATTCCAATGGCTTTCTCTGGAATGTTCTCAGACGATGAGCGCAAGCGCAAAGAGCAGGAGATGCGCACTGAAGGGCGGGGGCTTCCCCCCAGGGGACGTTCAATTCGCGCAGGACTGAAGCCAATAGCCTGACCCGAACCAAAATCACTGCGAAGCCTTTGGCGGAGATTACTTCAGGGCATCTCTGAGTTGCTCGACTTCTTTCCGGGTGCGGAAGTGTCGGCGGCAGCCTAACTGATCCGCGAGTATGCGGATCAGTTGCGATTCCGGCACGGCGCTCGTTACTTGGAGCAGATGGTCGAGCTCCGATCGGACAATCGATGTTTCGCGTTCGTCAGCATCCTTACGAAATGCTTGAGCTGCAGCGCGAGGCGATTCGTACTCCAGAGCACTGTCCTCGTGTAGATATCCGCGCAAGAAATTGCTCAGTGCAGAATAGTCTGCGGGATCGATGCGGGAACCAAATTGGAATGACCTCCTGGGCGCTGCAGCCAGCGATTAATCTTGTCGGTGTTCTCGCGGATCGCCGCAGCCACCGCCATCTCCGCCATGGCTCGATCTGTATATGTTGAGGCGGCCGAAACATCTTCGCTCTGAAGCCGTTCGCGCAACTCGGCGTCGGTCTTGCCTACGTGACGTTGCAGTGTGTGGCCTCCGCGCCCTTCATCGCGCGACAGGTCGTGGCGATTGCTCGTATCGAGCGATACGCGCTCGACAGGCTGGCGCTTCGGTACGACAGGCTCATGATTTCCGGAGGCCAGCCGAAAACCGGCGTATGCAATAAGCAGCACCGCGATGATCGCTAATCTAAACTTTAGGGTTCTTCTATTCACGACAGACATTGTAAGGGCACGAATCGGGTTCAGTAACAACCATCCCGCCATCCCACTGCTCTCATCCAATCTTCGAGAGAAGAGGGCATGTACCTGCTGCGTGTGTGGAGAGCATTTCTAAAGGCGCTCAAGGACGTTGACCAGCACCATCTGCTGGCCTTTGCCGGCAGTCTTGCGTACTACTTCTTCATGTCGCTGATCCCGTTTCTCATTTTTCTCGCCAGCCTGCTGGTATATATCCCGATTCCGGGACTTTTCGACTACATTCTTGGCGGCCTTTCGCACATGTTTCCTCCCGACTCGATGGCGATGGTTCGCAAGGTGCTCACGGATCTGATAAATACCAACAGCAAGGGCTTCCTTTCGTTCGGCATTGTTGGAACGATCTGGTCGGCATCGGGCGGCTTCAGCGCCATGATCGAAGCGTTGAACGTGGCTTACGACGTTCAGGAAGGCCGCCCATTTTGGAGGACTCGTCCGCTGGCAGTGCTGCTAACGATTATTGTCGGGGCATTAGTGACGGTTCTGCTGTTCGCGATGTTCTTCGGCCCGCATTGGGGAGGAGCATTGGCGGCCAAGCTGAATCTGAGTCCCTTGTTTACCGCGACGTGGTTCTATTTCCGCTGGGTTCTGGCCGCGGTGTGCGCTCTATTATCGGTGGAGGTTATTTACTACCTGGCGCCTAACGTCGAGCAGCGGCATTTCTTGCAAACTATTCCCGGATCGGTAATCGCTGTCTTATTGTGGGTTGGTGCATCCTATGTTCTCGGTTTCTACCTCCAGCACTTCGCTCAACTGAGCAAAAGCTACGGCACACTTGGAGCCGTTGTAGGGCTGCTGCTGTGGTTCTATGTCTCCAGCGCCGCGATCCTAATCGGCGCCGAAGTCAACGCTGAATTAGCAAGAGCCGTTGGCAAGGAGCCTCCAGTGAAAGAGGCGGTGGAGCCCGGGAAGGAAGAAACACCGCAGATTCGACGTGCTAGTTGAGTTCGCTTCCCTCGTTAGCCTCGTCGTGCCCGGTTCGTCAGCTCAGCTGAGACTCCAAGCTTTGCAGATTGTCCCTTGGGAATACTCAGCGATTTCCACTCGGCGCCGCGAAAATGTTTTGCCAGAAGGATAATTTGTCCGACGTGTTCGGCATAGTGTGTCATTTGCCGACTGATGGCTTCTAGAACTGTGTGCTGCCGCCCTCGAATCGTCACTCTTCTGTCGAGGTCTGCAGCCGTGAGAGGTTCAATCGCTGCGAAGACCAAATTCCATCCCTGATTCCACCAGAGCAACACTTGCTCGGGCGTTGTCGATGAATCGAGAACGAACTCGCTATCGCGATCGCGATTGGATTTTTCGCCATCGCTGGTGAGGAAATCGGTCCAGCGTGAGCGCATGTTTCCCGCTATGTGCTTCACGATGATCGCGATCGAGTTTGCTTCTGGGTCGATTAAGCGAAACCAGTCTTCGGGGCCTAGCTGTGAAAAGGCAGACTCAGTGCGAGTTTTGTAGCCACGAAAGGTGCGGAGAGATTCTGTCAGGAATGCAGAGTTTGTGCCGGGCATTGGGGTTGCTCCGAATGAAGAGTGTAGGCAAAAAGCTCCGGCCGAAGGCGGCCGGAACCGCGTAATGAACACTACGCAATCAATTTCAATCCTCGATTCTATATAAAGCGAAGAGCCTCCCTGCAAGGAGGCTCTCTAGCTTAGTACTGAACTGAGTACCGATTACTGATTACTTCTTTTAGATCGAGCTCATGTTCGACAGGAACTCGCCGTTTGCTCGCGTTTTGCCGAGCTTGTCAATCAGTAATTCCATTGCTTCCACGGGTGACAGCGGATTTAGGACTTTGCGTAGTACCCAGATGCGTGCGAGATCGTCCTTCGGAATGAGCAGCTCTTCCTTACGCGTGCCTGACCGTTGAATGTCGATAGCAGGAAAGACGCGCTTATCGACCAGCTTGCGGTCAAGGATGATTTCCATGTTGCCCGTGCCTTTGAACTCTTCAAAGATCACGTCATCCATGCGCGATCCGGTTTCCACCAGAGCTGTAGCGATAATCGTCAGCGATCCGCCTTCTTCAATGTTGCGAGCAGCGCCAAAGAAGCGCTTCGGACGCTGCAGAGCGTTGGAGTCCACGCCGCCGGAGAGCACCTTTCCCGAAGGAGGAACGATGGTGTTGTAGGCGCGTGCGAGACGCGTGATGGAGTCAAGCAAGATCACAACGTCGCGCTTGTGTTCGACCAGGCGCTTGGCCTTCTCGATCACCATCTCGGCGACTTGGACGTGACGGGCCGCGGGTTCGTCGAAGGTCGACGAGATGACCTCACCTT
>QIBC01000369.1 GCA_003225215.1 Acidobacteriota bacterium
ACGGTTGCCGGCACTTTGATTCCGCGCGCACCCAGATAATCGCGCATCTGCT
This sequence comes from Acidobacteriota bacterium, assembly GCA_003225215.1. Lineage (GTDB taxonomy): Bacteria > Acidobacteriota > Terriglobia > Terriglobales > Acidobacteriaceae > Gp1-AA112. Next base: position 53 of record QIBC01000369.1, read on the forward strand.
GGGCGTTGTCGGTGTAGACGGCTATGTGATTGAGTTGACCGTCTTCTTTCGGCGGATCTGTAAACAACTCCACGTATTGCTTATCGTTGATTTTGACGAAGGCAATTCTCACCGATCCATCATCGCGCTGCAGCGTAAACGGCTCCTGGAATCCCAGAAAATCCTCATAGAAGGCGCGCGCCTTGGCGGGATCGCCGGTGTAGAGAGCGATGTGAGCTACGCCGAGAATTCGAGGACGCTGCGCTTCTTTCTGACCTGAAAGCGAGACAGCGAGGAAGAGAGTGAAGACAAGCCGAAAAGAGTTCATACAATGAAAGCCGTCTTAGAATGTGCGTCGCCAAGCACACCATTGCTCGGCCGCAGTTCGACAATATATCGCGTAACGCGAACTCTCACTGGAGGCTTTTCATGATGAACCGTCGCGAAGTGTGCTCGTTGTTACCTCTCCTGGCTCTCACGAAGTCCTGGGCTGCCAACGATCAGACGCTTTCTTCCCGCACGTGGCCGTTTGATGAATTGCAGGCAAAGACCAGCGGCGGACACACAACGCGTCCTGTCGTGAACGGCAAGATCTCAACCGGAGAGCATGTGGAAGTACACGAGACCACGCTCGACCCCGGAGAGATGCCACATGCCCCGCACAAACATGCACACAGCGAGTTCTGGCTTATTCGCGAAGGCACAGTCGAGTTGACCATCAACGGACAAACACATCGACTGGGGCCCGGTGGAGTAGGGCTAGCCACCGGCAATGATCTCCATGGAATCAAGAACGTCGGAACCACTCCGGCAAACTATTTCGTCGTTGCTATCGGAAACATGGAGTGAGGATCAACGGAAGCTTGTTCCAATTAAATTCCGCGAGAGGTTTTGAGGGGGCGCGGCTTCACAGAGTGCGGAAAAATGCTGTGGATAACATCCTGTCAACTCTGACGCTGTCATCCTGAGGGCCGCCTTTGGCTGAAGGATCTCCCGCAATGATTGGAACGTACATGCCATGTCGCGGCATTTCGGCGAAGATCTTCGTGAAAGAGCCAGGATGCTGCAATCAAGTCTGATTCATTCCGGGAGATCCTTCGGCCAACATCGGCCTCAGGATGACAGCGTTAGAGTTGACAGGATGTTCATCCACAATTGTTTTTCGCAACCTGTTCAGCGAAGCGGAGCCGTGCCATTAAGCTTTGCCCAAAAAAATCGGCCTTAGCCCCGCCGCCTTTTCCAAATTTAGAAAGACTCCCTCAGTGGCTGAAGCCGAATTTCAACCTCTTTTGATGGCACGGCTTCGCTTCGCTGAAGCCGTGCCCCTTCAAGACCGATTCAGCTTGCCTGGCTTGCAACTTTCAGAGTCACCCGCGACTGTTACCTTGTTTAGACAAACGATTTGCCTCGAGATCTTTTCCTAAATCGATTTTTCAGTGCGTCTTGACAGTAGCAGCGATGCTCGTACAACATGCTCAACCACCCGAGAACAACTCCGTTTCGCGGTACAAAACGGGCCAGGAGGAGTGATGGTGAGCAAGACAAGAGCCTGTAAAGTTCTGATGTTTGCAGCGTGCGTACTCTCAATCACAACAGTTCAATTATTCGGACAAGCCGTCAACGGCACATTGTTGGGGACCCTGACCGATTCGTCCGGCGCAGTCGTACCCGGAGCCCAAGTCACGATCACTGAAGTGGGGACCGGTATTCCTCACTCAAGCCAGAGCAATGCCAGCGGCAACTATGTCTTTCCGAACCTTCCGCCTGGCTCGTACACCGTTGTGGCCGAGGCACGCGGATTTAAGAAGGAAAGCCGGCCAGACGTGCGGTTGGACGTCAATAGCAGCGTGCGCGTAGATATGGTGATGCAGCCAGGCGCTGTGACCGAGACCGTGGAAGTCACGGGTGCGGTCCCACTATTGAAGACCGATCGCGCAGACGTGAGTCAAAACATCGAATCCACGCAACTGCAGCAATTGCCTATCGGGGGAGCCAACCGAAACTTTCAGAACTTGCTCTCCCTAGTACCGGGCACGGTAAAGCCGCATCGCGACCATTCCGAGTTCTTCAATGCGCAGGACACGCTTTCCACTGAGGTAAATGGACAATCTCGCGAGTTCAATCAGTTGGCTATTGAAGGGGTCAGCGACGACGAACGAACAGGCCTGCTGCAAATCTACGTGCCGCCGGCAGAGGCGATCGAAACCGTCGACGTGACCACCAGCAACTATGCTGCAGAGTTCGGACGCGCCGGAGGCGCGGTTACGAACGTGATTTTGAAATCGGGGACCAACAAGTTCCACGGTTCACTCTACGAGTACAACCGCGTGAGCGCCCTCCAGGCGCGTACGTACTTCCAGCGTACGCCCGCTGGCCCCAGCCCAATTGCGCGCACTACCTTCAACTACTACGGCGGAACAATCGGTGGACCAATTATCAAGGACAAGACATTCTTCTTCTTTGATCTTTTGCGCATCGACGATATTCGCGGTCAGTCTCAGCTCTCCACTTTGCCCACAGATGCGTTCCGAAATGGCGACGTAACAGCGGCCATAACGGCGGGAAAGGCAAATATCTACGATCCGTTTAGCGGAGCGGCTAATGGGACCGGTCGCCAGCAGATCTTCTCTACTTCGGCTGCCGGTGTAGCCACTATTCAAGGTCGCAATGGCCTCGTCGACGCTTTCAATCCCGCCTGCA
>QIBC01000365.1 GCA_003225215.1 Acidobacteriota bacterium
ATGATCACTGGATGAGACTGCGTACAACGCAGAATCGAGGTACGCATTTTGCCAGCCACTCGGCCCAAAGCTGTTGACACCTTCCGATCCGGCGGCCAAAATCTTCAGGCTGCATGTCTCTACGATCAGAAACAAAACGGTTACGCATGCGGACCTCGGGTCTTTTAGGTTCGCCGCAGAGCACAACGCTTTTCATATCGGCGCTTGCGGTTTTCGCGTCGCTAATTACTGCTGCCCCCTCGAGCGGCGAGGCCAAGCAGCCCGGCGAAATCTGGATCGGAACCTGGGCGACCGCCCCGCAACCCTTTATGCCCGGGGCGCTCCAGAACTTCCGAAGCCAGACGCTGCGCCTCATCGTGCATACGAGCGCTGGGGGCGCGAAAGCCCGGATCAAGATTTCCAATATTTATGGCGACCAGCCATTGCTGATCGGCTCAGCGCACATTGCGCGGCGCAAGACCAGGGCGGACATCGATTCCACCTCCGATCGAACTCTGAAATTCGGCGGACAGACGTCTACCACAATTCCTGCGCGATCCATGGTCGTGAGCGATCCCGTCGATTTGCAGGTACCTCCGTTGTCTGACCTGGCGGTCAGCCTCTTTCTTCCCAAGGCAACGGAAGCGACGACCTCACACATTCTGGCCATGCAGACCAGCTACGTCTCTCCCGAGACGGGCGACTCCTGCGCGGCTGTGAAATTCCCCGTCGGTAAGGAGATTCACTCCTGGCCATTCCTGACTGGGGTCGATGTCGCAACTTCCTCCGACGGAATGGCCATCGTAGCGTTCGGCTCTTCGCTCACCGACGGTGACGGTTCGACACTCGATAGCAACATGCGTTGGCCCAACGTACTTGCCGAGCGCTTGCAGAAAGACGGCGAAGCTCGGAAGAAGATCAGTGTTTTGAATGAGGGCATCATTGGCAATCGCCTATTGAGTGACAGCCCTCAACAGGCTGGTAGTCCGTTTGGGGCGGCCCTCGGCCAATCGGGCCTGGCACGATTCGACCGTGACGTCACGGACCAGGCGGGGGTCAAATATGTCATCGTTGCTCTGGGCATTAATGACATCGCCATGCCGGGCTCGGTAACGCCGGCGAGTGAAATGGTGAGCGCCGAGAGGATGATTTCCGGCTATCGTCAGCTCATCGCGCGCGCACACGCAAAGAAAATTCGGATTATTGGCTCTACCAACCCGCCCTTCGAGAACGCGTTTCTAAAAGATCCTTACTACAGCTTTTACACTCCGCAGAAGGAAGTCGTGCGTCAGAAGGTCAACGACTGGATACGCACCAGCGGTGAATTCGATGGACTGATCGATTTCGATCAGGTTGTGCGTGATCCCAACCACCCGTCGCGATTGCTTCCGGCCTACGACAGCGGAGATCATTTCCATCCCAACAATGAAGGTTACGCCGCCACTGGGAACGCGGTTCCTCTTCCGGTCTTCGATGGGCATTACTAGGTTTGCGACCACGTTCTGGGCGGACTGTCGGCAATCCGGAAGTCATGGTGAGGTCATCTAGCGTTGCCACGTTTTAGACATTGAAGCGATGTGAGGAACGCTTGCGACGACATCATCCGCGGTCCTCCTTGACCGCGACATGATGGTGCTTGTGCCGACTCGGTTTACGTCCAGCCAAGATCCAGGAATTTCTGGCATCGAGTCACACCAGCACGCTTATCATACTGATTTCCAATCATGCCTTCGTCGACGCGCGTGAAGAACTACATAACGCCGAGCGGGCTGCAGCGCCTCAAAGATGAGCACCGGTTTCTGCTCACCAGGGAACGCCCCGCCGTTGTGGAGGTGGTGGCGTGGGCTGCCAGCAACGGCGATCGCAGTGAAAACGCCGACTATCAGTACGGCAAGCGGCGGCTGCGGCAGATCGATGGGCGGATTCGCTTTCTCACGAAGCGAATCGAAGCCGCGGAAGTCGTGGACCCGGAAGCGCGGAGAGCGGGGCAGTCGGAGACGAGGGCATTCTTCGGAGCGACCGTGCGCTATGAGAATGCCGCGGGAGCGGAGCGAGTGGTGAGCATCGTCGGTGCCGACGAGGTCGATCTCGAGCGCAACCACATCAGTTGGATGTCACCTCTGGGGCGAGCGTTGATGAAGTCGGCAGCGGGCGACAGCGTAGTTCTCCAAGCGCCCGGCGGTACAGAATACCTGACCGTGCTGGAAGTATGTTACGAGCGCATTTCTGTGGAACCGTTCCGTGAACCACCTGGATCCGAAGCCTCGACAAAGGGACTCCCTCGCCGACGCTAATCCACCTGACGAAGAAGAGAAGAAATTACACATGACGGTTCGTGCGGGTCTGTTGCCAACGGCATCGCTGCCCACCCCGCGAACACCACCGCGCGGAGTGGGCGCCCACTGTATGGACTCCTCAACAAAAAGCAACGAACGAATTCTATTTCCGGAATGGATGGGCCACCCGCCCCAGCGCCAGACGCAGGTCCTTCGCATTGAAAGGGACACAATAAGCTGGCGTGCGTTTCTGAAACCAACGGCCTTCCGCGAGCGGACCGGCATCGACGACATCAAAACCAAACTGATTCAGTAGATCGGCGACGAGCTGTTTCGCTGCAGGATCATCGCCTGCGATGGGATGAGCGCGGCGTTCCGACGAATTCGGTAAACGACCCTCTTGTTCAATGGCAGGCGCTTCGATCGCATTAAGC
>QIBC01000366.1 GCA_003225215.1 Acidobacteriota bacterium
GGTGTTGTCTTTGCCATTGCCTCGGCTGGAAGCTGGAAGCCGGTAGCTTTCGTCGCTGTGGTGGCTGTTTCCACGGTTCGCTCTCCCTGCTAGGATGACCCCATGGAAAGTTGGCGCGAGCGCATCAGCTTGAATCCCGCGATATGCCACGGCAAAGCATGCATTCGCGGAACACGCGTGATGGTATCTGTGATCGTGGACAACCTCGCAGCCGGAGTCTCTCACCAAGACATACTGCGAAGCTATCCGGCGCTGATCGGAGCCGACATTGAGGCCGCTCTATCCTATGCTGCGGAGCTCACTCGTGAGGGCACCGTGACGCTGCCTCTGGAAACCAGAGCTTGAAGTTCAAGATAGACGAGAATCTCCCAATTGAATATCGCTCGATCCTGGAACGCGCGGGCTTCCAGGCTGAGACAGTTGGTGATGAGAACCTCTCAGGAACGGACGATGGGGTTGTCATCGCGCGATGTCGAAATGAGAGCCGCATCTTGCTGACTCTGGACTTGGACTTCGGAAATACCAGGCCTACCCACCGCAGGCGTTTTCCGGCATCGTCTTTTTCCGTTCCAAGTCCCAAGACAAACCAACGCTGATTGGACTCCTGCAGCGCCTTGTGCCCGCATTGTCGAAACGATCGCCAGAACGCCAGCTTTGGATCGTCGAACACGATCGCATTCGCATTCGCGAATAGTTGTCTGCAGTTGGCTGTTCACTTCACCCGATCACCCGATCACCCGATTCCTCCTGTCCCCTGTTTTCCCGTGACCTCCGTCGTTTCCTTAGTGACCGGAGCCTGCCCTGAGCGTAGTCGAACGGGTGTTCGCTCTTGCTGTTGCTGTTGGCTCTTCACTTCACCCGATCACCCGATCACCCCTGTTGCAAATGCTAGTTCCCGGCCTTGCAGGTGACGTTCTAGGCTTAAGGAGCGACTCACTAAAAAAACCTGACATATTCAAACCGGAGTTCTGCGAAGACTCGAATGGGGGAGGACCATATGCGAACTGCGAGCCGGCCTTTGGGCACCGTTCTTACAGGCTGCCTCATTTTGTTACTAACGTGCTTCAACACAAGCGCCCAGACGAAGGGGCGCATGACAATCCAGGCCACCGCCATGGGTACGAGCACGCAATTGGGCAGGATTTATGACGTCAACATTTATATCCAGGGATATTCCACGCAGGACGATCGGAAGACACTGATCAATGCGTTCAATCGTAAGGGTCAGGACGGCTTGGTGCGCGAACTCCAAGACATGAGTTCCAAGGGACGTGTCCGATTCGCCAGTGGTGGCGTAGGAAATGACGTCAAGTACATTATCGAACTGCCCTCCAAGACCGGACGCCGACTGCGTCTGGTCACAGATCGGTGGCTGCAGTGGGCGGAACTTTATTACTCGCCACGGTCCAGGGAATACGACATCGGGGTTATAGAGTTGGATCTCGGCCCCGATGGTAAGGGTTCCGGCACTTTGCTGCCGGCTTGCAAACTGAAAGTGAACAAGAAGAAGAAAGAACTTGAAGTCGAAACCTATCAGAACCCTTGGAAGCTGACGAATCTCAGGATCACAAACGATTGAAGCCCCGTTGGTGATTCACGTTGTGTTCTCAGCAGATGTAGTGGACGGGTGGCACACGCTTTGCCTGGAGTGGTTTCAGTTTGGGACTCCTGGACGTGAGCTTGCGAGTGCCGCCATGCATGCCGACGCCAGACAAACCGAATCCTGCGCTTACCTGTCCGCAATCCTTCTTGGCCGGGTGCCGCAGCCTTTGTTTTCCTTTTCCATCGGACATGTGGGTAACAGCCGGGGGATGAGCCTCCAAGCTCCTGATTATTTCGAACGCGAATAGTGGGCGACGTTAGCAGAGCCCATCTTACCTGCGCTTTGTTTACACAGGCTGATGGCAGCTGTGCCCTGTAACCAGTCCCCCTATTCCCTATGTTCTCTCATCCTGAGCGCAGGAGGGTCCGCCGCGCTTTCATCAGCGGCGGAAACCGGAGTCGAAGGATCTTGTGTTTTGCTGTCGATGTAGCTGAGCTAATTGCCGCCAAGAACAGAAACTGCTCGTCTGGATTCCAGTTTTGGTCTAATCTGACGAACGAGGAAAGACGATGACTCAAGAGCGGCTCACATGTCCCGACTGTCACAAGGAACTTGAAACCATCGATTACCAAATGTGGGGCACCAAGCGCTTCAGTCCTGAAATGGGAAGCTATGAGGAGGATGAGAGTCTGGGAGCTTGCGACCTAGTTTTTACTTGTCCGCACTGCGAAGCTGAACTTGATCCTGAAAGGGTCCTCGCCTAGGACAACGTGGCAGATAACAGGGATTGGACACGCGACGAGCTTCTAGCCTGTTTCAACTTCTACTGCCGCACTCCGTTTGGAAAATTCCATCGCAATAATCCCGACATAATCCGGCTGGCGGAGGCGCTAGATCGTACGCCCAGTGCCGTGGCTATGAAGCTCGGCAACTTCGCGAGCTTCGATCCCGCTCATCAATCGAGAAACGTCAAGGGTCTTGCGAATGCCAGCCGTTTGGACCGCGCAGTCTGGGAAGAGTTCAACGCGAATCCGAATCTCTTAGCTCAGCAGAGTGAAGAGGCGTATGGGCGGTTGGAACTTCCGAGTGCTGTTCCTGCGGAAGTTGAGTTTGCCATGCCCACTCGACCAACCGAGGCTACTGCGACCTGTCCGATACGCTTGTCCAGAGCTTCTTTCGCAGGAGCGTGCTGGCAGCGTACAGATACTCTTGTGCCTTCTGCCGAATCGACATACCGGCAGTGCTCTCAGCAAGGCACATCATCCCTTGGCCCGCAAGCATCGAACTGCGCAGACGGTCGACATTGAACACACGGACTTAGGAAACTTTCTGAAGGGGCTTTGAAAACAGACGAATGTTCCCCATGCGAAAGAAG
>QIBC01000367.1 GCA_003225215.1 Acidobacteriota bacterium
CTTTTTAGTTGTACGGCCGCCTGTTTCGCACCGGCAACTCATCGCGTCCAATCGCCTTCTCCGCATGATGCTGCTTCTCCGGAGCGGTGAAGACGCGCTCCTCGCTTCTTCCAATGCGTTTGTGTGCGTACAAGCCTTCAAGCAGAAATTCCGCCGCGGAAACTACAAGTTCGGGTTTGTCCTTCGGCTTCACGTCAACCGCGTTCAGCTTCTCCGTGAGACCCTGTATGTGTTTCAGTCCATCGAGCAGTTCGGCGGCGCCGGCGGTATCGGAAAATTTCAGCTGGCCTCCCAGATCGAACCACTGCGTGATCTGCTGCATGTTCCCATCTTTGAAGTACGAGTCAAACGTTTTAGCAACGGCGAGTCGAATCAGATCGCGAACCACCGTGTCTGCTCCTCGCAATTCACCTTCATACTCGAGTTCGAGTTTGCCGGTGATGGAGGGAATGGCGCTGTAGATATCGCTAATGCGCGGAACGACGGTACTCTCGGCATTGCGCAATGCGCGACGCTCGGCATTGGAGATTACGTTCTCCATGGTGGAGATCGGGAGGCGCTGGCTTACACCCGACCGCTTATCGACGCGCTTGTCTTCCCTGGCCGCGAAGGCGATCTGTTCCACGATCTCGCGGATGAACTGTGGCACGTGTAGCGGATGTCCATTGCGCTCGGTCCATGCCTCCTGCCTGGTAATGGCGACGCCTTCTTCCAGTGACCCCGCATAATGCGTCCGGACTTCGGAGCCGATGCGGTCTTTGAGAGGCGTAACGATCTTTCCGCGCGCGGTGTAGTCTTCGGGGTTGGCGCTAAAGACCAGAGCCACATCGAGATTCAGGCGCACCGGATAGCCCTTAATCTGCACATCGCCTTCCTGCATGATGTTGAAGAGCGCTACCTGGATCTTGCCCGCCAAGTCCGGCAATTCATTGATGGCAAAGATTCCACGATTGGCCCGCGGCAATAGTCCGTAATGAACCGTGAGCTCGCTCGCCAGATCCAGTCCTCCCCGCGCAGCCTTGATGGGATCGATATCGCCAATAAGATCCGCTACTGTGACATCCGGAGTTGCCAGCTTCTCAACGTAACGCTCCTGTGGACTCAAATATGCAATCGGTGTTTCATCACCTTCTTCGGCGATGAGGTGTTTGCACTGCCGGCACAGAGGCTCATAGGGATTGTCGTGAATCTCGCATCCCTTGACATACGGCAGATGCGGATCGAGCAGACCGGTGAGAGCGCGCAACATGCGGCTCTTCGCCTGTCCACGAAGGCCGAGCAGGATGAAATTGTGCCGCGATAAAACTGCATTAACGACCTGTGGAACAACGGTGTCTTCGTAACCGACGATGCCTTGAAAGATCGGTTGACCGGTTTTCAGTTTTGCAATCAGGTTGTCGCGTAATTCGTCCTTCACACGACGCGTGCGCAGTCTCTGTTCGCTAAATTCACTTTTCCGGAGTTCACCCAGAGTGGTAGGGAGGTTCATTACAGATGAGATCACCTCAAGAAAATTATACGCGGGCGCGAAAAACGCGTCGGCGCGCGGTAGGCAATAGGCGATATGCAATAGGCTAAAGAGGCCGCGATCCGCCTTTGCCGATTGCCTATCGCTTATTGCCGCCTTCACATCACATGCCCATTCGATCCGCTTTTCTTCTTCGCCTGCACCATTTTCCCCAGCTTTGGCAGGATGGCTTCGTAGTATTCGATGAGCGTCGCCAGCCGCCTCGCTTCCGAAGGCATCGAGAGAATGGTTTGTTTGAAGTCCAGATCGACTGGGAGTTGCGAGATCAGATAGAACGAGAGGAAGTCTTCAGGAGGTTCGATCGTTGGGATTGCCTGTCCGCTCGCGGCTATTAGCAGCAGCGAATGATGCAAATCCAACGCTTTCTCTTTGGCTTCGGATGGCCCATCCGATTCTTCTACTAGAAATTTGACGTCGGCCTGAAGGAAGGAACGCTCCTGCAAGATCTCAAGCACCTCGAATCGACGTGCACCTTGGGTGACGATATCCAGCCGGCCGTCTTCATACCTCTTTACGACCGTTACTACTTCTGCGGAGCAACCGATCTGAGCGATGCCATCCTTGATGGCACGGACTATCCCGAACGGCGAGTCGCGGTCGAGGCACTCGCCGATCATCTCCTTGTATCGCGGCTCAAAGATGTGCAGAGGCAGAGCCATTCCCGGAAATAGAACTAATTCCAACGGAAACAATGGGAGAAGCTCGCTCATTCGTTCGATTCTAGAGCAGGCTTGACCCACTTGCATTGTGCAGATACAACGAGAGCCATGCGTTGCCGCGATCAAGTAGTGGTGATAACCGGCGCTTCCATGGGAATCGGCGAGGCCATTGCTCGCGCATTTCTCGCTGAAGGAGCCCGCGTGGTGATGAGTTCGCGCGACCTCGCGCGGCAAGAGGAGGCCCGGAGGCGAGTAGGAGACATCGATCGTACGGCGGCGGTCGTTTGCGACGTGCGCGATCGTAGCCAGATCGAAGCTCTGGTCTCTGCGGCTAAGAACCGTTTTGGGAAGATCGACGCCTGGATCAATAACGCCGGTTACGGATTAATGGATTCAGTGGCCTCGATGTCAATGGACGAGTGCCGCGCTCTGTTCGAAACCAATCTGTTTGGCGCAATTGAGTGTATG
>QIBC01000378.1 GCA_003225215.1 Acidobacteriota bacterium
TCGCCCATCCAGATATTGAACAGCGTGTCCGCCACATCGCGGTCAGGAGCGTTCGCCCGTACAAGGGAGGCAGCATCGATTACCAGCTCGAACATGGCAATCGCCTGGTTAAGCCCGTGCTCCGACGTAGAATTCCCATTCTGGTAATCAGGATCGCTGGTAATAAGGTAAATGGCCAAGTCGCGCCACAAACGATTGAGTCCGCCGATCGCCACCGGCATACACACCAGCGGGAAGAGGTTATCCAACATCTCCGGATGCTCCTCAGCCCACAACCACGCCTGCATCCCGCCCATGGAGATGCCACTCACCAGCTTCAGGCGATCGACGCGCAGCCCCGCAGTCACCAGCCGGTACTGCGCCTCGACCATGTCGTCATAGTCATAATGAGGAAAGCGCGTGCGCAACCCGTCACTCGGCTTCGACGAACGCCCATGACCCATGCCGTCTGGAATAATGATGAAATACCGCGACGAATCCAACGGTTGCCCCGGCTGAAAGAGCACCGAGTAACGTTCCGATAAGAAGCCATTTAGGGATCCGCCAGTCCCATGCAGCAGGAGCACTGCATTCGAAACATGCCCGCCGGTATCCCGTTGTGGGACTCCCAAAGTAACGTAATGGATCTTCAGCTCAGGCAACGTTTCCCCATTGCGGAATTGAAAGTTGCGGATCACAAAGTCCGCTTCCGTCCTCTGCTGCGCGACCAGAGAGGGCGCAAGCAATGCCGGCAGTGCGGTAAGAAACACCGCCAAAAGACGCTTTCGTAACGGAAAGCCACGCATAAGAGTCAGTCTGTGAGATGCACAAAACCGTCTGCCGCCGGGCTAGCTCAGCATCGGCCCACGTTTGCCTTACGGCTCGTCGCCACCGCCTTCATCTTCCGGCGGTGCCGGCGCAGGCTTTTTGAGGTCTATGGCAGGCAAGCCGCCGCTTTGTAACTGTCGATTGACCGACGTGATTTCAGCCTTGACCTCGTTCCACCGCGCAATCGCGGCAGCGAGTGCCTTCTCGACTTTATCGGAGGCGGCGACAGCTTGGGTTGTGGGAGCGGCGTCGGCCACGCTTACTACTTCGTAGACGTGGGCGAGTGCGCTGTTCAGACGTGTCAGGCTTTGAGCTTGCGGGCCGGTGAGGTTGGCGCCGAATCCACTTCCCCCGGCTTCGAGCGCTCCCGCTTGCTGATCGAGCTTGCTGATCGAGTCAGCGAGGGCTCCCTTGGCGCGAGGCTTCAAGTCGTTCAATTGCGCGCGGAGACTGCGCAGCTCTTGCACGTTGCTGTAATCGTCATGCAGCGCGTTCACCATTCTTTGCTCGATCGCGTACTGCTGCTGCAGATCTTCGTCAGATGCCTTCACGCGCGGATCGCCTTTGACGACGAAAGGCTGCATGAATTCGTGTCCATTCACGGTGAGCCGAACTACGTATTCGCCGGGAGGAGCAAGAATGCCCTGGGGAGCGAGCGGCGTGTCGTGGTAGATGGCAGAGATCGGATAATCACGGCTGAGCACGTCTGGGGGATTGAAATGCAGGTCCCACACAAAGCGATGCATGCCCGGCTGCTTCGACAACTCCTGGAGCAGGCGTACCCAATAAGTCGGTACATGCAGCTCTTTTGGAGTCGGCGCCGGACGATCGTTATTTGGGAAAGTTCGCAGCACATGAAAAGCCCCGTCGAGGATTTCGAGCTTCAAGTCGTTGGCGGCAGACTTCAGGAAGTAGTCGATGATGGCGCCGTCAGGCGGATTCTTACCTGCCGGTTCTTCCGGCGGCAGCGGCGTATCGGTCCAGGCGTCGCGGCGGTAACGATAGACGTTGGCCGGCTTGAAGAGGAAATCAGCCGAGAGAGTCTGCGGACGCATCTGGCGCAGCGCGGTGATGTCATCGAGGATCCAGAATGAACGTCCGTGCGTGCCCACAACAACGTCATCATCGTGCACGACCAGATCGCGCACAGAAGTCGCGGGCAGGTTCTGCTGCAGCGATTGCCAGTGATCGCCATCGTCGAAGGAAACCCACACCGAAGTTTCGGTTCCGGCGAAGAGCAAGCCTTTCCGTCGAGGATCTTCGCGAATAACGTTGACGGCGGCGTTGTCGGGCAGGCCGTTGACGATTGTCTGCCATGTCTTGCCGCCATCGTGAGTGCGATAGATGTGAGGGTGCAGATCGTCGAGCCGAAATCGATTAATCGCGGCATAGACGGTTTCGCCATCGAAGTGGCCGGCATCGAGCTGCGCGACCTTGCTCCACGGCGTGAGATCCGGCGGAGTGACATTCTGCCAGTTCTTCGCGTCGTGCGTGACGTGGATGAATCCGTCGTCAGTACCGGCCCAGATCAGGTTCGCGTCCTGCGGCGAAGGCGCGATGCTGTATATAACTCCGCGGTGCTTGCCTTTCTGCGGATCTGAATCGGCAAAGACACCAAGGCTGTCCGGAGTTCCCGGATCGGGACGAGTCAAGTCAGGCGAGATCTGCTCCCAGCTCTTGCCGCCGTTCGTGGTCTTGAACATTACATTCAGTCCGAGCAGCAACAAATGTGGATCTTTCTTGGAGAAGAGCAGCGGCATGGTGCGATTCGTGCGAAATTCGCCGAGTAGGAATGGAGTCACATCTTCCACTTGGCCGGTATCGCGGTGGAACCTGGAGACTTTGAACCGCGGACCGCCATAGATGATGTTCGGATCCAGCGGATCGGGAGCCACGTAGGAATACTCATCA